>JAEYWK010000097.1 GCA_023431345.1 Pseudomonadota bacterium
GCAACGTGCTCACGCTGCGAGCCACGCTTCAGAGCGATCGCCTGCCGGGCTTCTGGAGCTACTTCTCACGTCGCTACACGGCAGCCGTCGAGGCGGCCTGAGCGTGATCCGTGCGTGGTCCACACCCGCGGCTACTTGCTCACGGTGCTCGGCGGCGTGTCGCTGATCGTGGGAGTGACTTTCCTTGCCGTCGACTTCGATTCGTCGCTCTCGTTGCCGTTGGCCATCGGTGGTGGGGTGGGCGTGGCGGGGGGGATTGGGCTCTCAGTGCTGGGCAGCACCTCGTTCGAGCCCGACCCCGCCGCGGCCCCCGCACAGGCCGCGGCTGCAAAGCCAATCGGCGTCGCGCTGACCGGCTCCTTCTGAGCAGCGGCGCTCATGCGCATCGCGCTGATATCGGACCTTCACTGGAACGCCCTGGCCGTGGAGGCGGTGTTGGCGCAGATCGCGCGCGACGGGGCCGATCAAGTCGTCTGCCTCGGTGACGTGGCAACCCTAGGGCCCGAACCGGAGCGCGTGCTCGAGCTGGTGCACGACAGCAACGCGCTCTGCATCCTTGGAGGAGCAGCAGCCAATGCTTGCGCCAGACCGTAAACGGCGCGCTTTAGATGGCTCGCCCGTTGACCGCGGCTCGCCGCTCGGCTTGCGTCGGTGGATGCGTTCATCCCTGGGTATGGGAGTTTTTGCAATCGCTGCCGTGCTTGGTTGCAAACAGCGCGACGCCGGGCAGGAGCCACCCTCGTCGGCGGTACGTGCAGCTAGCGCTGCGCCGGCTCCAAGTGTCAAAAAGCGCAGAACAGAAGTTTCCGCGCTTGCTATGGCCCTGGACAAGATCAGGTCCGATCCCAAGGGCTACGCTATCAGCGAAGACAAGGGCGCTAAGCAGACGACCTACACGCTCAAGCCACTCGACGGCGTCGGGCATGCGAACTTCGTGGGCTTCCGTGGCGATAGTCAGGCTTGGCGGTTCTCTCTCGAGGGCATCCGCTGCGAGCGCATCGACGATCTCGGGCTGCGCGTCACCGAGCTCGAGCGCGGCGACGGCCGCCCCCTCTCCGCGAGCTGGTACAGCGTCGAGGGCGGACCGCTCGACGGGCTGTGGGTCAAGAGCTACCCCGGCAGCGAAGCGGGACTCTGCGATGTCATGCCCGGCACGCCACCCTACTGGGCGCGCCAGCACGACAAGCCAAAGGACAAGTAGGCCGAGGACGACGTTGCTGACGCCCTCGTCGAGAGCGGAGATCCCCAAAAAAGCAAAAACCGCCTGACTTTGAATCAGGCGGTTTTCAGTGCAGCGGAGAGGACTTGAACCTCCAAGCCAGTTACGGCGCCAGCACCTCAAGCTGGTGTGTCTGCCAGTTCCACCACCGCTGCGTGGGGATGTCCGCGAAGGATGTCCGTGAGGGAGCGGGGGTTTACCTCAGGGGCAGGGGGGCCTGCAAGGGCTGGCGTGCGTTTTCGTCAGCTCATGGCGGGGCGGGGCGTTTCGAGCGGCCAGAAGGCCTAGGCCGGGGGACTCGGTGCGCGGAAACGCGGGGGATTTCCGGCTCGGGATGGGTGTCCCAGCCGCGCTGGCCGAGGATCGAGGCGAGGGCTGTCACCATCTCGGGGCCGACGCGCTGCAGGTGGGCGCGGTGCTGCCGCGAGAGGTCCTGGAGCAGCTCGGTTCCCGCCTCGGTCAGGCGCAGCAAGACCTCGCGCTTGTCGGCGTTGCCGCGCTCGCGGCGGAGCAGGCCTCGCTGCTCGAGCCGGTCGACGAGCGAGACGGTGGTGTGATGCTGCACGCACAGTCGCGCGGCCAGGGTGCGGATGTTGGGGCGAGCGTTGGCCGGCAACCCCGCCACCGCCAACAGCAGCTGATGCTGCTGCGGCTCGATGCCGGCGGCGCGGGCCGCTTGCTCGCTGAACGCCAGGAAGCGGCGCAACTCGAAGCGAAACGCGGCGAGCGCGCGCAGGTCGCTGAGCGGAACGGACGTCATCGCTCAGCCGCTCGCCGCCAGCGGTAGCGACGCCTTCTTGGGCGCCTTGGCCAAGAGCTGTCCGACCTCGCTCTTACACGAGCCGCAACCCGTGCATGCCTTCGTGGCGGCGCTGATCGCCTCCACGCTCTCGGCGCCAGCCGCGATCGCCTCGCACACGCTCGCCTCCGTGACCTTGTGGCAATTGCACACGATGCGCGCCGCGGGATCCGTCGTGCCGCTGGGCTGGCACAAGAGCTCCAGCGGGTCTTCAGGCAGCAAATCGCCGCGATCGAAGTGCTGAACCAGCGTGCCCGCGGCGGCCGTGTCGCCCACGAGGATGGCGCCGACGAGCCGTCCGTCGCGCACGATCAGCTTGCGGTAGGCGTCTTTGCGATCTTGAACGATCTGCAGCACGTCGTCTTCCGGCCGCTCCGGCTGGCTGATGCCCAGCGTCGCGACCTCGACGCCTGCGACCTTCAGCCGCGTGTACAGCTTGGAGCCGCGGTAGGTGGCGGCCGCGTTGCGGCCCGTGAGCACATCCGCCAGCACCACCGCTTGCTCCCAGACCGGCGCGACGATGCCGTAAGTCTTGCCTTGATGCTCGGCGCACTCGCCGAAGGCGTAGACGCTCGGAACTTCGGTGGCGAGCGTGTCGTTGACGATGATACCGCGGTTGACAGGCAGCCCCGACGCCTTGGCGACGTCGGTGCGCGGCCGCACGCCGCACGCCAGCACCACGATATCGGCGGGGCGATTGGTGCCGTCGTCGAGGTAGACGCCCTTGACGCGCTCCTCGGCGTACACCGCCTCGACGGTGCGCCCCGTGCGCACGAAGATGCCCGCGCGCTCCATTTGGCGCTCCAGCATTTCGCCGCCAATTTCATCCAGCTGCGCGTTCATCAACGTCTTTTTCAGCTGTACGACCGTGACGTGCAGCCCACGATCGGCCAGCACCTTGGCCGCCTCGAGGCCGAGCAGGCCTCCCCCGACCACGACGGCGCTGTCACCGGAGCGCGCGTGCTCGCGCATGCGCATGCAGTCGCCGATGGTGCGGTAGACGAACAGGCCGGGCTTGAGCTCGCCGTTGTCGTCGTTCATGCCCTCGAGCGCGGGCACGACGGGCTGGCTACCGGTCGCGAGCACCGCCACGTCGTAGCCGCGCATCTGGCCGTCCGCGGTGACGACCTGCTTGCGCAGGGTGTCGAGCTTGACGACGCGAGTGCGATCGATCAGCCGCACGTTGTTCTTGTCGTACCACTCGAGCGGCTTGGTCACGATGTCGTCGGGCGCGCCGCCCGCCAGCACCTTCCCGAGCATGATGCGGTTGTAGGCGCCGCCCTGCTCTTCGCCGAACACGGTGATTTCGTATTGAAACGCGCCGCCCCGGGCCGAAAGCTCGTCGAGCAGACGGCAGGTGCCCATGCCGTTGCCGATGATGACCAGCTTCTTTTTGCTCATTGGGGCCTCTTGGTGGCGCTGCCTGTGCCGGCCGCGCGCGCGCGCACCGCGCAGATCTTGAACTCGGGCATGCGGCTCAGCGGGTCGAGCGCGGGCATGGTCAGCAGGTTGGCGGCGAGCTTGCCTCCCCAGTGGAAGGGCGCGAACAACGTGTCGGGGCGAATGTCGCGGCTGAGCGCGACCAGCAAGCTCACGCTGCCGCGGCGGCTCTCGATCAAGAGCGACTGGCCTTCGCTGACGCCCAGCTCGGCGGCGAGGCGCGGATGAAGCTGCACGCGCGGCTCGGGCTTCTGCTCGACGAGCTGGTCGACGCGCCGCGTCTGCGCGCCCGAGTTGTAGTGCTCCTTGTAGCGCCCGGTCGTGAAGAACAGCGGGTACTCTGCGTCGGGCAGCTCCGCCGCGGGTCGATGCCGCACCACGAAGAAGCGAGCTCGGCCATCAGGGTGCGAAAAGCGCTCTTCGAACAGCCGAAGTGTGCCCGGGTGATCCGGCGCCGGACACGGCCAAAATACGCCCTGCTCGGCGCGAATTCGCGCGTAGCTGATGCCGCTGTAGTCGGCTTTGCCCCCTGCGCTGGCCCGGCGCAGCTCGTCGAACACCGCTTCGGCGCCATCGAACTCGAAGCCTCTCGTGTGGCCCAAGCGCTGGGCGAGCTCGCCGATGATTTCGAGATCGGTCTTCACCCCTTCGGGCGCTCTCTGCACCGGCTCGCGCAAGATGACTCGCCCTTCCAGGTTGGTGAGCGTGCCTTGCTCTTCACCGAACTGCGCGATGGGCAAGACCACGTGCGCGGCGTGAGCCGTCTCGTTCTCGAACGCATCGCACACGACGAGCAGCTCCAGCTGCTTGAGCTTATTCTCGATGTGGCCGGCGTTCGGCGACGCGACGACGACGTTGGAGCCGAACACCAGCAGCGCCCGAACGCCGCCCTTTGGCCCTAGCGAGTCGAGCAGCTCGTAGGCGCTCTTGCCTTTGCCGGGTAGCGACTCCGGGCTGACGCCCCACACCTTGGCGATCGCGGCGCGGTGCTCTGGATCTTCGATGAGGCGGTAACCGGGCAATTGATCGGCTTTTTGACCGTGCTCGCGGCCACCCTGGCCGTTGCCTTGGCCGGTGAGGCAGCCATAGCCGCTGGCGGGCTTTCCGACCTTGCCCAGCGCCAGCATCAGGTTCGTGAAGGAGAGCACCGTGTCGGTGCCTTTCGACTGCTGCTCCGCCCCGCGCCCCGACAGGAGCATGCTGCTCTCGGCGCGCGCCATCAGCTCGACGGCGCGCGTCTGCTTGTCGAGCGAGACCCCGGTCACGCGCTCGACGTACGTCGGATCGATCCCGATCAGGTGGCGGCGCAGCTCGTCGAAGCCCTCGGTGCGGCGCGCGATGTAGTCGAGGTCGCACAAACCGCGCTCGAGCGCCAAGGCCAACAGGCCGTTGGCGAGCATCAGGTCAGTGCCGGGCGTCGGCTGAAGGTGTAGCGCCGCGTCGCGCGCCGTGTCGGTGCGTCGCGGGTCGACCACGATCAGGCTGCCGCCTCGCTCTCGTTGCGCGTGCACCCACTGCATGATGGGCGGCATCGTCTCTGCGCAGTTCGAGCCCCAGAGCAGGAGCGCGCGCGTCTCCGCGATGTCGGAAACGGGGAACGGCAGGCCCCGATCGACGCCGAACGCGCGGTTTTGCCCCGCGGCCGCCGACGACATGCAGTAGCGGCCGTTGTAGTCGATGTTGGGCGTTTGCAGCGCGACGCGCGCGAGCTTGCCGAGCAGGTATGCCTTCTCGTTGGTGAGCGCGCCGCTTCCGAACACGCCGACGCACTCGGGCCCGTACGCGCTGCGCAGGGCCTTCAGGCGCTCGGTGACATAGTCGAGGGCCTGGCTCCACGTCGCGGGCGCGAGCCGACCGTTAGGCTGTCGTAGCAGCGGTTGGCGCAGACGCTGCGGGTGCTCGAGCAGGGCCGCGCTGGTGAAGCCCTTGATGCACATCTGGCCGCGGTTCACGGGAAAGTCCGGGTTCGCGGCCACACGCAGCGGCGCGGAGGTGCCTCGCAGCGTCGTCACCGAAAGGCCGCACTGAAACGCACAATACGGACAGTGCGTTTTGACGGTCTCGGAAGTGACGGCCGCCAGGTGCGGCGCGGAGCGTGCCATTCGTGCCGCTCTCGTTGTCTCGCGCCCTCGGTTTCGCGCCCGTGTCGCGTCAGTGTTCGTCCGGTAAATCGTATCTCGCCTCGATACGATTCTCGCCCGCCCCGCGCTGCCGGCTCCGCTCGAGTCGCCCGCGGGCGCTCACGCCGCGAGCGGACGGCAAGCGGCGAGTGCGCGGCGCCTGCGCTCCACCGCGCGCGAGAGCGCGGCCGCGACGGCCAAACCTTGCAGGGTGAGCTGCTCACCCTCGGGTGTTGAGGAAAGCAGACCCTCCGCCTCCAGCTGATCGAACGCCGCCTGCAGCTGGGCCACCGAGGCTCCCCCCCGCTTGCAAAAGGCCGTCAGGTTGGGTCGCCGACCCACCCGCGCCGCGCGGAACACCGTGACCAACAGCGCCTGAACAATCGTCATCTGCATACTCGTTCAGTACACCCGGCACTGAACACCGGTCCACTATTTGGCAGAGGCGGCTGTCACTTCGATAAATCGAGCCTCGCTCGGCGCAGCTCACCGGCTGCGCCCGCTGAGCTCAGCAGGGGGCGCCGAGGGCCCGTTCGAGCTCGCCGAAGGGGTCGAACAAGCTCGTGAGGGCCGAGCGGAGGGGACCCCGGTTGAGCGTGCGCGCGCTGCGCCAGCTCAGGTAGCGCGCCTCGCCGAGCACCAGGCCGGCCGCGGGCGTGAACATCAAGTCGAGGCCGCTCGGTCGCACGCCGTTGGCTTCGAAGGCGTACTCCCAGGTGGCGCTGGCCAGCGTCGTGAAGAGCAGCGCTTGCCACGGCGCATGGCGGCACGTCCGCGCGCGCAGGTAGAGCTCGCTGCCGAACGCGCCGTGCCCGATCACGTTGATGTACCAACGGTCGCCGTCTTGACGGAACAGCGGCTGCGACCCATCCCAGCGCGGGGGCAGGGTGAAGGCTCGGTGGTAGTGCCAGCCCATCTGCGCGAGGTTGGTCTCGGCGAACGGATGTGGCCAGAGGTAGGCCTCGGTCGCACGCATCGCCGTCATCAACCCCAAGGCATGTAACGTGGGTGGGAGCAGCAGCGGTGGCTCGCGTTCGCTCTCGACAGTCGCCGCGACGGAAGGCGAGAGCGCCGCGGTGGGCGCTGGCTGGGCAGCCGAGAGCGCTGGCGTGAGCGCGACGAGCGCGCCGAGGCACAGCATCGAACGGGGGTGCGACGGCACGTTTAACGACACTATCACTTTACACTCTGCGCGCTCGCTCGAGCCTCACCAAGTAGCCGCGCCCGAGGCGATCTGGGAGCGGTCCCATCGCCAATACGTGGGCAAACTTTGCTGGCTGACGCGCAGCCGCATGCTACGACCGTAGGACGATATGCGAAAGACCAACGCATCGCTCCGGGTTCAGCGACGTGTCTTCTTGAGCGCTTTAGGGCTCGGGCTCGGCGCCGCCGCTGCTTCCCGACTCTCGAACGTCGCGCTCGCGCAGGCCACGCCGGGCTCCAAGCGCTTCATGCTCTTTTTCATGCCGCACGGCGTCCCGCCGGAGCACTTCAATCCGAAGGTGATGGCCAGCGACCCCACGTCGTTTGCGCTGAACGAATCGGGCGTGAGCATCTTGGGGCCGCTGCAAGAGCAGCTGAAGTCGTATACGACGGTCGTCCAGGGCCTGAAGTACCCCGACGGCGCGTCCACCCACGAGGCGCTCACCGTCTGTCTCTCGGGCCTCGGCACCGGCGGCAAGCTGCCCGATGAGTCGGCGCCGCGCGTCACGGTCGAGCACCAGATCGCCAACGCGCTCGGCGTTCAAGTGCTCGCGCTCGGCGCGTTTCCCCACCGCGAGTGGGGTCTCGACAAAGACGGCAAGCTGATGTGGGACGGCACGGCCGTCGCTCCCGAGAAGAGCCCGCTCGCGGCCTACGACGCCGCCTTCTCGGGCGTGACCGGCGCGCCCTCCGCGGGGCCCGACCCGAACGTGGAGCTCACGGCGGCGCTGCGCAGCTTGACCGAGGCTGAGCTCGAAGGCCTCCGGAGTGAGCTCTCCGCGCTCACGGCCGAGCAAACCAAGTTGAAGACGCACATCGAGGCTGTCCAAGCCCTCAAGGCCGGCGGCGGCGGAGGCGGCGCCATCAGCTGCACCTCGAAGCCGGTGCTGAGCGCCGTGGAGGAGATACGCAAGCTCTCGCCCTCCGAAGACTACTTCATCAAGCAAGCCGAGAATTTTCCGAAGGTGCTCGCCGCGCAGCTGCAGATCGCGGGCGCTGCGCTGGCCTGCAACGCGCGCCAGGTGGTCGCCGTACAGCCCCTGTACACCAATTGCGATTTCGACTTCGGCTTCATGGGGTCGCCCGGTGGCCATCACGCCACCCTCAGCCACACGGGCCCGCAAGGCGCGGGCAACGGGCTCGACATCACGGCCCGTCAAGGGTTCGCCAAAGCTCAGCGCTGGTTCATCGAGCAGCTCTACACGCACGCGCTCACGCCGCTGCTGGAGCCCGATCCGGCCGACCCGGGCAAGAAGATCATCGACAACACGATCGTGTACATCATGAGCGAGATCGGTGAGGGCGCCTGGCACCCCACCAAGACAGCGCCCATCCAGCTGGGGGCGACGCCGAACGCGATGTCGTACTTGCCCTCGGTCATCATCGGCGGCGGAGGCGGCGCGCTCAAGCCGGGCCGCGTCGTGAATTTCGGGACCGACCGTCCTGCGGGCGATCTGTATCTTTCGTTGTGTCAGGCGATGGGCGTGAGCGGCATGTTCCCAGATGCCAGCGCTCCGATCACGGAGGTGCTGACATGAAGGGCTGGCTCGCGAAGTGCTCGCTGCTGGCCGTGGGCGTCGCGCTGAGCGCCTGCAGCGCCGATAGCGACGACCCGAAGAAAGATGCCACCGGCGGCGCAGGTCCTGGTCCTGGTCCTGGCCCTGGTGTCGGGGGTGAGCACAGCTCCGGTCCGATCCCGGCGGCCGTCTGCGGTACCTCCGTGGTGGGCGCACCGCGCCTGCGTCGTCTGAGCCGTGAGGAGCTGGCGAACAGCTTGGCCGACGTGTTCCCCGAGCTGAACGGACAGTGGTCCGGCGGCTTCGGCGCGGACACGATTTCGTCCCATGGCTTCGACAACGATGCGTCGCTGCTCGTGGTCGGCAAACAGGCCGCCGCGGAGCTCGATCGCACGGGTGACTCGATCGGGAAGGCCGTGAGCGGCGCCGCGCTGCCGAACCTCTTGCCGTGCGCTTCGTCGGCGCCGGACGCGGCGTGCGCCGGACAGTTCATCGACAAGTACGGCAAGCGCTTGTTCCGTCGTCCCCTCACGGGCCCCGAGCGCGAGCGCTACGTCGCGCTGTTCCAGAAGGTGCAGGCGGCCAAGGATTTCCCGACCGCGATCGCCTACGTCGCGCGCGGGCTCGTGCAATCGCCGCATTTCGTCTACCGGCGTGAGGTAGGCACGGCCAGCGGCAAGAGCTATCAGCTCTCGCAGCTCGAGCTGGCGACCGAGCTCGCGTACAGCTTCACCGGCACGACGCCGACGGACGCGCTGCTGGCGCGGGCGGAAGCAGGGCAGCTCGGTACTGCGGCAGAGCTCGAGGGGGCGGCGCGCGAGCTGCTCGCCACCGACAAGGGCCTGCGTACGGTGGAGAAGTTCTTCAACTCCTGGCTGGGCTACGGCCGCGCCTCGGGCATGACGAAGTCCGCCGTGCCGGAGTTCGCGTCGCTACGCGAGCCCATGGTCGCGGAGACTCGCCGCTTCTTGGGCGAGATCGTGATCACCCAACAAGGTGGTCTGCACGAGCTGCTCACGGCTTCGTTCACCACGCCCACCGCTTCGCTCGCGTCGTTCTACGGCTTCCCGGCGCCCGCCTCGGACTACGCGGCGGTCGAGCGCCCCGCCGGGCGCGGCATCGGCATCTTGGCACAGGGCTCGCTGCTGTCGGCTCTCTCGTCTTCCAACGGCAGCTCACCGACCAAGCGCGGCCTGTTGGTGATGGAAAAGCTGCTGTGCCGTGAGCCTCCGGTCGTGCCTGCCAACGTGCCGGACCTCGCCGCTCCGAAGCCGGGCCAGCTCACCACCCGCCAGCGCTACGAGACCGCGCACGCGGTGAGCGGCTGCAAGAATTGCCACGTGCTCTTCGATCCGATGGGCTTCGGCTTCGAGCACTTCGACGAGGTCGGGCGTTACCGCGATCAAGAAGGTGGCTTGCCCGTCAACGCCGTCAGCTACGTGCCGACCGAAGACGGCCAGGGCCACCTGTTCGACTTCACGAACCTGGAGGAGCTGGCGCGCGGCCTCGCCGAGCAGAAGCTGCCGTACGAGTGCGCTACCGCGTTCGTGTCGACCTACGTCTACGGCGGCGCGGAGGCTTGCTTGGGCGAGACGAAGCGCGGCGCCTTCATCGACAAGCAGGTCGGCTTCGTCGACTACTTCGCGTCGCTCGCCGGCGAGCCGCACTTCACGACGCGCGCGCTTCCCTGAGCTTCGCTGCCCTCGAGCGACGTGCTACCCGGCGCCGCACGGCGACGCGCCGGGTGGCGTCGTCGCGCCGTGACGCGAGCACGTCGTGGCCCGCCGGACGCTAGTCGCTGCTCCGCAGGCTGGAGCGAGCCCGATGCTCGCGCCACCGCGCGCGAAAGGCGACGCGCGCGTCCCCGCTGCCTTGCGCGGAATCATCGAGGAAAGCTCGCCCCGACGACGAGGGCTCGCGGACCTGGTAACGATGAAACAAACCTGAAATATTCGCGAAGCTCGGCAGATGCAGCGAGCGCGCTTGGATGCTGGAGAAAGCCCCCGAGGAAATGAAGTTCCACGGCTACGATCCGCAGAACGGTCCGTTTTTCGACGAAATCTTCGAAGGCCCGGATGCGCCACGGCCCGGATGCAGCCGGCTCGTGAACGGCATCAACGGCTTACCCGATGGAGAGCTGCTCGGGCGCCAAGCCGCGGCCGAGCGCGACCTGCTCAACATGGGCATCACCTTCACCCTGAAGGGTGAGGGTGAGCGAATCTTTCCGTTCGACATCATCCCGCGCATCATCACCGCCAAAGAGTGGGAGCGGCTCGAGCGCGGGCTGAGGCAGCGCATCGAGGCGCTCAACCTGTTCATCGCCGACGTGTACGGTGAGCAAAAGATCATCAAGGACGGCGTCGTCCCGAGCGAGCTCGTGCGCACCTGCGCCGACTACCGCCCGCAGTGCGAGGGCCTCAAGCCGCCGCGCGGCATTTGGTGCCACATCACCGGCACTGATCTGGTGCGCGACAAGAACGGCGAGTTCTACGTGCTCGAGGACAACTTGCGCTGCCCGTCGGGGGTGAGCTACGTGCTGGAGAACCGCCAGGTGCTGAAGCGCACGTTCCCGCGCATCTTCGAGAGCCTACGGGTGCGGCCCGTCGACGATTACCCGCTCCGGCTGCTCGAAACGCTGCGGCATTTGGCGCCCGACGCCGTCTCCGAGCCGCGCGTCGTCGTGCTCACGCCCGGTCGCTACAACAGCGCGTACTACGAGCACGCCTTCCTCGCACAGCAGATGGGCGTGGAGCTCGTGGAGCCGCTGGACTTGGTCGTGCGCGACGGCTTCTTGCAGATGCGCACCACCGCCGGCCTGCAGCGGGTCGACGTCGTCTACCGCCGCGTCAGCGACGACTTCATGGACCCGCTGGCGTTCCGGCCCGAGTCCCTGCTGGGCGTGCCCGGTATCTTCGAGGTCTACCTCAAGGGGCGCGTGGCGCTGGCGAACGCTCCCGGCACCGGCGTGGCCGATGACAAGGCCATCTACCGCTACGTCGAGCGGATCATCAAATATTACCTGGACCAAGACGCGATCATCCCGAACGTGCCCACCTACGTGTGCAGCGAAGCGGAGGATCGCGGCTACGTGCTGTCGCACCTGGAGGCGCTGGTGGTGAAGGCCACCGACGGCGCAGGCGGCTACGGCATGTTGGTGGGGCCGCACGCGACCGCGGCGGAGCGCAGCGACTTCGCCGAGCGCATCAAGCAAAATCCGCGCGGCTACATCGCGCAGCCGACGCTGTCACTCTCGCGCGTGCCGACCATCGTCGGCGATCGCATCGAGGGCCGGCACGTCGACCTGCGGCCGTACGTGCTGTACGGTCGTGACATCCACGTGAGCCCGGGTGGGCTGACGCGGGTAGCGCTGAAAAGGGGCTCGCTCGTCGTCAACTCTTCCCAGGGTGGCGGCAGCAAAGACACCTGGGTGCTGGCATCGTGAACGAACCAATCCAACGGCGGCTGAGGCGTGGGGCAGGTGGGGCGTGCTGAGCCGGGTCGCCGACGCCATCTATTGGTGTAGCCGCTACGTCGAGCGCGCGGAGAATGTGGCGCGCTTCGTCGACGTCAGCCTCAACTTGATGCTGGAGAGCTCGGGCCACGAACGCGACTGGGCTTCGCTCGTGCACACCACCGGCGATCACGAGCTGTTCGCGAAGAAGTACGGTCAGGCTACGGCCGAGAGCGTTACTCAGTTTCTCACCTTCGACGACGAGTACTCGAGCTCGATCTTGTCGAGCGTGGCGCGCGCGCGGGAGAACGCGCGCAGCGTGCGCGACGTGATCTCGCGCGAGATGTGGCAAGAGCTGAACGAGCTCTACCTGATGGTCGTGCAGAGCGCGCGCCCCGGCGCGCAGCCGGAAGACTTGATCGACTTTTGCGCGCGCGTGAAGCGCGGCGGTATCTATTTCGAGGGCGTGACCAACGCGACCTTGTCGCGCGGTGAGGCGTTTCACTTCGCCAACCTCGGCCGCATGCTGGAGAGGGCCGACAAGACTTCGCGCATCTTGGACGTGAAGTACTTCTTGCTGTCACCGACCCCCTCCTTGTTTCAGGGTCAAAGTCAGAGCCAGAACGGCGTGGGCAGCCGCGTCGATCACGTGGGCTGGGCCACGTTGCTCAACTCCGCGAGCGCGCTGCAAATGTACCGGCAGATCCACCACGTGACGACGCCGGAGACGGTCTCCGAATTCTTGCTGCTCGATCGCAACTTCCCCCGCAGCATCTTGCGCTGCGTGCGGCGGGCTCAAGAGAGCCTGCACGCGATCTCGGGGACGCCGCTCGGTTCCTTCATGAACGAGTCGGAGCGGGTCCTCGGGAGGCTGCGCTCGGAGCTCGACTACGCAAAAATCGGCGAGATCAGGGCGCACGGCCTGCACCAGTACATCGACGCGCTCCAAGGGCAGCTGAACGACGTCGGCAGCGCCGTGCAGCTTCAGTTCTTCGACTTGTAGCTCGCGCTTCGGCGCTCGGACCTCGGGTTTCAAAACATGGCAATTCGTGTCGCGCTCACTCACAAGACGAGCTACCGCTACGCCACGCCGGCGCTTTTAGGACCGCAGGTGGTGCGGCTCCGGCCCGCGCCCCACACGCGAACACCGGTGCTCAGCTACTCGCTTCGCGTCGAGCCGCGCGAGCATTTCTTGAACTGGCAGCAGGATCCGCAAGGCAATTTCCTGGCGCGAGTGACGGTGCCGGAGCGCACCCGGGAGCTGACGGTCAGCGTGGATTTGGTCGCCGACCTGGAGGCGATCAACCCCTTCGACTTCTTCTTGGAGGAGAGCGCGCAGAAGTACCCGTTCGCCTACGCGCCGGCGCTGGCGCGCGAGCTCGCTCCCTACCTGGTGACGGAGGAGCGCGGCGCGCTGTTCCGGCGGCTGGTCTCCGAGCTCGACCTCACCTCGCGAGGCACGGTCGACTTCTTGGTCGACGTGAACCGCGCGGTGCGCGAGGCGGTCGACTACGTGATCCGCATGGAGCCGGGCGTGCAAACGCCGGAGGAGACGCTCGAGAAGGGGAAGGGCTCGTGTCGTGACTCGAGCTGGCTGCTCGTCCACGTGCTGCGCGCGCTCGGCATCGCCGCGCGCTTCGTGTCAGGCTACTTGATTCAGCTGGTGCCCGACCAGAAGCCGCTCGAAGGGCCGACGGGGCCAGAAGCAGACTTTACGGACTTGCACGCCTGGTGCGAGGCCTACGTGCCGGGCGCAGGCTGGATTGGGCTCGATCCGACGTCGGGCCTGTTCGCGGCCGAGGGTCATATCCCGCTGGCGTGCTCGCCCGAGCCGTCGTCGGCCGCGCCGATCGAAGGCGGGCTGTTCGACAAGGTCGAGACCGAGTTCGAGTTCGAGATGGCGGTGACGCGCGTCATCGACCGCCCGCGCGTGACGAAGCCCTACACCGACGCCGAGTGGGGAGCGCTGCTGGCTTGCGGGGAAGAGGTGGATCGCCGCCTGAGCGAGGGCGACGTGCGCCTGACGATGGGCGGCGAGCCGACGTTCGTCAGCAGCCGTGAGCCCGATGCGCCCGAATGGAACACGGACGCGCTCGGGGGCTCGAAGCACGACGTGGCCGATCGACTGCTGCGGCGCCTGCACGGCGCGTGGCAGCCGGGCGGCTTTCTGTTTCACGGCCAAGGCAAATGGTACCCCGGCGAGCCGCTGCCGCGCTGGGCGCTCTCCTGCTACTTCCGGCACGACGGCGTCCCGACCTGGAAAGACCCGTCGCTGATCGCGATGACCGGGGAGAGCCTCGGCCACACCGCCGAGCACGCCCGTCGCTTCGTCGCTCACCTCGCTGAGCTCTTGGCCATCCGCGATCCGGGGACGATGCCGGCCTACGAAGATGCCTGGTATCACCTGTGGCGCGAGCGCCGCCTGCCGACCAACGTCGATCCGCTGCAGTCGCGCCTCGAAGATCCGATCGAGCGCGAGCGGCTCGCGCGCGTCTTCCGCCAAGGCCTGAACAGCGTCGTGGGCTACGTGCTGCCGCTCGCGCACTGGGGCGACTGGGTGAGCGGGCGCTGGTTCTTGCGCGACGAGCACTGCTTCCTGCTGCCGGGTGACTCGCCGGCTGGCTTTCGCCTCCCCATCGACTCTCAACCTTGGGCCGAGGCCGCCGATCGCGGCTTCGAGCCCGCCGCCGATCCTTTCGCGGAGCGCGCGCCCTTGCCGCAAAGCTACGCTTTCCCGCTCCGACCGGGCCGGCCCGAACCGGTTGGGTCCGAGCTACGGCTCTACGACCGCTACGGAGCGGCGGCAGGCAGCGCGCCGGGTGGCCCTTCGGCGAGCCGCGGTCCGCTCGACGCCGCGGGCGTTCGGCGAACGGAGCCGACGAAGTTCGAGTCGGCCTACGGCGTGGTGCGGACGGCGCTCGTGGCCGAGCCGCGGCAAGGCATCTTGCGCATCTTCATGCCGCCGCTCGCGCGCCTCGAGACCTACCTCGAGCTCGTAGCCGCGCTGGAAGAGACCTCGCGCGCGCTCGGCACTCCGATCGAGCTCGAGGGCTATGGTCCGCCGGAGGATCCGCGGCTCGGCAACTTCAAGGTAACCCCCGATCCCGGCGTGATCGAGGTCAACGTGCCGTTCGTGCGCTCCTTCCCGGAGCTCGTCGCGCAAACGGAGCTGCTGTACGAAGAAGCACGCGCCGAGGCGCTGGTCGCGGAGAAGTTCGAGCTCGACGGCGCGCACATCGGCTCCGGCGGCGGCAACCATTTCGTGATGGGTGGGGCCACCGCCGCCGATAGCCCGTTCTTGAGAAGGCCCGATCTGCTCGCGAGCTTGGTCGCCTTCTGGCATAATCACCCGTCGCTCTCTTACCTATTTTCTGGGCGTTTCATCGGTCCGACGTCGCAGGCGCCGCGCACCGACGAGGCGCGCGACGACTCGGTACACGAGCTGTCCCTGGCGATTTCGCGGCTTCCGCCGCGGGGGGCCGAGTGTCCGCCCTGGCTGGTGGATCGCATCTTCCGTCACTTGCTCGTCGACGTGACGGGTAACACTCACCGCACCGAGATCTGCATCGACAAGCTGTATTCGCCCGATGGTCCGACGGGGCGACTCGGCTTGGTCGAGCTGCGCTCGTTCGAGATGCCTCCGCACGCGCGCATGTCTTCAGCCACGCAGCTGCTGATCCGCGCGCTGTTGGCCAGCTTTTGGGAGCAGCCCTACCAGCAGCCTCTCGCGCACTGGGGTACGCAGGTTCACGACCGTTTCCTGCTGCCGTACTTCGTCGAGCTCGATTTCTCGGACGTGCTCGGAGAGCTCGCGCGGCGCGGTATCGTCTTACAACCCGCTTGGTTCAAGCCCCATTTCGAGTTCCGCTTCCCGCTGCTGGGTAGCGTCGTGAAAGACACGACGCAGCTGGAGCTGCGAGGGGCGCTCGAGCCTTGGAACGTGCTCGGGGAGGAAGGCAGCTCCTCCGGACAGGCCCGTTACGTCGACTCCTCGCTCGAGCGCCTGCAGCTGCGAGCGTTCGGCGTCGTCCCCGAGCGTCACGTCGTTTGCGTCAACGGCGCAGAGCTCCCCCTGCACCCGACGGGCACGCGCGGCGAGTACGTGTGCGGGGTGCGCTATCGGGCGTGGCAGCCGCCCTCGTGCTTGCACCCGACCATCGGCGTTCACGGCCCTCTGCGCTTCGATTTGTACGATCGCTGGAACGAGCGCTCCCTGGTCGGCGCCACCTACCACGTGGTCCACGCCGGCGGCCGCGCTGCGTTCGACCGGCCGGTGAACGCCGCCGCCGCCGAGGGGCGCCGCATCGCTCGCTTCAACGCGTTCGGCCATTCTCAAGGCTCTTTCGTGCCGCGCCCAGCTCGTGTGAATCCCCACTTTCCGATGACGCTGGATTTGCGCTGGATCCAGTGAGGCGGAGCCTGAATCGACAGGGGCCGGGCTCTTCGCTTACAAGAGGCGAAGTGGAGCCGACCCCGGAGCGCCGCTCGAGTATCCCTCCGCCACGGCGCACCAGTGGCTTCGATGAGGTTCGTGACGGCGCGGGGCAATTGCGCCCCCACCAGCGCGCGCTCGCCGGGTTTCTCGAAGGCAAAGACGGCCGCGAGCTCGAGGAGCTCGGTCGCGTCGTTCGCCAGCGCATCACCCAACAAGAGGTGACGTTCAACATCCTCGGCGTGCCGGAGGGAACGAACCGCCCGTGGCAGCTGGACGCCGTACCGCTGATTCTGGAACGCGGCGACTGGCTCACGCTCTCGGCTGGGCTGCGGCAGCGCGCTCGGCTGCTGAGCGCGGTCATCCGCGACTGCTACGGTCCCCAGCAGCTGCTGCAGGCCGGCCTGATCCCCGCCGAGCTCATCCTCGGGCACCCCGAATTTCTGCGGGCCTGTCACGGCTGGCGACCGCTGGGCGGCGAGTGGCTCTCGCTCTACGCCGCCGATGTCGGGCGCACTCCGCGGGGCACCTTTTGCGTCTTCTCGGACCGCACGCAGGCGCCGACTGGCGCAGGCTACTCGCTCGAAAATCGCCTGGTCCTCGGGCGCACGCTGCCCGACCTGTTCCGTGAATACCGGGTCGAGCGCGTCGCCGGCTTCTTTGCCAAGGTGCGGCGCGCGGTCGAGAGCCTCGCGCCGCCCGGCACCCGCGGCCAGCCGCGAGTCGTGTTGCTATCGGCGGGCGCGCGCGACGAGAGCTCTTTCGAGCACGCTTATTTGGCGCGCTACCTCGGCTACGAGCTCGTCGAAGGACGAGATCTGAGCGTTCGCGGCGGCCACGTCTACCTGAAGACGTTGTCCGGCTTGCGCAAGGTCGACGTCGTTTTGCGCCGCATCGGCGACGCGTGGTCCGACCCGCTCGAGCTGCGGGAGGACTCGTCGGGCGGCGTTGCCGGGCTCACTTCGGCGGCGCGGCTCGGCAACGTCGGCTTGGCCAACTCCCTGGGGGCCGTGATCGGCGAAACGCCGGCCCTGAAGGCTTACCTGCCCGAGCTCTGTCGGCACTTGCTCGGCGAGGAGCTGCTGCTCGAGTCCGTGCCAACCAAGTGGTGCGGTGACCCGGCGTCGCTGGCGCAGGTGCTGGCGAGCCCTGACGAGTTCGTGATCAAGCCTGCGTTCGGTGATCGACGGGGCGAGCCGTTCTTTCCGGCTTTGCTCTCGAGCGAGGCGCGCCGCGAGTTGTTCGACCGCTTGCGCCTGCACTCCGGAGACTTCGTCGCCGAGCGCTGGCCCGAGCTGTCGAGCATGCCGGTGCTCGATCGCGGGCAGCTCTCCACGGGCACCGTCGCTTTTCGCTCATTTCTGGTGCGCGACGGCGACGACTACGACGTCATGCCGGGCGGCCTCGCGCGCATCAATGAAGCCCCCGACGGCTTGTTTCTCGCGATCAAGAGCAACGCCTTCAGCAAAGACGTCTGGATCCCTTCGGCGGCCGGCAGCGCCGAGCCACCGCTTCCGGCGATGCCCGATCAGCGCGTCGAGCTGCAGCGCGGCGGCTTGGACTTGCCGAGTCGCCTCCTCGACGACATTTTCTGGCTCGGGCGCTACGTCGAGCGCGTCGACGCTACGGTGCGCTTGGCGCGCGCCGGCTTCGAGCGCATCGGCTCCGAAGCGGGCCCCGACGCGCCGCTGGTGTTGGCTGCCATCATCGACACCCTCGGTCGCACCGGCATCATTGCGCGCCAAGCCTCTTCGCCACCCGGGGTGCTCCACGCCGCCGGCAGCCCCGGCGCCGCCGGCGGGGAAGGGTCACACGCGGAGGCGCTGCTCTACGGCCTCTTCGCGGATGGCGTGGTTCAAGGCGGCTTGCCGTCGATGCTCGGTCGCATTCACGGCCTCACCTTGAGCGTGCGCAGCCGCCTTTCGCGCGACGCCTGGCACGTGCTGCGCCGCCTCACGAGCACGCTCTCCGGCGCCGAGCCCGGGCGGCTCACCAGCCCCGTGGTCGCCATCGAAGCGCTCGATCAGCTGATCTTCGCGCTCGCGGCCGTGAGCGGCACGACCCTCGACAACATGGTCCGCGGTCACGCGTGGACGTTCCTCGATCTCGGGCGCCGCGTCGAGCGCGGCGCCTACACGCTGCAGCTCCTCCAAGCTTTTCTGACGCCGGGCGCCACCCGCCTGCACATGGAGGCGCTGCTGGAGGTCGCGGACAGCTTGCTGACCTACCGCGCGCGTTACCTGTCCAGCTTGCAAGCTGCTCCCGTCGTCGACCTGCTGCTCACCGACAGCACCAACCCCCGCTCCGTCGCCTTCCAGGTGGAGCTGACCAAGGACCACCTGCGACGCCTGCCGGGCCAAGAGACGGTCGTGCGCGGCCGCGCCGAGCGCCGCGTGATCAGCCTCGAAGGCTTGCTGCTCACCGCCGACGTCGAGCAAGCTTGCGCGGGCGACGGCGCCGGTCTGCGCCAACTGCTGGAGGATACCTTGAGCTCGTTTTGGCAGCTATCCGACGACATCAGCGCTACCTGGTTCGCGCACTTGTCGAAGGAGCGAGCGGTCTCGCCGCCGCATTGGGTCAACGAGGACTTGGAAGCGACATGAGGCGCTACCGCGTTCGGCACACGACTCGCTACGAGTACGAGGCCCCCGTGCTGCACGCGACGCACGCGCTTCACCTCGAGCCGCGAGCCCTCGCCCACCAAAGCGTGCTCGAGAGCCGCATCACCATCTCGCCGCATGAGGCCGAGATCCAGACGGGGCGTGACTACTTCGGCAACATCACGCACACCGTCGAGGTGCTCGCTCCGCACGAGGTGCTCGAGGTGACGAGCCAGAGCCGCGTCGAGGTGGGGCCGCCCCAGCTCGAGCTGACCCCCGCCACGCGCCTTTCATGGGAGAGAGTGCGCGAGCAGCTGGCGCAAGACCGCAGCTTGATCCCCGCGCGCGAGCTGTGCTTCGACTCCCCGCTCGTGCGCAGCCACCAGCTGCTCGCCGAGTACGCCGCGCCGACCTTCACGCCGGGCCGGCCGTTCGTCGACGCCATCGGCGAGCTGTCCGAGCGCATCTTTCGCGAGTTCCGCTATGAGCCGTTGGCGACCGACGTCAGCACCCCGCTCGCGCAAGTGCTCCGCGAGCGGCGCGGCGTTTGCCAAGATTTCGCGCAGCTGGCGGTCGGCTGTCTTCGCTCGCTGGGCCTCGCCGGTCGCTACGTCTCCGGCTACCTCGAGACGGAGCCGCCTCCAGGTCGGCCCAAGCTGGTCGGGGCCGACGCCTCGCACGCTTGGGCGTCGGCGTTCTTGCCCGCGCTCGGCTGGATCGACTTCGATCCGACGAACGCGGTCTTCCCTGGCGAACGCCACGTGACGGTCGCGTGGGGCCGCGATTTCAGTGACGTGAGCCCGCTGCGCGGCGTCGTCCTCGGCGGCGGGCAGCACTCGCTCTCCGTGGCGGTCGACGTGACGCCCGAAGACTGAATTAGTGACGGCCGCCGGGCTGCGTGAACCCGGCGGCCGTCGGTTGCCGCGTATGTATTGGGTTGTTTTTCGGTCTGTCTGCTGTCGTGACTTGACCCTTGGGCGAGGAGTCCCTCAGGTCGAAGGTAGTCCGTGGGGGGGCGAGCTCGCGCTCAGCGGGGGTTGCAGGAAGCCCTGGCCCTCGCCCTCTTCGGGCAGGGCGATGCCGGGGTCACCGATGTAACCGTCGACGCCCATCTCGGGCACGTCGAGGCCTGCCAGCTCGACCTCGGCCGAGACGCGGTGCCCGCCGAACAGGCGCCCGACCAGCAGGAACGAGAGCCCTGCGCTGAGGCCGACGTAGGTGATGTTGGCGACGATGCCGAGCAGCGAGGCGGCGAGCTGCCCACTATCGCCGTAGAAGAGCCCTTTGACACCGCCCGACACGCCGTTGAGGCCGTCGCCATAAGTGCCGTTGGCGAACAGGCCGAGGGCCAAAATCCCCCACGTGCCATTGGCGCCGTGCACCGCGATGGCTCCGACGGGGTCGTCCACCTTCAGCGTGGTCTCTACGAACATCGCCGCGGCGATGACCAAGAAGCCGCCCACCGCGCCGATGAAGATGGCGGTGCCGGCGCTGACGAACGCGCAGGGCGCGGTGATGGCGACCAGGCCCGCCAGCATGCCGTTGCACATCCAGGTCGGGTCGGGCTTCTGGAATTTCAGCTTCGCGTAGAGCGTCGCGGCGAGCGCGCCCGAGGCAGAGGCCAGCATGGTGTTGACGGCGACGATCGCGAAGCGCGTGTCGCTCGGCGAGAGCGTCGAGCCGGCGTTGAAGCCGAACCAGCCGAAGCACAGGATGAACGTGCCCAGGACCGCCATCGGGATGTTGTGTCCGGGGATGGGGTTCGGCGTGCCATCGGCGGAGTATTTGCCGATACGCGGGCCGAGCAGCTTGCAGCAGACGAGCGCCGTCACGCCGCCGGTCATGTGCACGACCGAGGAGCCGGCGAAGTCGACGTGACCGTGACCCAAGCCGTGGTTGCGGCCGAGCGCGGAGAGCCAGCCTCCACCCCAGACCCAGTTGGCGTAGATCGGATAGATGAGCGTCGCGATGAGGAAGCTGAACGCGACGAAGGCCCCGAACTTCCAGCGCTCGGCGAGCGCTCCCGTCGGGATGGTCGCCGTGGTGTCCATGAACATCATCTGGAACAAGAACAGCGTGGCCACCGCGGGCGTGTACTGCGCGAGCGGCAGGAAGAAGCCCGTCGTGCCGAAGAGGCCCCACTCCTTGCCGGCGACGGTGATCGTGAACGCGCTCGAGAGCGAGGCGTCGCTGCCGAAGCTCGAGAGCGCGCCCACTCCGCCCATCTGCAAACCGAAGCCGATGGCCCAGAAGCCGATGATACCGATGGCGTAGACCAGGAAGTTCATCGCCATCGTGTGCGCGACGTTCTTGGAGCGCGTGAGTCCGGTTTCGACGAGCGCGAAGCCGGCTTGCATGAACATCACCATGAAGCCGCACACCAGCGTCCACGCCAAGTTGGTCGCGATGGTCAGCTGCTCGAGTCCGCGCGCGGTCTCGCTCGACTGCCTTGCCAGCTCGGAGAGTGATGGGTCGACCATGAGACGTGCTCGGCGACGGTCGCTGAGCCTCGATGTCGCGACCATCGCCCTCAGCGCATTTCTCTCCTGTTTCGAAGGCGTGTCTCGCCGCGTCTGCGTGCGATTTGTAGTTTGCACGCCGCTTCTCCGTGAGCGCGAAGGTTCTTGAAATGCGCGTGACGAGAGTTCATCGTGCATCACGTCGACGAACTTCGACGCTGACTCGGAGTCACCATGCCAGCCATCGAGCCCGAAGAAGGCCCCCATACGATGCGAGAGAGCGGTTTTCGTGCAAACCTCAACGGCGCTAGCCTCGCCGATCTCGTGCAGATGGAGTGTCTGTCCGGGCGCCAGCGCGTGATTCGCGTCAGCTCGGGTAGCGACGTCGGGTACCTCTTCTTTCGCGGTGGTCAGATCGTCCACGCCATCAGCCGGCAAGACATAGGCGAGGGCGCGGCTCTCGAAATACTGCGCTGGCAAACCGGCACGTTCGAGCCGTGCAACGCCGGCTGGCCCGATCGCGACTCCATCTCATCCAATTGGCAGAACCTGCTGCTCACCGCCGCTCAGCAACACGACGAATCGGGCCGTCACAATTTGGTTGCGTTCCCCGGCGTGCGAGCCAGCGCGCGCGCTTCCTCGCCGCCGCCCAGCGCCGCGGCTCCCCGAACGCCTTCGAGGTTGAAGGCGGGCGCGACGGGCGACGTTGCGACGCCAGCCCTCGCGCAGGTGAAGGCGGCCGTCCGCATCGATCAGACCGGCAACCTGGTCAGCTCCAAGGGCGCGGCGGAAGAGCTGACTCAGATCGCGGCTTACGCCTCGAGGTTGGCGGAGCTCGTCGGTGACGGGCTGGGCATGCAGGGCCTCGTCTCCGTCGAAGTCGTCAAGCAGCGGACGCGCACGCTGATTTACAAAGAGAAGAACGGCAACACCTTTGCGCTGACGGCCGCCCTCGAGACGGACCTGTCTCACGTGCGGGAGCGACTGGGCCTATGACGACCGCCATCGCTCACACGCTCGTCGCCTTGCGAGACGTGGCCGGGGTTCACGGCAGCTTCGTGTTGCGCTCGACGGGCGAGCTCGTCGACAAAGACTTGCCGAGCGTTTTCCATGAGGACCTGTTCGTCGCGGTCGGCGCGCGGCTCTCGCGCCTCGTCGAGACGATGACGGTAGAGGGTGACGAGGTCGTCTCCGCCATCCTGCGCTTCGACGAGCATCGGCTGTACGTCAGCCGATTTTCGCACGGTTTGCTGGCGGTGCTGACCGCGAATGAAGTGAACGCGGCCGCCCTGCGCATGGCGCTCACGCTGACCACCCGCCGCCTCGAGCCCGAGCTGCTGGCGACCCTCAGCCAGCCGCCGCCTGCGGTGGTGCCGGCTCCCGCGGCGCCGACGCCATCCGCTCCACCTCCGCCGGTGCTGGCGGGGTCGCACGGTGCTCCTCGCATGTACCGCGGTCGCTTGCTCGGCGGCTGAGCGCTTCGCCGCGCACGAGCCGTTGTCTTCCACCGACGCGCAGCGGTGCTCGCGTGCGTCGCGGCGCGCGGCGCGCGATGAAATGACGTGCGCCGGGGGCGCGACGCGTCGCTGCGTCATTGCGCGTTCGCCTCCGACGACCATGAAACCGTGCCGACGTCGGACGATTGTTTCACGTCGTCGAGCAGGCATGTCTCTTCTGTTTCAGAAACGGTCGGGAAACGCAAAAACCGAGGTGCGTCGCTTGATCGCGATCTGCGCGTTTGGGATATTGAGATCAAACGGCAAGCGCTGACGCGAGCCGCGAACGCCGACCCAGCGGCGCGCGCTCTCGGCAGCGAACGTGTGCTCAGCCAACTCCTCCCGGTCCGACCCGGGAACAGCCGACGTGTGCCCCGACAAAGGAACCACTTGATGCACAGCTTTGCCCCGCGCTTCCTCAATATCGCGCTCTTATTCACGGTTTCTAGCGGCTCGAGCCTCGCTCTCGCCCAAGACGCGGCCGCGCCCGCCGAAGCGCCGCTCGAGGCGCCCGTCGAGGCCGCAGCCGAAGCGCCCGTCGAAGCCGCAGCCGAAGCGCCCGTCGAGGCGCCCGCAGTCGAGCCCGTCGCCGCCAAGCCGAAGCCGCCGCCCTACTCATTGCCGTGGCAGCTGCGCCCGGTGGTCGCGGGCAGCGTCGTGCGCTCCGATACCTCCTTCGCCTTCTACAAGGATAACGCCGGCAAGGAGTCGGGAGCGACGATCGCCTCGATGCTGCTCGCTAGCTACAAGGTGAGCGAGAACCTCGCGCCGCTGATTCGTCTCGGCGTGGTGTCCAGCTCACCGCCGAGCAGCCTCAAAGACTCGGCCATGAACGAGGTCGACTCGTCTCTCAATTTCCTCAATCCGGTGCTCGGCGCGACCTACGCCATCAAGCCCGCCAAGCCGCTGCGCCTCGCCTTCTTCTTGGGCGTCACGCTGCCGATCGGCAGCGGCGGCGGCGACGACGCGAAAATCGAGAAGACGGCCGCCAACGCCGCCGGGATCCGAGCGCGCTCCGCGATGGATAACGCGATGTTCGCCGTCAATGATTTCACGGTCTTTCCCGGGGTGGGGCTGGCCTACGTCGCGGGCGGCTTTACCGCGCAAATCGAGGCGACCGTGCTGCAGCTGACGCGCGTGAAGGGTGACGAGCAACCGCCGATGGGGGCGCCCAAGAACCCCGACAAGTCGAAGACCAACTTCACGACCGGCATTCACGTTGGCTACTTCATCATCCCGATGTTGTCGCTCAGCGGTGAGCTTCGTCATCAGCGCTGGCTCAGCACCCCCAAAGCGGTCGAGGTCGATGAGGCGCTGCCCGACGACGCGCAGCTCGGCACGCGCGATACGACGACGTTCGCCATCGGCCCTCGCCTCCATTTCAAGTTGTCCGATTCGGTTTGGTTTCGTCCCGGCGTCGCGTTCGCGATGCCGCTCGATAACCCGATGAAGAAGGCTGAATACAAAGTCGTGCAGCTCGATCTGCCCGTCGCGTTTTGATAACATTCAAGGAGTAGAGCAATGACGACGTTCAATCGACGTGACGCGCTCAAGGTCTCTGCGTTGCTGCCCGCAGCGTTGGCGTTGCCGGCCTGCAGCAAGAGCGAGGCCGCTGCAACCCAGCAAGTTGCCGCTTCGTCGAGCGGCCAAGCAGGTGACGCCTCGAAGCCCGAGGTGAGCGATCTCAGGTTCGGAATGATCGCGCTGACGGACTGTTCGCCGATCGTGATTGCCCACGAAAAGGGCCTGTTCAAGAAGTACGGTATCAACTCGACCGTCGTCAAAGGCGCGAGCTGGGCCGCCATCCGTGACTCGCTGTCGAACGGTGACATCCAAGCCACGCACATGCTCATCGGTATGCCGATCGCTTCGACGATGGGCCTGCTCGGCTCGCCCAAGAAGCCGATGGTGATCCCGTGGATGATGAACCGTAACGGGCAATCCATCACGCTCAAGACCGCGCTCAAAGGCAAAGTCGCGGCAGATCCGAAAGCGCTCAAGCCCTTGGTGGACGAAGCGAAGAAGAAGGGCACGCCCATGACCTTCGCCATGACCTTCCCCCCTGGCACCCACGCCATGTGGATCCGCTACTGGCTCGCCGCCGGCGGTATCAACCCCGACAGCGACACGGCGCTCGTCACCATTCCGCCGCCGCAGATGGTCGCCAACATGAAGGTCGACAAGATGGACGGCTTTTGCGTCGGTGAGCCGTGGAACGCGCGCGCCATCGCCGACGGCATCGGCTTCACCGCTACCAACACGCAAGACATCTGGAAAGATCACCCGGAGAAGGTGTGCGCGTTCACCGAGGAGTTCGCGCAGAAGAACCCGAAGACGGTCAAAGCCGTGATCAAGGCGCTGCACGAAGCCAGCGTTTGGCTCGATGATCTGAAGAACCGGCCGGAGCAAGCCTCGATCGTCTCGCGCGCCACCTACATCAACTGTCCTCCCGAGCTGATCTTGGGACGCCTCCAGGGCCACTACGACTTCGGCGATGGTCGCAAGAAGGAGGACGAGAACTACATGATCTTCAGCCAGCGTAACTGCAACTACCCGCAGCCCAAGTACGCCAAGTTCTGGCTAACGCAGTTCCGGCGCTGGGGCATGGTCACGGGCGCGCCCGACTACGAAGGCGTCGCCAAGCGGGTGATGCGCACCGACATCTACGAAGAGGCGATGAAGGAGCTGGGCGTCAGCCACGGCGGCATGAACGAGGCGCCCGAGACGCTGTTCGACGGCGCGGTGTTCGATCCCAAAGAGCCCGAGAAATTCGCGACGTCGTTCGCGGTGCACTCCATGAAGAGCTGAGCCCACGGAGCCAAGCAGATGAAGAGCAACCTAGTCGAGAAGTTGGTCAAGTTCGTGCTGCTGCCCATGGTGGGGGCCGGCTCGGTCATCATGCTGTGGGCCATCGCGAGCTCGAGCATCGTGCCGAGCCTGCCGTCGCCCTTGAAGACGTGGGAGATCAGCCGGCCCTACATCGTCGAGCCCTTCGAGAAGCGAGGGGAGCTCGACCAAGGCATCCTGCGTTTTACCTGGTACTCGCTGATCCGCGTGGCCAAGGGCTACGTGCTCGCGGTCTTGCTAGGGACGCCGATTGGCCTGCTGCTCGGCATGTCGAAGGGCTTCACCAACACCTTCGATCCCATCATTCAGGTGCTGCGCCCGGTGTCGCCGCTGGCGTGGCTGCCGCTGGGCCTCGTGATCTTTCAAAAGCCGGAGCCCGCCGGCATCTTCACCATCGCCATGTGCTCGATGTGGCCGACGGTGATGAACACGGCGCTCGGCGTGCGCTCGATCCCGCAAGACTACATCAACGTGGCGCGCGTGCTGCGGCTGTCACCCTGGAAGAAGCTGGTGAAGGTCACGATCCCGGCCGCGCTGCCATACATGTTCACCGGCTTTCGCCTCAGCCTCGGCATCGCGTGGCTCGTGATCGTCGCCGCCGAGATGCTCACGGGCGCGCCCGGCGTGGGTGGCTTCCTGTGGCAGGAATACAACGCGCTCATCTACGAGCACATCATCTTGTGCATCCTCACCATCGGCATCATCGGCTTCTTGCTCGATCGCATCATGAGCTTGGTCGAGAAGCGCTTCAAGGCGGCGTAACATGGCATTCATCGAGCTTTCTGGGGTGTGCAAAGGCTATGGCCCGGCTGGGCAGCGCACGAACGTGCTCGAGGGCGTGAACCTCTCGATCGAGAAGGGCGAGCTAGTGAGCATCGTCGGCTACTCGGGCGCGGGGAAGACCACGCTCGTGTCGCTGCTCGCCGGGCTGATCCTGCCCGATCAGGGCACGGTGACGGTCGGTGGAAAGCGCGTGACGGGGCCGAGCGCCGAGCGCGGCGTGGTGTTTCAGAATTACTCCCTGCTGCCTTGGCTGACCGTGCTCGAGAACGTGCAGCTCGCCGTCGATCAGGTGTTTACGCGGTCGAGCCCCAGCGAGCGCCGAGAGCGCGCCATGAAGTTCGTCGAGATGGTGAGCCTGGGGCCGGCGGCAGGCAAGCGGCCGAGAGAGCTCTCGGGGGGTATGCGTCAGCGCGTGTCGGTGGCGCGAGCGCTGGCCATGGACCCGGAGCTGCTCTTGCTCGACGAGCCGTTCGGAGCCCTCGACGCGCTCACGCGTGGTGTGCTGCAGGGAGAGCTGCAGCGCATCAGCGCCGAGAGCGGCAAGACGATGCTACTCATCACCAACGACGTCGACGAAGGCGTCTTGCTTTCGGACCGCATCATTCCGCTCGGCGCCGGCCCGCGAGCGTCGCTCGGCCCCGCCACCACGGTCGACATCCCGCGCCCCCGCGATCGGAAGGCTCTCAATCACGATCCGCGTTTCCGCGAGATTCGCCTCGCGGTGCTCGAGTACTTGCTCGAGTCGGGTCGCCAGAAGCGCGCTGAGCGCGACGCAGCTCACGCGCCCGCAGTCAGCAGCGACGAAATCAGCTCCGCGTCGGCGGAGTCGGTACGCATCGCGGAGGCCAGCCTATGACCGCACGCTCGAAGAAGTTCCTCGATATTTGGAATCTGTCCAAGGCCTTCCCGGGCCCCCTCGGCAAAGTGCCCGTCGTCGAGGGCTTCAACCTGGCGGTGGCCGAGGGCGAAATCGTGAGCCTGATCGGCCACTCGGGCTGCGGTAAGTCCACGGTGCTGTCGATCGTGGCCGGGCTGGTCGAGGCCACGGAGGGCACCGTCATCATGGCGGGCAAGGAGGTGACCGAACCGGGCACCGATCGCGGAGTCGTGTTCCAAGCGCCGTGCCTCTTCCACTGGATGACGGCGCTCGAGAACGTCGTGATCGGCTTGGAGCAAGCGATGCCGAAGGCCTCTGCTGCCCAGCGCGTCGAGAAGGCCAGCTACTACTTGTCGCGGGTGGGGCTGGCAGATGCGCTTCACAAGAAGCCCGCCGAGCTCTCGGCCGGGATGCGCCAGCGGGTGGGCTTGGCGCGCGCGTTCGCGCTGTCGCCGCGCATGCTGTTGCTCGACGAGCCGTTCGGCATGCTCGACTCGATCACCCGCTGCGAGCTGCAAGATGTGCTGCTCCAGCTCTGGGCCGAGGACAAGAAGACGCTGCTGCTCGTCACCCACGACGTCGACGAGTCCGTGTTCTTGTCGGACCGCGTCGTGATGATGACGTCGGGGCCGCGCGCGAAGGTGGGCGAAATCATGGATGTAACGCTGCCGAGGCCTCGCGAGCGCCACGCCGTGCTCGACGACCCGCATTTCTACGAGCTGCGCGAGCGCTTGATCGGCTTCTTGGAGGGCCAGGCCGATCACTCGGCGACCGCGCTGCCCAAGTCTTCCACGCCACCGCCTTCGGTCTCGCGTCCGGTTCGCAAGCTCAGCGCGGCGTGAGCAGCCCCGCTCGCGCCTGCCCGTAGGCGCGGTTTCTGCCGCTGGCGGGCGCTTTCTCAGCCCTGTCAGCCGCAGAAAATGAGCCCCGGGCCGGGCTGGTTGTTGGCTCTGCCCCACAGTTCTCGTGGTAACCGCCCAGGCCCGTGCCCTCGCTCGAGTCCACCCCTGCGCGACCTCTGCCGGCTCGGAGCTGGCGCAACGTGGTGCTCGGCGTGCTGGTGCTCAACGCGCTGTGGCTGGGGCGGGGCGTGATCGATCCGGGCTTCGGGAACCTGGACGTTACCGGCATCGTCTACAACGCGCGGCTGCTGTTGCTCGGCAAGCTGCCGTACCTCGACTCCGCAGAGGTGAAGCCGCCGGGCGCGTTCGTGCTGATCGTGCCCGCGCTGTGGATCGGCGGTCTACGCGGGGTTTGGCTACTTGGCGTCGTGTGGGGCGCGCTGACGTCGCTCGCCACGGGCGCGCTCGCCAAGGCTTGCTACGGCGACCGCTGGGGCCGGCGCGTCGCCCTGCTCCACGCGGCGGCCTCCGTCGTCGCGAACGACGCCGACATCAACTACTCGTTCTGGATGGCGCTGCCGTTCACGCTCGCGGCGGCGCTCGCCGCGCGCGGGGCTCGCGCCCGAAGCGACTGGCACTACGCGGTTTGCTGGAGCCTGGCGGGGGCTTCGGCGCTCTTGGCGGTGTCGATCAAGCCCTCGGCTTGGCCGCTGCTCCTCGTGTTTTCGCTGCTTTGGCTGCGGGAGTTGTGGCGTCGCGACTTCGTGCGCGCGCTGTCGCTGCCCGCGTGGGGGCTCTGCGGGGCCCTGTTCGCGGCGATGCTCGTCGCGCTGCCCTTCTGGCTTCACGGCAGGCTGGACGTGCTCGCCGCGGGCCTGCGGCAGGTCCAGAGCTTCGGCAACGAATATCTGGGCGTGGTGGTTCGCGGCGCCGGTGGCTATTGGAACGCAGCCGGCATCGGCATGCAGTGCTTGCCCGACCAAATGCCGGCCATGCTGGGCGTCGCGCTCTTGGGCTGCCTGCCGGGGCGCTTCGACGCTCCGCGCTCGCGGCTCGCGCTGGTGCCCTGGATATTCCTGCTCGCCGCGCTGCTCGGCGTCACCATGACGCTGCGCTTCTTCACCCACGATAACGCGCAGCTTTGGCCAGCGCTCGCCGTGCTCGCGCTGCGACCGTCGGGTCTCGTCGCTCGACTCTTCGTAGCCCTCGAGCGGCGCGGCCGCGAGCGCTGGGTGCGGCGCCTACCCGTGCTGCTCGGCATGGCCGCAGCCCTCCCGGGCCTTCAGGAGCGATTCTGGCTCCAGTGGTACTTCGCGCACAACGATCGCAAAGTGCGCACCATCTGCCAAAAGTTCGAGTCCGTGATGGAGCCGACCGACAGCGTCTTGGCGTGGGGCTGGCAGGCGTGGAGCGTGTACGAGCACTGTCACCGCTTCGCGCCCGGCGCGGTTTACAAAACGATCGGCACGGTGACGACGCTCAACACCAACACGTGTAATCGCGGCTACGGCCGCCTGGAGCTGCGGAGCGGCGAGGTGACGCGGCGCTTCATGGCCGACCTCCAGCGGAGCCCACCGGCCTTGATCTTGTGGTCGACGTACCATCAAGACATGGGGGGTGACCCGCTCGACGAGTGGGCCGAGTTGTCCGCGTTCGTCGAGCAGGGCTACGTGATGGTGGCCTCGGACCGGCAGCTGATCGCCTACCTGCGCAAAGATCGCCTCGAGAGGCGTTAGCGCCGCATCGCGCGCGGGTCTCGCCGCAGGCGGCTGCGCGAGCGGTTGAACCGCACGATTTTGCGTAAATTTCGCGGTCTCTACCGGGGCGGCGCGTACTCGCCGCAAGTGATTTTTTTTCGGGCCGGGCCGTGGTACGCACGCGGCCGCATG
The DNA here is from genome assembly GCA_023431345.1 of Pseudomonadota bacterium. Lineage (GTDB taxonomy): Bacteria > Myxococcota_A > Polyangia > Polyangiales > Polyangiaceae > PMG-095. The sequence goes on from JAEYWK010000097.1 coordinate 29,975, forward strand.
AGCGGCCATTCTAAGTGGGCTACGATCAAGCGGAAGAAGGGCGCCACGGACGCGGCGCGGGGCAAGGTCTTCACCAAGCTCATTCGGGAGGTGGTCACAGCCGCTCGCATCGGCGGCGGCGATATCGATTCGAACCCGCGCCTGCGCAAGGCGGTAGCCGATTGCCGGGCCCAGCAGATGCCGGCCGACAACATCAAGCGCGCCGTCCAGCGCGGCACGGGTGAAATCGAGGGCGCGTCTTACGACGAGGTCCTCTACGAAGGCACCGGTCCTGCCGGAACCTTGTTCCTCGTCGAGGGCATGACCGACAACCGCAATCGCGCGGCGGCCGAGCTCCGCAAGATCTTCGAACGGCACAACGGCAACATGGGCGGCTCCGGCGCCGCCGCTTGGGCCTTCGACCGCCTCGGCGTGATCACGCTCGAAAAGAGCCAAGTCACTGAAGATCAGCTGATGGAAGCGGCGCTCGAAGCGGGCGCCGAAGACTACCGCGACGAAGGTGACGTCTGGGCCGTCTACACGCCGCCGCACGACGTCGACAAGATCTCGGCGGCCCTGGAGGCGGCCAAGCTGCCGATCCAGTCCAGCAAGGCGGCCTGGGTGCCCAAGAACAAGAAGACGGTCACCGAGCGCGACGCCGAGGTGTGCATGAACCTCGTCGACGCGCTCGATGAGCACGATGACGTTCAGAACGTATTCAGCGACTTCGACATCTCAGAAGAAGATCTGAACAAGCTGACGAGCTGAGCTCACGCGGCCGTGGCGGCGCCTTCGAGCGCGCCGCCGGCCTCCTTCCAGGCCGCTTTGCCGCCGCTGAACACGCGTACGTCGCGATAGCCGAGCTCGAGCAGCTTGCGCCGCGCGAGGTGCGAGTTCTGGCAGGTGAGGCTGGCGCAGTAGACGACGATGCGCGCGTCTTTGTCGGGCAGCACGCGCGCCGCCGTCTCGTTGAAGCCCTCGAGCGGCAGGTTCACGGCTCCGGGTAGGTGCCCCGACGCGAAGTGCTGGGGGCCCAAGATTTCGGCCAGCGTGGGCGGCTGTGCTCGAGTGAGGCTTTGCGCGAGCTCCGAGACGCTGATTTCGGCTGAGCTTCGATCGATCATGATGTCCTTCATTTCTCTAGGGGGGCGGCCGCGATGGCGGCTCGCAGGGCTGAATCTGCGCGTCCGAGCCCCGCTAGTCGAAGTGATGTTGCTGATGTAGGATATTCACACAGTGAATATTCGCGGCGTGAACCTCAACCTGCTGCTGGCCTTCGACGCCCTGTTCGAGGAGCAGAGCGTGACGGCCGCCGCCCGGCGCGCCGGCGTGACCCAACCGGCCATGAGCAACACCTTGGCGCAGCTGCGGGTGCTGTTCGGCGATCCGCTCTTCTTACGTCACCGCACCGGCTTGACGCCAACGACGCGGGCCAAGGAGCTCGCCGAGCCGATCCGTCAGGGCCTCGCGCTGCTGCAGAGCGCGCTCTTGGGCTCGAGCTTCGACCCGGCCACGAGCGAGCGCCGCTTCGTGATCGCAGCCAGCGACTATGTCGAGCTCGTCGTGCTCCCGGCGCTGCTGCGCCGTCTCGAGCAAGTAGCTCCCGGCGTGCGCTTGCAGCTGCGACCGTGGGGCCTGCACGAGGCTCCGCCCGAGCTTCAGCGGGGCGAGGTCGACTTGATGCTCGGCTTCTACGACAAGCTGCCGCCCAACCATCGCGAGCAGAAGCTGTTCGACGATGAGTACGTATGTGTCGTGCGCCGCGGCCACCCGAAGGTGAAGTCGAAGCTCACCCTCGCTCGCTACCTGGAGCTGTCGCACGTCCTCGTGTCGGCGCGCGCCGACAGCCCGGGCTCGGTCGATCGCGCGCTCGCGGCGCTCGGCAAGCGGCGCAAAGTCGGCGCTCGCGTGTCGCACTTTCTCACCGTGCCGGTGCTCGTCTCTCAGACTGACTTCGTCGCCGCCCTCGATCGGCGCGTCGCCCAGGTCTTCGCCGCCTCGCTCGGGCTCGAGCTCTTCGCGCCGCCGCTCAAGCTGCCGAAGGGCACCATCGGCCAAGTTTGGCACGCGCGGCAGCACGCGGACCCCGCGCATCGCTGGCTGCGGGAGCTGATCGCCGACGTGACGTCCGCATGGTGAGTTGCCGTCAGCCGCCCGCGGGCCAGCGAAACTGCACGAGGGAGAAGTAGGTGAACGCGCCGTGCGCGATCACCACCGGCAAGAGCCGGCCCTTGAGCGACGCGAGGAAGCTCCAAACGATGCCGCAGCCGAGCGCCGCCGTCACCAGCAGCGGGTTGAACCCAGCGATCGGATCGCGGAGCGTGTAGAGCGTGGGCAGCGCCGTCAGCCCGTAGCAGAGCGCCGCCAGTGGCCAGCCTCGCCGTGAGCCAAAGCGCGCCGTGAGCTCGTCGAGCACCAGCGAGCGCCAGACCAGCTCTTCGCACACGACGATCAGCAGTAGCAGGCCGGTGTAGAGCGCGGAGCGCTGCACCACGTCCGGATCGCCGATTTGCGCGTAGATGCGCAGCAGCCAGGTAGTGCGCGTGCTGCCGGCGGGGGCGAGCACGGCGCGCGCGCCCCAAGAGGCCAAGAGCAAGATCGCCGCGGTCAGGCAGCCGATTGACAAGTCGCCCCAGCGCGGCGCCAGCACGTCGAGCAGCGCGCCGTCATTCCACAGCTTGTAAATGGCGAGCCCTGCCAGCGCTACGTACGGCACCGCGAGGGATGCCCAGAACAGCGGCGTGCCCGCGAGCTCCAGGCGGAAGGCGAAGGCCATCACCGTCGTGATGACCACCAAGGTGAGCAGCGTGAGCTTCATGTGCCTTGCTTCGGATCCTCGAGCTCGCGCAGCCGGCGCGCCACGAAGTCCAAGATCTTGTCTGCGGCGTCGTGCTTCGAGACGGGCCCGAACGTCCCCGCTTCGCGCACGCCGACCAGCTTGAACGAGATGGTGTCCTTCCCGATCGAGCTGTCGGGGTGGTTGGCGACCACCACGTCGACGCGCTTGCGCGCGAGCTTGCCGCGGGCGGCGTGGATCAGGTTGTCGTCGACCTCGGTCTCGAGCGCGAAGCCGACCAGCACCGGTAGCTCGGCCTTGCGGGCCGCGCCGATCTCGGCGAGCAAATCGGTGTTCGGCACGAGCTCCAGACCGATGCTGTCGACGCCGCGCTTGAGCTTACTAGCGTGCGTCTCTGCCGGTCGGTAGTCGGCCACCGCGGCGGTCATGATCAAGGCGTCGGCGCCGCTGAGGTCGGGCTTCAAGGCCTGCCAGATCGCGCCGCGCATGGCGTGAGCGCTCCGCACGTCGATGCGCGTCACTCCCGCCGGCGTGGGCAACGACACGGGCCCGGCGACGAGCGTGACGCGGGCGCCGTGAGCGGCCGCGCGCTCGGCCAAGGCGAAGCCCATTTTCCCCGAAGAGCGGTTGCTGATGAAGCGCACCGGGTCGATGTCCTCCGCGGTCGGGCCCGCGGTGACGACCAGGTGCCGGCCGCGCAGCGTCGCCGAGGTGAGCTGGGCGATCACGAACGACAAGATCGTCTCCGGCTCCGCCAAGCGACCGAGCCCCACGTCTCCCGAGGCCACCTCGCCTTCGACGGGGCCAACGAAGCCGACGCGCTGATCTTCGGCCAGCGTCCGCACGTTACGCTGGGTCGCGGGGTGCGCCCACATGCTGGGGTGCATGGCGGGCGCGACCAACACCGGACACGTCGCGCAGAGGGCGGTTGCCGTGACCAGATCATCCGCGCGACCTTGCGCGAGGCGCGCGAGCACGTCGGCCGTGGCGGGCGCTATCAAGATCAAGTCGCTCTGCTTGGCGAGGGTGACGTGGAGCTCGCCCGCCGTGTCGGGCCCGAACATGCTGGTGTGGGGCGGACGACCGCTGAGACCCGAAAACGTCGCGGCGCCCACGAACTCGGCGCCGCTCTTCGTGAGCACGACCTCGATGCTGGCGCCTTCTTGCTTCAGCGCGCGGAGCAGGAGAACGGACTTGTAGGCAGCTACGCTGCCCGTGACGCAGAGCGTGATGCGCTTGCCCCGCAGGCGACCAGTTCCGGCGCTTTCGGCGCGAATTTCCGAGCTCACGGCGCTTGGCCGGCGCGCCGCGCTGGGCTTGGGGGGTCGCGGCTCGTTCATCGACGTGACTGTGCTTCTATCACGAGAACGGAATAAGCGAGCCATCGAGTCGGCTGTGCTACACCCCACGCAGGTGCCGCCCTGACCTCGCACGCAAAGGTCCTCTCCCGTTCTTCGGCTCTCCTCGCGCTCGTGATCGTCTTGGCTTGCCAGCGCGAGTCCGACACTGATTTCGACGATAGTCGCCTGCCCGATGGGGCGAGCGCCGCCAGTAGCGGAGGCTCCCAAGCAACGGCAGGGCAGAGCACGGGCGCCCAGCCGGCGACTGGTGGCCTGAGCGGCGTGGGCGACGGCGGCTCCGCAGCCGGCGCGGGTGAAAGCGACACAGGCGGCAGCGCCGCGGCTGGCACCGAGGGCAAAGCGGGCTCCGCGCCCGGCACGGGCGGCGTGAGTGAGGGCGGTAGCGCTGGCTCCGCCGCGGGCGGTACTGGCGGGAAACCGACGGGGCCCGATCCGTCACCCGTCACCCTCACCATCACCGACATCGCGGATGCGCACGTCGCCTCGTGCAGCCCGCACCAGAACTTCGGTAGCGCCAAGACGTTGATGGTGGATGGGGCGATCGTCTGCCGTTACCTGACGCTGATCGCGCCCGCGCTCGAGCAGATCCCGGCTGATGCGCAGGTCACCAAGGCGAGCTTGGAGCTTACGTGCACCAACAGCGGCAGCGCCATCACGGTGTCGTACGCGGAGGACGCCTGGTCGGAGGGCGAGGTGCGCTGGTCGAGCAGCCCCAACGTCGGGGCGACGCTCTCGAGCTTTACGTGCGACCAAGCGGGTCGCCTCCAGATCGACTTGCTTTCAGCCGTGAAAGCTTGGCTTTCGGGCGAGCACCCTGCCTACGGCGTTTACCTCCAAAACCTGGCCAGCATGGTGGGCAGAGGCACCAGCTTGGTGAGCGCCGAAGGCAACGACGCGGCGCGGCGGCCCGCGCTGGTCGTCACTTACGTGCCCTCCAAGTAGCTACGAGCCCGAGAGGCGCCGCTGAGCGTTTTTAGCGCTGCCCCGACGGTTTGGCGCGCGAGACGTAGCGGCTGCCGAGCTCGAAGAATCGCCATGGACTATCGGCCCAAGCCTCGGCGTAGTCGACGCCGATGCGCGCCGAGCGACCGAGCTTGCCGCGCTTCGACGTGCCTTCGCTGAGGAACAGCTCCGGGCCGGTCAGATCTGCGCCGTAGTGGCTGCGATCCACGCCGAAGGCGCGGCAGAGCTTGCCGGGACCGTTGGTGAGGTTCACGTCGCTCGGCTTCAAGCCGCGCGCCTCAGCCATCAGCTCTGCTCCGAGCAGCGGCTCGACGGCGCGCAGCAGCACCGCGTGGGGGGCGCCCTCGCGTGTCGTGACGAGGTTCAGGTGCCAGTGCATGCCGTAAACGAAGAACACGTAGGCGAAGCCTGGCGGACCGAACATGGCCTCGGTGCGCGGGGTGCGGCGTCCGCCGAACGAGTGCGCGGCGCGATCTTCAGGGCCGCGGTAGGCTTCGGCCTCGACGATGCGTCCCGCCCGCACCCCGCGCGGCGTGACACGGACGAGCACCTTGCCGATGACGTCGCGCGCGACCGTGAGCACGGGGCGGGCGTAAAAGCTGCGCGGCAGCGGCTCAAAATCCAAGCAACCGACCGACCTGGAACACCGTCAGGCTGAGCACGTACGCGAGCCCGGTCATGTAGGCGAACATGAAGGCGGGCCAGCGGTAGGTCTTCGTCTCGCGCTTGACCGCGGCCAGCGTGCTCATGCACTGGCAAGAGATCGCGAAGAACACCAGCAGCGACAAGCCCACGAGCGGGGTGTAGGCCGGCTTACCGTCGGCGCGCGTCTCGGCGCGCAGCTGATCGCGGAGCGGCACGGCGTCGTCGCCGGTGTCGTCGATTCCGTAGACGAGCCCGAGGGTGGCCACGAACACCTCGCGCGCGGCGAAGGCGCCGATCAGACCGACGCCGATCTTCCAGTCGAAGCCCAGCGGGCGCAGCACCGGCTCGATGGCGTGGCCGAGGCGGCCGCCGTAGCTTTGGGCGATCGGGTTCGATGGCTCCGCGGCCGTGGGGGCGGCCTTTGGGGCCGCGGTGGCGCTGCCGGCGGAGTGGGCGCTGCCGGCGGAGTCGGCGGCGGGGGCTGCTGCCGTCGTGTGCGCGGCGAGCGCGGGCTCCGGCGGAGCGTCCGCGTCCGCGCGCGGGAACGAGAGCAGGACCCACAGCGCGACCGTGCACGCCAAGATCACGGTGCCGGCTTCCTTGAGGAACACGGTGGCTCGCTCCCACATCATCTTCAGCGTGCCGCGCAGGCTCGGTACGCGATAGGGCGGCAGCTCCAAGATCAAGGGAACCCGCCGCCCCTTCACGACAGTGCGGCCGAGCACGCCCGCCGACACCAGCGTGATGGCGGTCGCGAACAAGTACATGCCCACCATCAGCATGCCCTGCACCGGCAAGAGCCCGAACACGCTCGATGGCGGAAACAGCGCCGCGATGATCAAGGTGTACACGGGCAGTCGCGCCGAGCACGTCATCAGCGGGATCACCAGCATCGTGAGCAGGCGATCGCGCTGGCGTTCCATCGTGCGCGTCGCCAAAATTGCCGGCACCGCGCAGGCAAAGCCGCTCAGCATCGGCACGAAGGCGCGCCCGTGCAGGCCCAGCGCTTTCATGATGCGATCCATCAGGTAGGCGACCCGCGCCATGTAGCCCGAGTCTTCGAGCAACCCGATGAAGAAGAACAGCAGCAAGATCTGCGGCAAGAAGACCAGCACGTTGCCGAGGCCGCTGATCAGGCCTTGGGTGACGAAATCCTGAAAAATACCGGGCGGAATGCCGGCCGCCGCTGCGGTTTGCAGCCAGCCGAAAGCGTCCTCGATCAGGGAGATGGCGGGGTCGGACCAGCTGAAGAGAGACTGGAAGACCAGCAGCATCACGAGCACGAAGAGCACGAAACCCCAGACGGGGTGGAGCAGCACTCGGTCCGCCTTCTCCGACAGCGCGCGCTTCTTCGGATGCCGCTCCAGGCGGCGGTACAGCGCCGGCAAGTGCTGATCGATGAAGGCGTAGCGCGCCGCGATCAGCTCGCGATCGAGGTCGCGACCAGCGGCCGCGCGCGTTCGCAGCGTCGCGGCTCGAAGCTCGTCGGGGATACCGCTGAGCTCATCGTCTTCGTCGATGCTGGTGAGCGCCCACAGCGACAGCACGCGGGCCCGGCGAGGGCTCACCCGCCACTCGCTCGGCAGCGAAGCCGCGAGCTCTTCGGCGGTGGCGAGCAGCTCTGGCGGGTAGGGGAGGGCGACGTCCGGCTGCGGCACGTCGACCAAAGCCTGCTCGATCGCGCCGAGCAGCGCCGACATGCCGGTGCCGCGCCGGGCGCTGATGGCCACGCACGGCACCCCGAGCAGCTGCTCGATCGCGGCGGCGCTGGGCGGGTTGTCCGCCACCTCATCGATCATGTTGAGCGCGATCACGAGCGGCAGGCCGAGCTCGCAGAGCTGGAGCGCCAGGTACAGATTGCGCGAAAGCTGGCTGGCGTCCGCGACGAACACACACACGTCCGGCCGCGGGTAGTCGCCTTGACCGAGCACCGCCCACAGGGCGATTTGCTCTTCGGCCGAGCGCGCGCTGAGCGAGTAGGTGCCTGGCAGATCGACGACCTCGACCTCGCGATTGCCGTCCAGGCGCGACGTTCCGCTGCGCCGCTCGACCGTCACCCCCGGGTAGTTGCCGATGCGCGCGTTCTGACCCGTGAGGCGATTGAAGAGCGTCGTCTTGCCGGTGTTGGGATTGCCGAGCAGGAGTACCAACGGCTTCGACGGCGCGGCTGGGCTCTGCTTACCTGGATGGGCCGGCGCTGGCTCGGACGTAGATGCAGTCAACGGCTACTCCGCTCAGGTGCCGAGATCAGGAGAGAGGGCGACGGCTTTGGGCAGCGCTGCCTCGACGGCAGCGACGCTGCTCGCGCGGACCTCGATCACCGAAGCCTCCGCTTTGCGGATGGACAAGCTGGCGCCGCGCACCAACAGCTCGACCGGATCACCGAGCGGCGCGACCCGCACGAGCTCTACGCGCGTGCCGGGCACCAGCCCGAGCTCCATCAGGCGTCGTCGAAACGAGCTCTGACCCGCGATAGCGACGACCTCGACGAGCTTGCCTGGCTGAACCTCGGAAAGAAGCATGTGGCGGGAAGAGCTACGATAGCCGATTGAAAACGGTTTTCAAATTCATGCGCGAATCGGCCGGAAATTCGCAGATCTCGCGGCCTTACAGGCGGCTCTTGGCTTCGCGCACGCTCTTGCCGAGGGCCATCGCGTCGGTGCTGTCGGGCAGGACGCGCAGCACGTCGGTCAGGGCCTCCAGCATGTCGCGAGCGCTGCGGTAGCGACGCGCCGGATCCTTTTCGAGCGCGCGGTGCACGGCGCTGCTCAGCGCCATCGGCAGGTTCTTGCGCTTGAGGCTGAGCAGCGGCACCTGCGCCTCGCGGATCTGGGCGACCACGTCGACGTCGGTTCCGGCGTTGAAGAGGCGCTCACCGGTGAGCGCTTCCCAGAGCACGATGCCGACGCTGAACAGATCGGTGGCAGGGCTCGGAGCGTCGCCGGCGATCAGCTCGGGCGAGAGGTAGCTCAGCTTGCCCTTCACGATGTTGGGCCGCGTCATGCGCGCGCGATCCATGGCGCGGGCGAGCCCGAAATCCGCCAGCTTCACGATGCCGCCGAGATCCAGCAAGATGTTGGGGGGCGTGACGTCGCGGTGCAGAATCGGGGAGGCGACGCCGTCAGGACCCTTGCGAGAGTGGGCGGCTTCGAGCCCGCGCAGCATCTCGATGCCGATGGCGGTGACGAGCGGCCACGGGGTCTCGCGCTGCGCCTTCTCGAAATAGCTCTTCACCCATTGGCCGAGGTGCAAGCCGTGCACCAGCTCGGTGACGAGGAAGTGGTGACCCTGCTCGTCTTGGCCGAAGTCGAAGACTTGAACGATGTTGGGGTGATTGAGCAGCGCGCCGACGCGCGCTTCCTCGACGAACATCTCGACGACCTCGGCGAAGCCGATGACCTGCGCCTCGATGCGCTTGATCGCGACCGGCCGCGCGAAGCCGGCGGCGCCGTGCGCGATGCCGCGCCACACCACCGCCATGCCGCCCCGACCCAGCGGCTCGACGAGCTCGTACTTTCCGGCGAGCAGGCGCCCGGGCTTGTCCGTCATTCCTCGGCAGCGTCTCCCCGAGCGCTTTTCGGTGTCAAGGCCAGGCTCATCGCGCGTAGCTCTCCTTCATCAGCTGAGATCTTTCACGATTTCGGCCAGCACCTCCAGCGAGTGCTCGATGCGCTCGGACCAGACGACGCCCGCGTTCAGCCGCAGGTGATTCTCGAAGCGCCCGCCCGCCGAGAAAATCGGCCCGGGCGCGACGGAGATGCCGCGCTCGAGCGCGCGGCGCTGGATCGAGAATGCCGACACGTTGCCCGGCAGCTCGACCCAAACCACGTAGCCCCCGCGCGGCGCGCTCACGCGTGTGCCGGCGGGAAAGTGGCGAGCGATAGCCTCGCGCGTCTTCTCGACCTGCACCGAGAGCAACCGCCGCGTCTTGCGCAAGTGGCGGTCGTAGCCGCCGCTGGCCAGGAACTCGGCGACGGCCATCTGCGGCATGGTGGGCGTAGCCACCGACTGAGTGAATTTCAGGCGCTCCACCGTGCTCTGGTAGCGCCCCGCCGCGATCCAGCCCACCCGGTAGCCGGCCGCCAGCGTCTTCGAGACCGAGCCGACGTACAGCACGCGACCGTCGCGATCGAGGGCCTTGATCGGGGCCGGCCGCGAGCCGTCGAACAGCATGTCGCCGTACACGTCGTCCTCGATCAGCGGGACGTCGTGGCGCTCGAGCAGCGTCATCAAGCGCCGCTTGTTCTCGTCCGGCATTACGGAGCCGAGCGGATTGCTCACCGTCGGCATGGCGAACACGGCTTTGATTCCGCCCGCCTTGAGCGCGGCCTCCAGCGCGTCGAGATCCATGCCCGTGCGCGGGTGCATGGGGATTTCCAGCGCCTTGATGCCCATCTCTTCGATCAGCTGCATCACCCCGAAGTAGGTCGGGCTCTCGATGGCGATGGTTTCGCCGGGGCGCACCACGGCGCGCAGCGCGATGTGCAGCGCCTCCATGGCGCCGACGGTGGTGACGAAGTCGTCTTCGCGCAGCGGCAGCCCCGTGAGCACCGCGCGTCGCGCGAGCTGGCGCCGCAGCGTCGAGAGCCCGGGCGGGGCGTCGTAGCCGGCGCCGGCCGTCGACATCTCACGCGAGATTTCGGAGAGGATCCGGTTCAGCTTCGCGATCGGCAACAGCTCCGCCGCCATCACGGCGCTGCCGAGCGGCACCACGTTCGGATCGCGAATGCTGGCGATCAGCGCGGCGACCGCCGCCGACACCGTGATCTCGGAGGGGACGCTGCTCCGTCGCGGCGTGCTCGGCTCGAGCAGCTCCGGCCCGCGCTCGCGTCGCACGAAGTGCCCGCTCTTGGGCCGCACCTCGACGAGCCCTTCGTTCTCGAGCTCGAAGTAGGCCTGCAAGACGGTCGCGACGCTCACGCTGCGTTCGCGCGCGAGCCTTCGCACGGACGGCAAGCGATCGCCGGCTCTGAGCTGGCCCTTGGCGATGCTGGCGCCAAGGTCGTGGGCGAGTCGCTCGTAAAGCGGGGATTCTGCGGCGGCAGCCATAGCGGTAGTGTACCGGTTGGATCTGAAATCGACCAGCACAGTTTTGCCCGCAAGGCGTGCGGACACACCCGCGCTGTACTGGTTGAACCGGTTGCGGCAGGGCCTGTTGCAGCAGATAGCGGCGAAATCCCGGGCGATAACCGCAGTTCCACGGGCCCCGCTCCTGCCTGACAATGCTCGGCGTGATCCACTAGGCGTAGTGCTGACGCTCCTGACGCGCCGGCGCTGGTAGTCGGCGGCTTCGGCCGGGCTCGAGCATTCACCCCCAAGGATGAGCATCAAGGATGAGCAAGATGAACACGATGACGGGTCTGTGGGCGCTGAGCTCGTTGGCGCTGGCTGGCGCTCTGCTGGTGAGCTGCGGCGGTGACTCCGACGGCGGTAAGGGCAGCACGGGCGGCAAGGGCTCGACTGCCGGCAGTGGCGGTGGCAGCGCGACCGCCGGAACAGCTTCGGGCGGCGGCGGAGGGAGCAGCGCGGCAGGCTCCAGCAACGGCGGCCGCGGCGGCATGGCCTCGACCTCGGGAGCGGGGCCGGGCAGCGATGGCGGCGTGGGTCCCGACTTTCCGGGCTTCGGTGGTGACGGCAACGTCCCGGCCTGTCCCGACAACCCTGAGGGCAAGACGTGCACGCCGTCGAGCGGCACGCCGAACGTTTGCCTCAGCGATGGGCAGGGCTGTCTTTGTCAGGCGCTCGGCGCCAGCGGTACCTGGCTCTGTATCGACACCGAGGGGGGCGAGGGTGGCGCTGGCCCCGGTCTCGGTGACTTCAGCGTCGATTGCGGCGATAGCCCGATGGCCGGCGACGACTGCGACGGCATCGGCCTGTGCGTCGGCTCGCAGAGCTGCGGCTGCTACAGCGGCATGGTCGTCTGCTTGCCGGGCTGACCTCGAGCAGAGTGACGCCCAGCGAGCTCGCGGGCCCGAGTCGTGAAACATTCTTGAAACGGGCTGCGCCGCATGTATTGAGGGGCGCACATGTCCCTCTCGAGCTCTTCCCCCCCCGAGGCAGGTCCCGAAGCCGGCGACTTGCCTCTCAAGGGGCTGCGTGTCGTTTGCTTCGAGAGCCGGAGGAGCGCCGAGTCGAGCCGCATGATCGCGCGCCAGGGCGGGGAGCCGATCGAGGCCCCGACGCTGCGCGAGGTGCCGCTGCGGGGCGCCTCGGGCCTGGACGCGCTGGAGGCCGATCTGCTGGCGGGACGCCCCGTGCTGCTCGTGCTGCTCACCGGTGTCGGGACCGAGCTGATGATCGAGGGGCTCAGCCAGAGCCTCTCTCGCGAGCGGGCGCTCGGCTTGCTCACCCAAAGCTCGACCACCATCATCTGTCGCGGGCCGAAGCCCCACGCGGTCTTGAAGCCGCTCGGGGTGAGGCCAGCGGTCGTGGTTGGCGAGCCGAACACGTGGCGCGACGTGCTGCGCGAGCTCGACGCGCGCGGCGTCGTGAGCGGACGCTACGTGCACGTTCAAGAGTACGGGCGCACCAACCGCGAGCTCATGAGCGGCATCGCCGAGCGCGGCGCTGTCAGCGTGCGCCAGGTGAAAACGTACGAGTGGACGCTGCCCGAAGATCTGGCCCCGCTTCGCGCCGCCATCGAGCGCATCGGTCGAGGCGACGCCGAAGTGGCGCTGTTCACCAGCGGCATTCAAGTCACGCACTTGCTGCGCATCGCGGAGCAGCTCGGACGAACCGAGCCGCTGCTGCGCGGGCTCTCGCGCACCGTGATCGCGTCCGTTGGCCCGCTGACGAGCGAGGTGCTGGTGGCGGCCGGGCTCGCTCCCGACATCGAGCCCGAGCACCCCAAGCTCGGGCACTTGATGGTGGCGCTCGCCGCGCAAGGCCCGCAAAAGCTCGCAGAGAAGCGCGGTTTGTCGCGCGCCTGAGCAGCAGGCCCCGTCAGTCGGCGTGGATGATGCCTACCGCGTCCAGGTCGAAGCCGGCGCTGTCGCCGCCGGGAGGTTGCGTCGCCAGGTCGCGAATCTTCACGAAGCGCGCGCGCGCCAGGCCGACGTCGGCCAAGTCGAAGGCGTCGCCGCCCGTGAGCTCGGCGTCGAGCGGCACGAGCGCGGCCGCGTCGTAGCGGAGTGTCGGCGTCCAGCCCGCGCAACCTGGGAAGGTGCCTTCTCCAGCGCCCGCGGCGTCGCACTCGAACGTGTGCCACTCCTCACCGTCTTCGCTCACGCTGATCTCTCCGAGCTCCGCGAACACGGCCGTCTGGTCACCGCTCGGCCAGAATGCATTCTCGAACACGACGAAGTCGGGCCCTTCGCCGTCCACGATGCCGCCAGCGCCGAACGCGACGACGATCTCACCGCCCACGCCCAGCGACACGACATCGAGCGAGCCCGAGTTGGTGCCGAGCCCGCGAGGCGGCCCGAGCACCACGCCCGGCAGCTTGTCCGCGTTGAAGCCGGCGCTGTCGCCAGGAGTGAACGACACTACCTCGCTCGCGTAAGGCGCATCGGAAGGATGCTCGCGCGGGGGGGCGCCAGCCGCTCCTGCGCCAGCGTTGCCCCCGTCGCCCGGGCGGGCGGCGGTGCCGTCGGCGCCGTCGGCGCCGCCCGCGCCGCCTTGGACCGACTCGCCACCGACGCTTTCCCCGCCGCCGGCGTCGCCCGGCTCGCCGCCGCTGCCGTCCGAGCACGAAAGCAGCGCGCCGCCGGTCAAAATCGCGAGCACCACGGCGACGCTAGCACCCAGGCTCATTCGGGGGTCGCCTTTGACCAGGGGAAGCCGTTGCATCCGTCCGTGTCGAGCGCGCCAACGTCGGCGACCTTCGTGCTCGCCTGCGCCGCCGCCAGCGACTCCGCGTCGTAGACGATCATGCAGTAGTAAAAGCCGGCCGCCTCGGGCTCGGTGTAGACGATCTTGGCGAACTTGTTGGGAGTGTAAAGGTTATCGCAGCGGTACTGGGTGTAGGCGACGTTCGCGGCGTTGTCGTAAGCGATGAGGCCGGAGCCGTTCCAAAGCTTGTCGTCGATGTCCACGTCGAAGCCGAAGTGATCGACGTAGTGACCGATGAGCTCGAACGCTTCGCCGGCCTGGCCGCCTTCGCCGCCTTCGCCGTTTTCGAACTCATTTTCGCACGCGACCGCTCCCTCTCCCCCGGCTCCGCCCGCGCCGCCTTGCGCGGCGCCGCCTTCACCCGTGGCGCCAGCTTCACCGGCGGCGCCGCCGCCCGCATGGGCGCTGGCGCCGGCCTGGCCTGGCTCGCCGGCGTGCGCCGAGCCCCCTCCGCTGGCCTCGCCGCCGTTGGCGTTGCCGCCGAGGTTCGACTCGCCACCGTCTGCCGCCCCGCCGGCTTCGCCCGCGGCTCCGCCCGGGCCGTCGACTTCGTCGTCACTACAAGCAAACGTGGCCGCTGCCGCGAGCGTCAACACTGCACCGAAGCGAAGCAAATTCATCGTAGGCTCCAGCCGGTCCTAGCCGGCGCTCTGCCTTCGGAACGACGTGCGATAGCTGGCAGCCACCGAGCCGCGAGCCCTCGCCCCATCGTCCGTGGGGCTTTTCGTGGGTCTCGGGCGAAGGGGGTATCCTGGCTCTCGGAGCTTCGACTTGGTCCGGCCTTCCCCGGTCTTCCCGAGTGGCTGGCGGCTATCGCCTGGGACGCTGTCGCTCCGATTACAGTGGCGGGACCGCGCCGGAGTTGCACCGGCTTCCCACCCTTCGACCGAAGGGTTACTGAATCGAGCGCGTCCTTAGCCCTCTCGCCCGAGGTCGTCAAGGCCGCGACGATTTGACGCATTCCGCGGCAGGCGGCGCGGCGCTAGCAGAGCGGCGTGCATCGCCGTCCTTCCGTGACCGCTCGTCGCGTCTCCGCGTGGTTGTTCGCGCTGGCCGCCGCCGGTTGCTCGTCTCCTGAGCCTACCGCGGAGCGGCTCAGCCTCGTCTCCGATCGCGGCCTCCTCGCTGCGGACGTGAGCTTTGCGGCTCCGGTGGCGCGCGGTAACAACGAGCTTTGGGTCGCGCTGACGCCGCTCGAGAGTGAAGGTGAAGCGCGCCTACTTGCGGTCGACGCGACCATGGCCGCGCACGCGCACGTGGCGCACGCCGAGCACATCGCCAGCGTCGGCTCGACCTTCGAGGTACAGGGCCTCGACTTGTTCATGAGCGGGCGCTGGCAGCTCGAGCTGTCGCTCCGGATCTCGGACGCCGACGACACGCTGAGCTTCCCGGTCGACGTGCCGTGAAGCGCTGGGTCGCTTGCTTCGTGCTCGTCGCGAGCGCGCTTTCGTCGCGCGTGGCGGTGGCGTGCCCCTGCAGCGACGACGCGGGCGGTGCGCTCGGCCTCACCTCCGCCGACGAGCGCTTCGGGGCCGCGCTGGTGGCGACGTCGCGGCGCGCGCTCGGGCAGCACGACGCCCACGGCCGTTACCGCGCGCTCGACGACGACGAAGCCGAGAGCTCGGAGGAGCTCTTGCTGCGGTTGGGGCTCCGCGCGTCACCCGAGCTCGAGTGGCTCCTGGAGCTGGGCGGCGCTGCGTATCGCATGCACGCCGGCCGCCACGCGGAGCGCGCCGTCGGTTTCGGCGACGCCATCGCTCGCGGCCGCTACGTGCTCCGTCGCGAGAGCATGCCTCACGCGAGCGTACCGCTGCCGTCCGTGGCCGTGAGCGCGCTCGTCCGCGCCCCGCTCGGCACCATCGCCGAGCAGCGCTCGGCGGGCTTCGGCTCCGGGGGAGCGCAGCTCGGCCTCGGCACGTGGGAGGTGGGGTTGGGTGTCGATGCCGCGCGGGGTCTGCTGCCGGAGCTGGGCGTGTACGTCGCGGCCGAAGCCGCGTACCGCTTCGCGGATCACGTGCTCCAACGCGAGCGGCAGCTGGGGCCTCGCGGCGAGCTCACGCTCGGGCTGCGCGCCTTTCCGCAAGCTGCGCTGAGCGGCAGCGTCGCGCTGCGGGCGCGCGTCACGGGCGACGTCAGCCTCGAGGGGCGTTCGTTGAGCGGGACGGGTGAGCGCCTGCTCACCTTGGTGGTCGGTGCAGCGCACGTCGACGTCGGCAGCGGCGTCAGGAGCGCGCTCACGCTCAGCCTCGATCCGCCCGTCGCCAGCTTTCTGGGCAGGAGCTCGACCGCCGCTATCGCGCTCGGCTGCTCGCTCGGCTACGCTTTCTGAGGGCCATTCGCGGCCCATTCTGGCGCTTGGCGCGAGCGACCAGGGCTCCGCGCGGCGAGGCGCAAGCGCCCGGTCCCTGACCGTTCATTCGGCCGCCAAGCAGGATTTCGTCCCCCTGCCACCGCCGTCTGCGCTATAAAGCTGAACGCATGCGCGAAGGGATCGCCAGCAGCGCGAGAGGCGCGCTCCCGCAGCGCCGGCGGGCAATCGCATGAAGATCACCTTCTGGGGCGTGCGCGGCAGCATTCCGTGTCCGGCGCGCACCCACGTGCATTTCGGCGGCAACACCAGCTGCGTCCACGTCTCGGTCGCCGGCGAAGAGATCATCCTCGACGCGGGCACCGGCATCCGCGGCCTCGGGCGAGCGTTCCTCCGTCGCGGGATCGACCGCGCCACGCTGCTGCTCTCGCACTCGCACTGGGATCATATCTGCGGCTTCCCGTTCTTCACGCCGGCCTATGATCCGAAGTGGTCGATGCGAATCTTGGCGGGCCATCTCCGGCACGAGGCCGGGATTCGCTCGGTGCTCGCCAGCCAGATGACGGACCCCATGTTCCCGGTGCCGCTCGAGGCCATGCGGGGTGCGTCCGCGTTCGAAGACTTCAGGGCCGGCGACACCTTTACGTTGGGCAAAGACGTCGTCGTCAAGACGGCGCCGCTGAATCACCCGAACGGGGCTACCGGCTATCGCATCGAGCATGGCGGAGTCTCGTTTTGCTATGTGACCGACACGGAGCACCGGCCAGGCTCGCTCGACCAGAACGTCTTGACGCTGATCGACGGCGCCGATCTGGTCTTGTACGACTCCACCTACACCGACGCAGAGTACCCGACCAAGGTGGGCTGGGGACATTCGACCTGGCAAGAAGGCATCCGCTTGTGCCGCGCCGCCGGCGCGCGCCGTCTCGGTATCTTTCATCACGATCCTGACCACGACGACACCTTCATGCGCGGCGTCGCCGCGGAGGCGAAAGAGGCCTGGAAGGGCGCGTTCGTCGTGCGGGAAGGTCGCTCGGTTTTGTTGCAAGCAGGCGCGCGGGGCGAGCGCCTCACCGCGGCGCCGTCGAGCTACGCCGACATCGCGCTGCCGCGTTGAGCGCGACGCCGCAGCGCGGCGCAATCTTCGAGCGACCACGCCGGCGAGGCGCCACGGCGGCGGCGTGAAGGTGCGACAATGAAGGTGCGAAGCCGCCGTCGTCGTCCACGCGAGCTTGGCTGAGCCGTCAGATGGCTTGGGCGACACCTGCTAACTTTGCTATCCTCTGACTTTGGCGTCGGTGGACTTTTGGAGGTCCTGTCCAGATGATGAATTCGCGTAGCAGCCTTGGTGCCGTCGTTCCCAGCCTTCTGTCGGCATTTCTGCTGCTTGCCTGCGGCGGAGGAGAAGACGGCAGCGAGGTCGACAACAACGGCTCGGGCGGCTCGACCAGTCGGGGCGGCAATGGTCAGCCCGATCTCGGCGGTGCAGGCCCAGGCACCGGGGGTCGCAGCGGTCCCGGAACGCCGCCTCTCACCCCTGACGCCGCCTGCGCGACGGGCACCGCCACCGCCGACGCGATTCCGGCCGTGGTGCAGATGGTCGTCGACATCAGCGGCTCGATGGATTGGGGCGCAGACGGCGACCGCAATCCGGCCCGGGGCATGTCGAAGTGGGACATCACGAGCAACGCGCTCAAAGACGCCGTAGCCAAGTTGCCCGCGACGGTGGCAGTGGGGCTCAATTTCTATCCGAACAACCCGCCGCGGCGCGAGTGCATCCGGAACGCGGTGGGGCTGCCGCTCGCGCTGCTGGGTGACGCAAACTCGAGTCAGCGCGAGCGGTTCGACGACGTCATCGACGGCGCGAGTCCGAACGGAGGCACGCCGACGCACGGCGCGTTCTTGTTCGGCGCCGACACCGTGTCCGCCTCGAACCTCGACGGGCGCAAGTTCGTGCTGCTCATCACCGACGGCGTGCCCACGTACACGCTCGAGTGCGGGGGCGATGGTGAAGATCCCGTCGACAACGCGCCGCTGATCGCGGCCGTGGAGGAGACCTTCAAGGCCGACGACGTGAGCACCTTCGTGATCGGAAGCCCAGGCAGCGACGCCGCGCGCAGCGATCTTTCGCAGATGGCGACGGTGGGCGGCACCGCCAAAGCGGGCTGCTCCAATTCCGGGCCCGACTACTGCCACCTCGATATGACGACCGCGGAAGATTTCGGGGCTGCCCTCGCCGCTGGTCTCGCCGACATCGCAGGCCGCATCAGCGCCTGTGAGTATGCCGTCCCGCCTGCGCCCAACGGCAAGACGCTCGATCCCGAGCTCGTGAACGTGCTCTACACCAAGGGTGATGGCGAGCCCACGCCGCTCGCGCAGGACCCGACGGGGAAGTGCGAGCAGGGTTGGGTGTACGACGATCCGCAGAATCCGACCAAGATCACGCTGTGCGGCGCCGACTGCGATGCCGTGAAGGCGGATGCTACCGCCAAGATCGATCTGCTCTTCGGTTGCGTCACCGACGTGGGCGAGCCGCCCAAGTAGGTGCGCGGGAGCGACGCCGTACCGCTGACTAGCCGCAGCCGTGCGCTCGTCCACAACCCCCTGAGCGTTGACGAGCATCGGACTGTGCCGTATGGTTACGGCTCGATGCTCGCAAGGCTCGCGCTCACGACGACGACGACGACCCGCAGTGGCGGGAGCGGCTTCGTCTGCGCATAGCTCGACATCGAGAAAACGCCCACGAAACCAGCCCCGCCGAGAACCGGCAGGGCGCGGCTGCATGACGTCGTCCCTCCGGTCCCGGCCACGACCGAAACGGAGATACGACGATGCTTGCTGCAGATGATCACCGAGAAATTGGCCGGCGCCTCGACCTCTTTCACTTCCAGGAGGAGGCCGCCGGCATGGTGTTTTGGCACCCACGCGGCTATCGCACGCTGCGCGCGTTGGAGGAGCTGATTCGCCGTCACGCCAAGGGCGATGGCTTCGGGGAGGTGCGCACCCCCCAGCTCCTCCGCCAGCCGATCTGGGAAGCCAGCGGGCACTGGCAGCACTTCCGCGAAGGCATGTTCGTGCTCGGCGATGACGGGCTCGCGGTGAAGCCGGTGAGCTGTCCGGGTCACCTCGAGCTCTTGCGCCGACGTGCGCCATCCTACCGCGATTTGCCGCTGCGCTACTCCGAGCTCGGCTTGGTCCACCGTAGTGAGCCGAGCGGCACCCTGCACGGCCTGTTTCGACTACGGCAGTTCACTCAAGACGACGGTCACATCTTCTGTGAGGTGTCGCAGGTCGAAGCCGAGGTCGCGCGCTTCTGTCGCTCGCTGCTCGCGCTGTACGGAGCGCTGGGCTTCGCGAACGTCGAGCTGAGCTTCGCCTCGCGGCCCGATGAGCGCGCCGGCTCGGACGCAGTCTGGGATCGCGCCGAGTCACTGCTGCAGTCCGCGGCCGAGCGCGCGGGCCTGGTGGTCCGTCACGCCCCGAAAGCGGGCGCATTTTACGGTCCCAAGCTGGAGTTCGCGTTGCCCGATCGGCTCGGACGCAGCTGGCAGTGCGGCACGATTCAGCTGGACCTCGTGCTGCCGAAGCGCTTCGACGTCGAGTTCGTCACGGCCTCGGGCGCACGCGCGCGGCCGCTCATGCTGCACCGCGCGACTCTCGGCAGCCTCGAGCGCTTCCTGGGCATCATGCTCGAGCAGCACCAAGGACGTTTGCCGGCCTGGCTCTCGCCCGACCAAGTCGCGGTGTTGCCGGTGGATGCTGCGCAGCACGCCTTTGCGCGCGAGGTCGTGGACTCGCTCGAGCGTCAGGGCCTGCGCGCGGTCATCGATGAACGTGACGAGAGCTTGGGCCGCCGGGTCGCGATCGCGCACGAGCAAGCGGTGCCCTACGTGTGCGTGATCGGAAAGCGCGAGGCGGCGGCGCGCACGGTCAGCCTGCGGCACGGTGACGTGCAGCGCGTGCTCCAGCTCGGCGCGCTCGTGGCCCTGCTGGCGGAGGGCTGCGCTGCTCCTTGGTGAGGTGAGGCCTGCGCCGGCCGATCAGCGAAGCGTGACGCGCACGCGGATCGGTCGCGCTGGCCCCAGCGTGATGCGGGGATGAACCTTCACCGTGCGCGAGCTGACGAGCGATAGCCGGAAGCGCCTGAGGAGCGCGGCGAGGCTCAAAATCGCCTCGAGCATCGCGAAATGCCGGCCGACGCAGGCGCGGGATCCGCCGCCGAACGGCAGGAAAGTGCCGGGCCGGCGCTGGGCCTCGGCTTCGGGCAAGAATCGCTCGGGGCGGAAGCGCTCAGGCTCGTCGAACCAGCGCGCGTCGTGGTGCAAGAAGTAGAGCCACATCCACACCTCCGAGCCTGGCTCCAGCCGGTAGCCGCCGAGGACCACCGGCTCCGCTACGACGCGGGGCACCACGTAGGCGGGCGGATACAGGCGCATGGTCTCGTTCAGGATGCGCTCGCACAGCGGCAGGCCGCGCGCGTCGATCCTCGAAAGATCGCGCGGCAGGCCGCGCAGCTCCTCCGCCAGTTGCTCGTCGATCTCGGGGTGCAGGGCCAGCTGATAGATCGTCCACGTGAGCACGAGCGCCGTCGTCTCGTGACCAGCGAGGAACAGCGTGACGACTTCATCGCGCAGCTGCTGGCGCGTCATGGCGCCTTCGTCGTCGGTCATCGCGATCAGATCGGCCAGCAACGAGCCGTCTTCGCCGCCGCGATCGATGAGCGGGAAGACCTCGCGGTCGATCTCGCGCATCATGTGGCGCTTCAGCAAGTTTCCCGGCGAAGGGACCCACGCGGGGAAGAGCTTGGGCCAAAGCACCTGCTCTTGCAGCACGTGCATGGCGCGCGCGAGCCGCTCGCTGCGCCCGCCGAAGCGCTGTCCGAACAGCGCGCGGCAAACGATGCGCAGCGTGAGCTGCATCATCTCGCGACGCGCGTCGAGCTCTTGACCTTCGCGCCATCGCTCGGCGAGCGACTCGGCTTCTTCTGCGATCAGCTTCGCGTAGCGCTGGATGCTCTCGTGCCGAAATCCGGGCTGGATGCGTCGTCGCTGTCGCCGCCACTCGTCGCCGTCGCTGGTGAGCAGGCCTCGTCCGAGCACCTCCAGATCGGTGCGGCGCTTGTGGAAGGCGCGCGCGTCGGTGACGAGGACCTGCTGGATCAGATCGGGGTGGCAGATCGAGTACATGTCGACGCCAGCCGCCTCGGCGTAATACATGTCGCCATAGGTCGCGAAGCGCTGACCGACGGTGCCGAGCAGGTCGCGGCGCAAATCGTCGAGCGCGCTCAGCTCCTCGAGCAAATGCCGCGCCGCGCCGGGGCCGGGTGGAAATCCTGGGAAGCTGGGGCTCCCGGCCACGACATGGCCTCCGCTGCTCGTGCCGGTGCCCATGCCCATTACGGATGGCCGGCTTTCGCGCCCGTCAGCGCGCGCAAGCGCGTGAGCACAGGTGCATAGTCGAGCTTGGGGCCGCGTCGCCCGGGCTTGGCGCGCGCGGCGGCTTCGAGCAGCTGCTGGAGGTGAGCGACCAACGCCGAGAGCTGGGTGCGTCCGCCGCCGGCTTCAGCGCTCTGCACGAGCTGAGCACTGAGTCGCTTGCGCAAGCTGTCGAACTCCGCCCGGCGCCGCGCGCGCTCGCCGGGCGACACCGACGGATCGTCGAGCCCTTCGGCGAGCTCGGCGTAGTGCTCGGTGAGCGCGCGCTCGCTCTGCGCTTCCTGAGCCATGCGTTCGAGGGCGGGCGCCGAGAGCAGCTCGCCGAGCTCGCGCAGGCTCGCCGCGCTCTGCAGTAGGATCGGTGAGCGCGCCGCTTGCTCGACCCAGGCCCTGAGCTGGAGCAGCTCGGGGGCGACCGGCGCCGAAGGCCGCGCGCGCAGCTGCGTGCGCTCTGCGCGTAGGGCTCGCAGGCAGGCGCTGGCGTTCGGTAGGCGCGGTGTCAGGCGCGACAGCTCCTCATCGGTCACGTTCGGACGGACGCAGCGCAGCGCGGCGCCGAAGAACGGACGTTTCCGCTGCGCTTCGGTCAGCTGCGGCGCTCGCTCCGCTGCGTTGGGGCTGAGCGTGACGAGCACCAGCTCATCTCTCGCGTTCTTGGCGTACAGCAGCAAGCTGCCGAACGCCGCGTGATCGTCGGTGTCGAACAGCGCGCCGGCCACTGCCTTGCGGTCGTCGAGGCTGAGGCCCTCGAGCTCGACGTCGCTCGGCAAACGAAAGCCTCGTCCGAGCGCGGCCGTGCACGGGTCCCCATCCGCTACGACATCGGGCACCCAACCGCTCGCGCCGCCCAGCTCGTTCGCGACGCAGCGCGACACTTCGTGGTACGTCCTCTCGAGCTCGGCGGGGGACGCGGTGCGGCTCTCTTCGGGCAACAAGATGGACGGGTGCACCTCCCGACAAGCCTCGCTCAGCACCTGAAACGGCAGGCTCGCGTTCAACGCTTGCTCGGAGGCGCTGCCTCCGCCTTCGAAGACGGGCGCGCAGGCCGCGAGCGGAGCGGAGAGCGCGAGGCGCAGGCGACGACCGGGGCCGACGATGGTGAGGCCGCCTTGGGCGTCGAACCACGCGCCGGGGCCGGCGGCTGCGGCAACGATCGGCGCGTCCGCCCCGACGGCGCTAGGGGGCTCCGTTGCCCCGCCGCTCGGGCTCGCGCTGCAGGCTGCGATCACGAGGCTGGCCGCCCAAAGGCTACTCGAGCGCCAGCGCGGCTCGCGGGGCGGCTCGAGCTCATCAGCGAAACGTGCGCTCACCCTGCCCCTTATAGCGCACCTGCTCCGGTGGTAAAAAGGTGGCACATGAGACGGCGCAGGCGCAGTGAGGGCGGGTGAGCGTCGTGAGCTCGGCGCGCCGCGCGCTCGTCGCCTGCCTGATCGGGCTGGCTGGCTGCTCGGCGTCGACGAAAGCGCCGCACACCGCGGCGGATGTGCTGGCGGAGCGCCCCGAAACGTTCGTGGCCCGCGTGGCACGCCTGCGTCAACTGGGTGAGCGGCGCCCCACGCCCGTGCTCTTCGACGACGAGGCGCGGTTCCAAGACGTCGCCGATCGCAAGGCACAGCGCGAGGCCATCGCTCCGACGCCGATCGACCTTCCCGCGGTGCAGCTGTCGCTCGGCCTGCTGTTCGCGGCGAAGGGGGCCGCCCCCGCGCAGAGCTTCGGCGCCCTGCACCGCGGCCAGATGTTGGCCTTCTACGACGAGTTCCGGCACGAGGTGCACGTGCGCGCCCGCGCGAAGGAGGACTCCGAGCTGCCCTTCGTCGTCGCGCACGAGCTCGGACACGCCTTGCAGTTTCAGCATTTTCGTGTGCCCGAGATCGCGAGCGTGACCGACGAAGACGCGCGCTTGGCGCGGCTCGCCCTGATCGAAGGCGACGCGATGCTCGTGATGGCTGCCTTCGCGGCCGAAGAGAATCACCTGCCGCTCTCGCGCCTGCTCGTGCGCATGGCCGAAGGCGCGCTCGAAGCCAGCTTGCGCGGCTACCAGGCGGCGCTCGAGCAGAGCCCCGAGCTCCGCCAGGCGCCCCCGTTTCAGCGCGAGCGCCTGGTGTTCCCCTACCAAGCCGGCGGCAGCTTCGTGGCGCAAATTCACCGCGCGGGAGGCTTCGCGCTCGTCAATCGTTTGTACGAGGTTCCGCCTGCCACCACCGAGCACATCTTGCACCCCGACAAATACCTCGCGGGCGAGCTGGCCGTTCCGGTGCGCGCCCCCGAAGCGCCGCGGGGCTGGCAGTTGCTCCGCACGGGTCACGTCGGCGAGCTACTCGTGCGCGCGATGCTCGACGTTTGCAACGAGCGCCTCGCGGCGCACCGCGCCGCCGTTGGCTGGGGCGGCGACGCCTTCACGGTCGTGACCCGCGGTGAGCAAGGCGGGCTACTGCTGATCACGACTTGGGACAGCGAGGACGACGCGCGAGAGTTCGAGCGCGCCATGCGCGCCACCGCCGCGTGCTGGGATCGAGCGCCGGCCGCCACTCGCGAGATCTTCCGTGGCCGCACGCAGGTGCGGCGCACGGGCTCGGCGGTAGCGGTGGTGCGCGGCTTCCCCGCGCCCAAGGCGCGTCAGCTGCTGACCGGTTTGCCAGCGCTCATCGACGAGCGGATCGCCGCGGTCCCGCCCTTTGGCGCGATTGACATTCCGCCCATGCGTCGCGCTGCGAGCGTGCCTCGACCGACCGTGCGTGGCCAGCGCGTCATCGCGCCGCGGCTCGGCTTGATGCTGCCGATCCCACCCGGCATGAAGCCCAGCGTCGACGAAGACGACGTCAGCTTCTCGGCTACGGGCGACACTTTCGCCTCCCTGATCTTCGCCATCTCTGATTTGGAATTTTCGCCGCGCTCGCTGCGCCACTCGTTCGACGTATTCGAGCAGGCTCTGCGCCGGCCTCTGCAGGCCGATCAGACGGTCAGCGTGGTGGTAGAGCAGGGCAGCGTGTCCACACCGCTCGGAAAGGCCAGCGAGCGCGTGTGGCGGATCGACGGGACGCCCGTGTACGGCCGGCTGCTGCTGATCCCCATCTGCCGCGGCACCGGCATGCTCATCATCGGACAAGGCTACGCGAGCGCCGAGACGCGTGCAGCGCTCGATCGGGCGATCGAGAACGTCGAGGTTTTGCCTCAAGGCACGCCGGTCTGCGCCGAGCTCGATCCCTAGAAACGCCCCAGTGGCTGGCCTCGAGGGCCGACTCCGCTATGCTCGCCCGCCCCATGCCTCAGAAGCTGCGCGTGCTCGTCCTGTTCGGTGGTCGCTCGGCGGAGCACGAAATTTCGCTGCTTTCGGCCAAGTTCGTGGTCGAGGCGCTCGACCCGGAGCGCTACGAGCCCGTGCTCGTCGGCATCGACAAGCGAGGGCGCTGGCAGCTCGAGTCCAAGGCGTCGCTGCTGGGCGCGGGGCTCGACGCGCGCGCTGTCTCGCTCACGAGCGGGCTACCCGAGGTCTCGCTTCCGCCGCGGCCGGCGGCGGAGGGCGCGCTGTCGCTCGCGGTCGAGGCGACGGGTGGCGTCGGCATCGACGTGGTGTTCCCGGTGTTGCACGGCCCGCTCGGCGAAGACGGCAGCATGCAGGGCCTGCTCGAGCTGTCGGGTCTGCCTTACGTCGGGGCCGGCGTGGTGGGCTCCGCAGTCGGTATGGATAAGGACGTGATGAAGCGCTTGCTCCAGCAAGCCGGCCTCCCGATTTTGCCGTACGCGACGCTGCGCGAGGCTGCCTACGGGCGTGACCGCGCCGGCGCGCTCGCCGCCGTCGAGCGAGCGCTGGCGTTTCCGCTCTTCGTCAAGCCAGCCAATTTGGGCTCTTCGGTGGGTGTCAGCCGCGTGCTCGCGCCGGCGGGTCTAGGCGCGGCCATCGACCAAGCCTTCGCGTTCGATTCCAAGGTCGTGATCGAGCAAGGGCTCGATCATCCTCGGGAGATCGAGTGCGCCGTGCTCGGGGGTGACGAGCCGTTCGTGTCCGTGCCGGGAGAGATCGTCGTCGACCACCCGGACGGCTTCTATTCCTACGCCGCGAAGTACCTCGATGACAGCGGCGCTCGAACCCGCATCCCCGCCGAACTGAGCGACGCGGAGATCACTCGCGTGCGCGAGCTGTCGCTGCGAACCTTCGAGGCCCTCGAGTGCCAAGGCATGGCGCGCGTAGACCTCTTCTTGGGGCGCGATCGCTCGCTGTGGGTGAACGAGATCAACACCATCCCCGGCTTCACGCGCATCTCGATGTATCCCAAGCTGATGGAGGCGAGCGGCGTATCGCCGCGCGAGCTCACGACGCGGCTGATCGACGAGGCGCTGGCGCGCGGCGCCCGCAAGCGTGGTAAGCAGACGAGCATCGAGTCATGAGCGAAAATAGGCCGAAAAATCCGCTGTATCGTGACGCCTCGCAGCCGGTAGAGCGGCGCGTCTCGGATCTGCTCTCGCGCATGAGTCTGGCCGAGAAGGTTGGCCAGATGCTGCAGCTCAACGGTCAGGTCGATCCCGTTGCGACCGTGCGTCAGAAGCAGCCCGGCTCGCTGCTGCACATTTTGAACGAGCGTCTGGCAGAAGCCATGGACGCAGCCGCCGAAACGCGGCTCGGCATTCCGCTCTTGATCGGGGAAGACGGCATTCACGGTCACTCCTTTCACCCGGGCGCCACCATCTTTCCGACCCAGCTCGCGCTCGCGAGCTCGTGGAGCCAAGAGCTGCTCGAGCAGGTGGCGCGCGCGACCGCGCGCGAGATGGTCACGACCGGCGCGCACTGGACGTTCTCCCCGGTGCTGTGCCTGACGCGCGACCAGCGCTGGGGCCGCACCGGCGAGACCTTCGGCGAAGATCCGCTGCTGATCGCCGAGCTGGGCGCGGCCATGATCCGCGGCTATCAAGGCAAGGGCCTGGCGGACCCCGACGGCGTGCTCGCGACCGCCAAGCACTTCGCCGGCTACTCCGAGACGCAGGGCGGGCGCGACGCCTCCGAGGCCGATATCTCGAGGCGCAAGCTGCAGAGCTTCTTCTTGCCACCCTTCGAGCGCGCCGTGCGCGCGGGCTGCATGACATTCATGACCGGCTACCAGTCGATGGATGGGCTGCCATCGACCGCGAACCACTGGCTCTTGCGCGAGGTGCTCAAGCACGACTGGGGCTTCGAAGGCATCCTCGTGACCGATTGGGACAACGTGGCGCGCCTCGTCTATGAGCAGCGCGTCGCGCCAACTCTGGTGGAGGCAGCGGTGATCGCCGTGCGCTGCGGGAACGACCTAATCATGGCGACCCCCGGCTTCTTCGAAGCGGCGCAAGCGGCGGTCGAGCGCGGGTTGCTGCTCGAGAGCGAGATCGACGAGGTCGTGCGTCGCATCTTGAGCCTGAAGTTTCGCATGGGGCTGTTCGAGAATCCTCGCCGCCCCGACCGCGCCGCTAGCGCCCGCGTGGTGGCCTGCGCCGAGCACCGCGACCTCAACTTGCGCGCCGCGCGCGAGAGCCTCGTTTTGCTGAAAAACGACGGCCTATTGCCGCTCGCCGCGGACGCGTGCGGGAGCGTGGCCGTCGTAGGGCCGAACGCCGACAACGCTCTGGCGCAGCTCGGGGATTGGTCGCTCGGGTCGTCGCAGTACGGCCCTGAGTACGGGCAGCAGCCGCGCGAGCTCACGACCACGGTGCTGGATGGACTGCGCCTCCGCCTGCCGAGCGCCGAGATCGTTCACGCCACCGCCGGCGATCTTTGGGGCAAGAGCCCGGCCGCGCTCGCGGAGGCGCTCGCCGTCGTCGAGCGAGCGGCGCTGAGCGTCGTGGTCGTCGGAGATGACATCCCGTTCATCGGTGAGACCCGCAGCACGGCGACCTTGGAGCTGCTCGGCAACCAGCGCGAGCTGATCGACGCCGTCGCCGCCAGCGGTAAGCCCTTCGTGCTGGTGCTGATCGCCAGCAAGCCGCTCGTGCTGCCCGAGAGCGCCAGCCGTGCGGGCGCCATCATCCATTGCTTCAACCCCGGCATGCGCGGCGGCACGGCGCTCGCGGAGGTCTTGTTCGGGGATCGAAATCCCTCAGGGAAGCTCACGATTTCGTACCCGCGCCACGTGGGGCAGCAACCCATCTTCTACAGCCAGGTGCGCGGCCAACACGGCGATCGCTACGCCGACATCAGCCAGGAACCGCTGTTTCCGTTCGGTCACGGTCTATCGTACACGCGCTTCGGCTACCGGAGCTTGGAGGTGCGCACGCCCCTCGTGCGCGAGGGGCAGGACGTCGAGCTGGTCGTCGAGGTCGCGAACGAGGGCGAGCGCGCGGGCGTCGAGATCGTGCAGGTGTACCTGGCCGACGTCGTCACGTCCGTCACGTGGGTCAATCAGGCGCTGGTGGCGTTCGCCCGCGTCGCGCTCGAGCCCGGAGAAGCGACGAAGCTGCGGCTCTACGTGCCGTTCGAGCGCTTGTCGTTGGTAGACGCCTACGGCGAGCGCGTGGTCGAGCCTGGCGAGTTCGAAATTTTCGTCGGCGGCTCATCCGCGAGAGCAGGCCAGCTTCGAGGCACGTTCCGGGTAGATGGCGACGCGTTCAGCTTCGAGGCCATCCCCGGCGTCGCGCGCTGACGCTCGGCGGCCGGCCGCTTCGCCGAGCAGCGCTCTCCAGCTGCGCTGGCCACCTACACTGGCGCAGAGGCGCCTGATCGCCCCGCTTCGACGCGAAATCAGCGGCTGGAAACACGCTGGACGCTCAGGGGTGGGGGCTGCATGATCCACCCACGATGACCGAGTCCATTCGTACGGCAGCCGTGATCGGAGCGGGAGTCATGGGTAGCGCGATCGCGGCGCACCTGGCAGGCGCGGGCGTGAAGACGCACCTGCTCGACATCGTGCCCCCGGGCCTGAGCGAGAAGGAGCAGGGGCAGGCCAAAGCCCGCAATCGCTTCGCCGACGGCGGGTTGGAGAAAGCGCTGAAGGCCAAGCCGGCCGCCTTCTACGACCCGGACGCGGCTCGCCTGGTGCAAACCGGCAACCTCGAAGACCACCTCGAGCGACTGCGCGAATGCGACCTCGTCATCGAGGCCATCATCGAGGACCTGGGCATCAAGCAGAAGCTCTTCGAGAAGATCGCGCCGTTCTTGAGCTCGGACGCGATCCTCGCCTCCAACACCAGCGGCCTGTCGATCGCGAAGATGAGCGCGGTCTTGCCGGCCCAGCTCCGGCCTCAGTTCCTGGTTTTGCACTTCTTCAATCCTGTCCGCTACATGCGGCTGCTGGAAATCGCTCCCGGCCCGGAGACGCGGCCCGAGCTGGTCGAGCGCATGGCCCGCTTCGGCGAATGGCTCGGCAAGGGTATCGTCTACGCCAAAGACACCGCCAACTTCGTGGCCAATCGCATCGGCGTTTTCTCGCTGATGTTCACGATGCGGTCGATGCTGGAGGACGGGCTCAGCGTGGAGCAAGTCGACAAGATCGTCGGGCGACCGATGGGACGGCCGAAGAGCGCTGCCTTCGATACGGCCGACATCGTCGGGCTCGACACGTTGATGCACGTCGCCAAAAACTGTGAAACGTCGCTGACGAACGACGAGGAGCGCGGGGTCTTCGCGCTGCCGGAGATCGTGCAGAAGCTCATCGCTCGTGGCAGCCTGGGCCGCAAGAGCGGCGGCGGCTTCTACAAGAAGGTCGGCAGCGAGATTCACGTGGTCGACCTCCAGTCGCTCGAGTATCGGCCGCAGCAGAAGGTGCGCTTCGACTCGCTCGGCGCGGTGAAGAACGAGGAGGACGCCGGCAAGCGATTGAAGCTGTTGGTCAACGCCGACGACGCGGCCGGGAAATTCGCGTGGAAGGTGCTGTCGCGAACGCTGGCCTACTCCGCGCGGCGCCTCGGTGAGATCGCCGACGACGTGGTCAACGTCGATCGCGCGATGCGCTGGGGCTTCAATTGGGACCTCGGTCCGTTCGAGGCCTGGGATGCCATCGGCGTCAAAGAGTCGGTCGCGCGCATGGAGCAGGAGGGCATCGCGCTGCCGGAATGGGTGAAGGAGCTGGCCAAGTCCGGAGCTGGCTTCTACGCGGGCGGCGCGAAAGAGCCCCGCTTCTTCGACTACCAGACCCGCACCGAGAAGCCGGTGCCGTTCGGCCCGAAGGAGCTGCGTATCGCCGCGCTCAAGCAGGCGGGCAAGGTCGTCAAAGAGAATTCCGGCGCGTCGCTGGTCGACTTGGGTGACGGCGCGCTGGGCGTCGAGGTTCACACCAAGATGAACACGCTCGACCCCGACGTGATCGGCATGCTCAGCGAGGGCGTCGACATCGCGGAGAAAGATTTCGAGGCCCTCGTCATCGCTAACGACGGCGAGCACTTCGGCGCCGGCGCCAACCTGATGTTGATCATGATGGCCGCGCAGCAGAAGGCGTGGGACCAAGTCGAGAAGATCATCCGCGGCTTGCAGGCCTCGGTGCAGAAGCTGCGCTACTCGCGCGTGCCCGTGGTGGCGGCCCCGTTTCAGTACACGCTGGGCGGCGCGGCGGAGGTGGCCATGGCCGCCGACGCGTGTCAGGCGCACGCGGAGACTTACATGGGCTTGGTCGAGGTCGGCGTCGGCTTGATCCCGGCCGGCGGCGGCTGTTTGCGCATGGTCGAGCGCTTCACGGACGACGCCGCGCGCGTCAAGGGTGTGGATTTGCTGCCGTTCATCGGCGAGGCGTCGCTCAACGTGGCGATGGCCAAGGTGGCGACGAGCGCTGATGAAGCCAAGAAGCTGCGATTTTTGCGGCAAACCGACGGCATCAGCCTCAACCGCGCGGAGCTCTTGCACGCGGCCAAGTGGCGGGCGCTCGGCATGGCGCGGGCTGGCTACCGGCCGTCTCGCCCGGGCCTGCACAGCGCGGTAGGCTACGACGCGGCTCGCACCATCGGCGCGCGCATCTGGGCCTTGGTCGAGGGTGGCTACGCCTCGCAGCACGACGCGCTGATCGCGAACAAGCTGGCGCACATCTTGTGTGGCGGCGTCGTCGCGGCGGGCACCGAAGTCCCCGATCAGCACTACCTCGATCTGGAGTGCGAGGCGTTTCTGTCTCTATGCGGCGAGCAGAAGTCGCTCGATCGCATCGGTCACATGCTCATGAACAACAAGCCGCTGAGGAATTGAACCATGGCCTTCCCGCTCAATGTCGTGATCGCGAGCAGTGTTCGGACGGCGGTGGGCCGCGCCCTGAAGGGCACGCTGCGCAATACCCGCCCCGATGACTTGGCCGCGTGGGCCATGCAAGCAGCCGTCGCCAAGGTGCCGGGCCTGCGCCCCGAGGACGTCGACGACGTCGTGCTCGGCTGCGCCATGCCCGAGGCCGAGCAAGGCCTGAACATCGCGCGAAATGCGGTGTTCGTCGCCAAATTTCCGAACAGCATGCCGGGCGAGACCGTCAATCGCTTCTGCGCCAGCGGGCTGCAGGCCATCGTGCACGCGGGCATGCAGATCCACTCGGGCCTCGCCGACGTCGTGCTCGGCGGCGGGGTCGAGTCGATGTCGATGGTGCCGATGGGCGGCAACAAAGTCAGCCTGAACCCGGCCCTGATGGACAGCTACCCCGAGTCGTACATCTCGATGGGGCACACGGCCGAGCGCGTCGCGGCGCGCTTCGGCGTGTCGCGCGCCGACCAAGACGCGTTCGCGGCTCGTTCGCACGAGCGCGCGCTGGCCGCGATCGCCGCAGGTGCCTTCAAAGACGAGATCATCCCCGTCCGCGCGCGCGTGCTCGAGGGCAAGGGCGTGAGCGACCTCGAGTTCAGCGTCGACGAGTGCCCTCGGCCCGGCACGACGCCGGAGGTGCTGGGCAAGCTCGGGCCCGTCTTCAAGCAGGGGGGGAGCGTCACCGCCGGCAACAGCTCCCCGCTGAACGACGGCGCCGCCGCGTCGGTTCTACTCTCCGAGCGCAAAGCGCAAGAGCTTGGTATCGAGCCGCTCGGGCGCCTACGCGGCTACGCGGTGGCGGGCGTCGATCCCGACATCATGGGCATCGGGCCTGTGCCCGCCATTCAGAAGCTGCTCGCGCAAACCGGGCTCGGTATCAAAGACATCGACCGCTTCGAGATCAACGAGGCGTTCGCGGCCCAGGCCGTGTACTGCGCGCGCGAGCTCGGCATCGACGACGCTCGCCTGAACGTCACGGGCGGCGCGATCGCGCTCGGTCATCCCCTCGGCTGCACCGGCGCCAAGCTCACCGCGACGCTGCTGCATGGTCTACGCCGCAGCGGCGGGCGCTACGGCATCGTGTCGATGTGCATCGGCGGCGGCATGGGCGCGGCCGGCCTCTTCGAAGTAGCTTGACGCGCCGCGAACCTGGCTCGCGGCGCGCTCAAGGCTCGGGTAGGCGCGGCGCGGTGCCGGGCGCTGCGTTGCGCGATGCCGCGGCGCCTTCAATGGCTTGGCGTAGCTCGCCGAAGCTCGCTTCTTTCGGGATGACGGGCGCCGTCTCTTGGGCGCGCTCGAGCAGCAGATCGTCGATGCTCCCTGAGCAAAAGAGGGCGGCCCCGATGCGCCCTTCGGCGAGCAGCTGCTCGCAGAGCCCGATGCCGTCACCATCGGGGAGGGTGATGTCGAACACGCCCACGTCGTAGTGATCGACGCCCGCTCTCGCCTCCGCGCACGTGTGGACCAGCGTGACGGTGTGACCCTGTGCTCGCAGAGACTTCGCGATGGCGCGTCCGACGGCCGCGTTGTCTTCGACCAGCAAGAGGTTCACGAGACCTTCACGTTCGCCCGGCAGGCTGGCCGCCTCGGCCACCCGCCGTGGGTGAGCGCGACGGCGCGCCGCCACCTTATCACTCTACATCTATGGGCGAGTCGAAAAATTACGCTGCCGGTGCTTCGCCCGCAGGAGGCTTCACCCGCAGGAGATAGTGTAGGTGTGCGCGTGAGTGTTCGTGGTGCTGGTCATCTTCCCGTCAGCGTTCCGCCCGCGCGCAGCACGAGCACCTCGCTTTCCGTCAACGTGATGTTGTGAGAGTGCCCGGTGCCGTTTTGCGGCAGCGCGAAGGGGACGGTCGGGTTCGAGCCATCCACGAGCATTTGGAAGCTCGCGAACAGGCTGCTCGAATTGGCGGGGACATGGTCGTGCGTTCCCGCAGTCTGCGTCAGCGTGGCGCCGTGGCATT
Source organism: Pseudomonadota bacterium (assembly GCA_023431345.1). Lineage (GTDB taxonomy): Bacteria > Myxococcota_A > Polyangia > Polyangiales > Polyangiaceae > PMG-095. The sequence continues at coordinate 62,426 of JAEYWK010000097.1, forward strand.
GCTGCACGCTGGCCTCGCCACCTGCGCCGGCTGCGTCGCCCGCGTTGCCGGTGCCGCCTGCGCCGGCCGCCGCTGCGCCGCCGTGGGCCGGTCCCGCGTCATCGCCACCCGCGCCGGCCTCGTTCGAAAGCGCGCCACCCGCGCCGCCGGTCTCGGAGCTCGGCTCCCCGCCGTCGTTCGCGTCGTACCCGCTGTCGCCCCCGCTGCCGCTCTCACCCGCGCCGCTGCCGCCGCTGGCTTTGCCGCCGCTGGCTTCGCCGCCGCTATCGCCGCCACTGCCGTCACCGCTGTTTCCCGCTGGCTTGGCATCGCTGCTGTCGTCGTCGCCGCACGCGGCGGACGCGCCCAGGCCGGTCAGCGTGACGGTGAGCATCAAGAAATCCTTGCGCCTGATCGTGGGTGTCATCCTACTCCTCCGAATCCTGCTCCCCAGGCAGGTCCGGCAGCTCTACCAGGCTTCCGCCCGGGCCGCATGGTGGTCTAAGCTCGCGGGGCTTGCGTCAGCGGGCCGAGATGGCCCTTCTTCATCTGGAGGAATCGTGCGTTCGAAGCTCGCCTTACGGTTGATCGGGTTCGGGTTGGTTGCAGCGTCAGCTGTGGCCTGTGGTGGCTCCGCAGTGCCGCAAGAAGCGCTGACGGCCGCGCAAGCGTCGGCCAAGGGAGCCGAGGTCGGCGGCGCCACTGAGGATCCCAAGGCGCAGCTGCATTTGAAGCTCGCCCATGAGCAGATCGAGAAGGCGAAGAAGCTCATCGCCGACGGCGACAACGAAGAGGCCGCGCGCGTCATCGACCGCGCCCAAGCCGACGCTGATCTCGCGCTGGCGCTGGCCCAGCAGGCGAAGGCCATGCGTGACGCCAAAGAAGCCGACGAGCAGCTCGGCAAGTTGAAGAAGAAGCTGAGCCAGTGAACGAAGGGAGAATGCAGCCGATGTACCGCGTAGTAACTTCGCTTTCGTTCCTGGTAGCCTTGAGCACCGTCGCCTGTAGCGCGACGCAGCCACCGCCCGAGCTGGTCGACGCTCGCCGCGCCTATGAGCGCGCCTCGAAGGGTCTGGCGGGGCAGCTCGCGCCCGCTCAGCTAGACACCGCCAAGCAGGCCCTCGACAGGGCCGAGAAGAGCTTCGAGGATGAGGGGGTCGACTCGCCTACGCCCGATTTGGCCTACATCGCGGCGCGCAAGGCGGAGATCGCCGAGGCTACCGCGGGCAAGGTCGCGGCCGAGCGAGACGCGGAGCATGCCGACAAGCAGTTCAAGGAGGCCCAGCTCGAGGGTCTCGACAAGACCAAGGCCGAGCTGAACCGCGAGAAGCAGGCCAGCGAAAAGACCAAAGCCGAGCTGGAGGCGGAGCGAAAGGCGCTCGAAGGCGAGAAGAAGGCCCGCGCCGAGGCGGAGCGGAAGGCCGCAGCGGCGATGGCGAGCTTGGCCGAGGTCGCCAAGGTGAAAGAAGAAGCGCGCGGCATGGTCATCACTTTGTCGGGCGCGGTGTTGTTCGCGACCGGCAAGTACGACCTCCTGCCCATCGCCAAAGACAAGCTCGACGAGGTGGCCAAGGCCTTGGCCGACCAGGGCTACAAGTCGATCTTGGTCGAGGGCCACACTGACTCGGTTGGCAAGGCGTCGGACAACGAAACGCTCTCGCTGAAGCGGGCAGAGTCGGTGCGCTCGTTCTTGGTGTCGCGCGGGATCCCGAGCGACAAGATCCGCGCCACGGGCCTCGGCTCATCGCGCGCCATCGCCGACAACTCCACGCCCGACGGCCGCGCCAACAACCGTCGCGTGGAAATCGTCGTCGAGCCGCTGAAGTAGCCGCGAGGAGGGCGCGTGAGCCTGCGCGAGGCGAAATCGAGCGCCGCATTGGCGGCGCTCGAACGCTTTTACTCGACGCCGCTCGACGCCGAGCTGGCGCGCTCCTCGCGCGAATCGCCCATCGACAGCGCGTTTTCGCTGTATCGCTCGACGCTGGCGAGCGTGCCCGCTTACGCGCGCTTCTTGGGCGAGCAGGGCGTCGATCCGAGCTCGCTGCTAGGCTCCGCCGATTTCGCGCGCCTGCCCGTGTCCACCAAGGAGAGCTACCACCGCCGCTTCCCGCTCTCCGAGCTGTGTCGCGGCGGGGCCCTCGAAGATTGCGACATGCTGGCGGTGTCGTCGGGCTCGACCGGTGAACCCGCGATCTGGCCGCGCTTCGTGAGCGACGAGCTGGCGACCGCGTGGCGCTTCGAGCAGGTCCTGCGCGACGCGTTCCGCGCGCACGAGCGCCGAACGCTAGCCGTGGTGTGCTTCGCGCTCGGGAATTGGGTTGGCGGCATGTACACGGCGGCGTGCCTGCGCCACGTCGCGGCCAAGGGCTACCCGCTCACGATCGCGACTCCCGGCAACCAGAAGTCGGAGATTTTGCGCATTTTGCGGGCACTTGGCGCGCATTTCGAGCAGGTGGTGCTGTGCGGCTACCCGCCCTTCCTGAAAGACGTCATCGACGCTGGACGCGCCGACGGCTTCGATTGGCACGCCAGACCCGTCAAGTTGGTGATGGCAGGCGAGGTGTTCAGCGAAGAGTGGCGCAGCGTGGTGTGTGAGCGGTTGGGTGCGCGACAACCCGAGCTCAGCACTGCGTCGCTCTACGGAACCGCCGACGGCGGCGTCCTCGCGAGCGAGACGCCGCTCAGCGTTCGCCTGCGCCGGTTGCTCGCGGAGGCGCCCGACCTGTCGCGCTCGCTGTTCGGCGAGTCGCGCTTGCCGACCTTGTGCCAGTACGATCCGCTGCACCGCTTCTTCGAGGTCGACGACGGCAACCTGCTCTTCAGCGGCGACGGGGGCATCCCGCTGCTGCGCTACAAGATCCTCGACCGGGGTGGCTTGCTCGCGGCTGACGCGCTCTTGGCCGCCGTCGCGCCCGGGCGGAGCGAGGTGCGGGCGGAGCTGGCCGAGCGCGGCGTGCCGGCGCGGCCGCTGCCGTTCGTCTACGTCTTCGGCCGCAGCAACTTCGCGCTCTCGTTCTATGGCGCCAACGTGTACCCCGAGAACATCGCGGTCGGCATCGAGCAGCCGCAGCTGCTCTCGGCGCTGAGCGGCAAGTTCGTGATGCAGCTGCAGCAGGACGCGGATCAGAACCCGTGGCTGGAGCTGGTGGTTGAGCTCTTGCCGGGCTTCGCCAGCACTGAGGCACTAGAAATGGACGTCGCCGCGTCCGTGCAGAACGCGCTCGAGCGACTGAACAGCGAGTTCAAGAGCTACGCGCCCCCCGACCGGCGTCGCCCTCGCGTCCGTTTGTTGCCGCACGGGCACGCGGAGTACTTTCCGGTCGGCGTCAAGCACCGCTACACGCGGTAGGCGGACCCTCGCGCGCGCCGTCAGTAGCGCAGGTTGTTCGAGTCGTTGATCATGCGGTTGTACTTCTCGACGACCTGCGCGGGGTGGCCGTCGACCATGCTCGGATTAGAGCCCGAAAAGAACTCCTTGTTGAAGTCCTTGTTGTCGCGCTTCCGGCGCAGCAGGTCTTTGGCCGACTTGAGGAAAGTCTTGGCGCTGCTCTGGAAGGACGAGAACATCATGGTCTTGTCGACCTCGGCCTTGTGCGCGGTGGCGTACTCGTCGAGCTCGGTCAGCGTCTTGTCGAAGGCCTGCAGAGCGACGTCCAGCTTCTGCTGGTCCAGCTCTTTCAACTCACCGATGTCGGTGAGCTGAATCAGCGCCTTCGCCTCGTGCAGCGAGCGCTGCGACAAATACTGCAGCTTGCGCGTGGGGTCCTTCTCCAGCCGCGACAGCTGCCGGGAGTTCACGTCGTCGTTCAGCGCGGTCACCTTGTCTTCAAAGGCCTTGCTGACCTGCTCGAACTTGGCGAAGCCATTCATCAGCTGCGGGTGCAGCTCCTTACCCTTCGCCATCTTGTCGTCTTTGTAGTCGTCTTGGTCGTAGTACTTGTTGGCCGTCTTGAGGATCGGCTCGAGCTCCTCCAGAGCTTTCTTGTACTCCGCGGCGGCGGACTCGAGCTCGGGCAGCGCGGGCTGCATCCCTTTGGCCTTCTCGAGCGACCTGAAGCAGGTTTGGGGGCTGATTTCGTACAGGCCGTAGATGTTGCGTTCCTTACCGGTCGGTCCCACCTTTTCGTCTTTGACCCACGACAGGTAGCGATTGCGGCTGTCCACCACGCGCTTCGAGGTGTGGTTCATGCAGCTGATGTACTCGCCTAGCTTCGAGCCAAGCTGCGCATCCTTGTCCTCTTCAGACGAGATGGCCGGCCCACCCTTGGTGTCGGCCACGGCGCTGGCGGCGGCCTTGAGCGCCTCTGCGGCCTTCTTGGCTTCCGAGATCTGCTTGCAGCCTCCGAGCGAGAGCAGCGAGAAGCCAGTACACGCGAGCGCGAGCGAGAGCTTGTTCATCGTCGTATCATCCTCGAAAGGGGTCTGGGGCTCCGAATGTACGCAGGTACTCGGCGCAAAATTCCCAACCGAACGGGCTATCACGCCCGCGAGCGCGCGGTCAACGGCGCCTCAGCGCGAGCATGGCGACGCCGGGTACCAAGATGCCGAACGCGAAAGGCGCGAGCAGCGCGCTCACTCCGCTGAGCTCGAGCGCGGCGATCGACGCATAGGCCAGCGACACCCCGACATTTCCGAGCGTCGTGACGGTCGCGAAACGCCCGGCGCGCAGGCGCGTCGCGCCGGCCAACAAGGTGGACGCTTCCGCCAGCACTGGCACGCCCCGGCTCACGAGCAAGATCCACGCTCCGTAGCGCGCCATCAAGAGCCGCGCGCGCTCGAGCTCAGCCGGCCCTGCCACGCGACGGGCCAGCGGCTCGCCACCCGCGCGGCCGACCGCGTAGCCGAGCCAGGCTCCGAGGGTCATGCCGATCGCGATCGCGGCGCCTCCCTCGAGCGCGCCGAGCAACGACACGGCGCCGGCCGAAACGAAGCTGGACGGAATCGGCAGCAGCAAGTCACTGGCGAGTAGCAGCACGATCATGGCGGCGAGCGCGGCTCGTCCCGCCGTGGGGCGCAGCAGCTCGGCTGCCCACACGCTGAGCGACTCTTCCCACAGCGCGAACGGCACGAGGATGAGCACCAGCACGAGGCTGGCGAGCGAGACCCAACCAAGCCACGCCCGCATCCTGCTACAAACCGAAGAACTGGCGGATGCCGCTGAGGATGCGAATGTTCTCGCGGCTGAGGCGCTGGTCCTGCGCTTCGAGGTCGATGCCGCGCGCCGCGTCGAGCTCCAAGCGTCGAGCGGCCAAGATTTCGGAGATGCGCTCGGCGATGGCCGGGCGTCGCTGCAAGATCTCCTGAAAGCCGGCCTTGTCGACGCGCAGGCACTCGACCTCGGTGAGGGCCACCACGGTGGCCTCGCGCGGCTGACCCGTCATCAGCGCCATCTCACCGAAGAAGCTGGGCGCCTTGAGCACGGCTACGCGCCGCTCGCCCTCTGGGGTCGACACTCGCACCTCGACCTGGCCTTTGGCCAGCACGTAGAGCCAGTTGGCTTCTGCACCCTGACGGGTGATCACTTCGGCGCGGCCGAACGGCGTGCTGCGCGCCTCCTGCGCCAAGGCGCGCCGCTCGGCGAGGTCCAGCGGCTCGAACAGCTCGACGTCGTCGAGCGCACGCAGCTTCTCTTGGAGCGCGCGCTCCGCTTTGCGCTCGGCTCGCTCGCTGTCTTCCTGAGAGATGAACAAGGCCGCCGCCGGGATCGCCAGCGGGATATCGGCGCGCTTGAGCGCCGAGTAAACGCGCTCGCGCACGTCGGAGTTGGTGGTGTCGTTGCGCCACAAGTCGTCGATCCAGTAGCGGACCGCGTACAGCACGTAGCCGTCGCGATTCTCTCGAGCCAAATCGTTGCAGATGCAGTTGGCGGCGGGGCGCGAGACCACGCCCGTGATCGGCGCCGCCAGCAGGGCGTGGTTGACGACGCTGATCACGTCCGCGGGCGAGAACCGGAAATCCACGCAAAAATACACCCACTGGCGGTGGGGGACGGACTGGCCATCGCGCTTGCCCAGCACCTTGATCGCCTGACCCATGAGCAGCCCGTTCGGTACGATCAGGGTGTCGGAGTCGCGGGTTTCGAGCACGGTGTGGCGCCAGCGCACCTTCTTGACCTGGGCCTGCTGCTTGTTCTCGAACTCGATCCAGTCGCCCTCTTTGAATGACTCGTCCACTTGCAGCGCGAGCCCGCCGACGACGTTGCCCAGCGTGGCCTGGAGCGACAAACCGATCACCGCGGTCACCACCGCCGACGTCGCGATGATGCTGGTCAGGTTGACTCCCCCGTGATGCATGAGCCAGCCCGCGGCCACGACGTACGCCGCGCCGACCGTGAGGTCATGCAAGATGTCGGGAAAATCCCAGCGCGCGATGGGTAGGAGCAGGTCGAACAGCGCCAGCGCCGAGAGATTGATGATCAGCAGCACGCGCAAGAGATCGCTCGCCAGCGCGAAGCCTTCGGCGACTTCTTGAAAGCCCGTCTGGGCGACGCCCAAGTTGGCGAAGAGGACGCCGACGTACAGGGCGAAGAGCACCACGCTGCGGCGCAGTCGGCGGCGTGACGCCGCGGGCACGAGCCGCGTGATGCCCGCCAAAACGACGATGATTGCCGCGAAAATCGCGATCCTCAAGAGGTGCTGTGTCACCGGGGCGCACCCTACCACAAGCGCCTCTCGAGGCCCGTGGGCGGCGCGGCGACGGCGAGGGCGCGCGGGTAGGTGCGGCGCGGGACTAGGGAGTGTCCCTAAATTGCTGGTCTCGGCGTAAACGTGCCCGTGCCCGTGCCCGTCTGTCGATCCTGCAGAAGTTTCTGAGTGAGATCGATCGGTTAGGCCGAGCGGTGCGTCGACCCCTTGCC
>JAEYWK010000100.1 GCA_023431345.1 Pseudomonadota bacterium
TTGCTTGAGCCTCCGTCGAATGCGCGGGCAGCTGCCCGCGGCGCGCGCGTGCCAGGCACGCGCCACAAACCCCGGCCTACCAGCCCGATACCGCCGACGGCAACTTACGGACCGTCGGGCACGGGCACGGGCACGGGCACGGGCACGGGCACGTTTACGCCGAGACCAGCAATTTAGGGGCACTCCCTAGGCCCTTCGCGGGCCCTCAGGGCCGAGCTTGCTTGAAGCGCGCGTAGTCGCCGCTCGTCAGCAGCGGGTCTTCGGGGAGGCTCTCGGTCTCTGGCGCGTCGGCCTCGGGATCGTAGTCGGCGCTCAGCAGCTGGCGCAGCTCGAAGGAGCGGAAGCGGCCGAGCAAGTGGGGCGCTTCGCTCACCCACAGCCGCCGCTCGCCGGTCTCGAAGATGACGCCGTGCGTTGCGATCAGCGCGTCGATGGCGCGGCGGTCGCCGAGCGGTAGGGCCGAGCCGTCTTCGCTGCGGCGGTCGCGCAGGAGCGTCGCGGCGCGTGCGGGCGTCACGGGCGCGCGCGGGTCGAGCTCGGAGATCAGCCGATCGCCGCGCGCTCGTCGCGGTAGCGTCGAGGTGCCCTCGCGCACGCGCAGGTTTCGGGGGTCGTCGCGCAGCGCGGACTCGAAATGGTTCGTCGTCGCCGCGCGCGGCGGCAGAGCGCGCAGCTGATCAGCGACGCCGGGGGCGCGTTCGATGGTGGCAGAGTGGCCTTGGGCGTCGGTCACGATCACGATGTGGCTCACCATCGGCGTGCGCGTCGAGAGCAGGCGCGCCGCCTCCTCGGTGCTGCGCGCCTCCGACAACACACGACGCAAGGCGTGGACCACCGGCTCGCCTTCGGCTCGCGGCTCGCGCGCCCGGCCGCCGTGCACGACGACCGCGACGCCCTCCAGGTTCATCCCGCTGACGACGCCCACCAGCCCCGGCCACGCCACCGACGCGAACGGGATCTTGCCTGTCTCGCGGACCAAGAAGAGCGCCTTGCGCTCGTCGAACACGTCGTCGACCTCGAAATCGAAGGCGCGCGCCAGCAAGCCGGAGCCGTCGGCGGTGGCCTCGTGATCGAAGGTGAACGTGGTGCAGCCGATCAGCGGCGAGCCTTCGAACGACAGCGAGATGTCGTACAGCGCGTTCAGGTACACGAAGCGCTGAAACGTCGGGAACAGCTCGGCGTAGGGATCGGGCTGAAAGCCGAGCGAGGTGGCGGCGATCTCGCGCAGGCGCTCTGGCGCCATCTGGCTATCGACGCGGCGGTAGCGAAGCTGCGCCAAATCCAGCAGCAGCGAGCGCACGGCCCGGAGCGGCACTTGGTCGCGGAATCGACCGAGCAGAACTCCCTCGTTCTCGACCATCTCGGGGTAGAGGAGGCGGGCGTGGCTGTAGCCGATCGTCTCGGGGGAGCCCACGAGCCCGACTTGCAGGATGCGCCCCGCTCGGCGCGCGTAGGCAGGGCCGAAGCGGCGCACGTCGCCGCGACCTGGCTTCACCTCGTCGGCGGGCAGCGCGACCTGAGGCGCTTCGAGCTTTGCGGCGTGACCGACCGCGAAGTGGAAGACGACGAGGGCGAGGACGAGCGCGGCAAGCAGCACGCAGGCCCAGCGCAGAGCCCGCTTCAGGTGACGCATCATCGCGGCTTCTGGCTCCGCGGCACCGTGAGCGCGGTGTGCACCAAGCGCAGCACGATGCGCGTCGGATCCGCCACGACGCGGAAATGAGAGACGCGCTCCGCCTTGGGTGGGTAGATCACCCGCACCGGCGCCTCGATGATCGCGAGGCCGCGCCGAGCGGCGCGCACCAGCAGCTCGCATTCGTAGCCGTAGCCGCGGGCGTCGGAGTCGAGGGCCAACGTCGCTTCGAGCGGGTAGCGACGTAGCCCGCACTGAGTGTCCGACAAGGAGACGCCCGCGAAGCGGGACACCCACCAGTTGGAGAAGCGATTGGAGAAGCGGCTGGGCTTGGGCGCTCCGTCGCGAGCGAGATCGCGGACGCCGAGCACGATGGCGTCGGCGGGCGCTTCGTGGCGCGCGAGCATGACGGCGTCTTCGGCGCGGTGCTGCCCATCCGCGTCGACCGTGACCGCGGTCTCGAAGCCACGCGCCGCGAGCCAAGCGAAGCCGGTTCGGAGCGCGACCCCCTTGCCGCGGTTCGTGGCGTGCGTCACGACGTCGACGCCGGCCGCGCGCGCCAAGTCACCGGTGCCGTCGTTGGAGCCGTCGTCCACCACGAGCAGCGCGCCCTCTGGATCGTGCGCGCGCAGGTCGCGCAGCACCTGCGCGAGGTTTCGGCTGGCCTGGTAGGCCGGAATCAGGTAGGCGCGCTGCACTGGGCGAGGCTAGCATCGTCCGACCGCCCCATGCCGCCGTTCGAGATCACCGAGGTTTCAAAGCTCGCCGAGGCTGCCAAGCAGGAGCTGCGCAAGCGGATGCGCGCGGTGCGCCAGGCTCACCCGCCGCAGGCGCTGGCGGTCCGCAACCAGGCGCTCGTCGAGCGGGCGCTCGCGCTCGCTGCCTTCCGCGACGCGCGGGGGATCGCCCTGTTCTTTCCGATGGCGGAGCGCCACGAGGTCGATCTGCGCGAGCTCGACGGAGCGGCGCGGCGCGCGGGCAAGCGCGTCTACTATCCTTTCCTCGAGCAGCGCGGGGAAGCGCACGTCTCGGGCTTGCGCCTGACCGACTCGCTCGAGCAGCTGGCGGACCGCGGGCAGCGCTTCCTCGAGCCTCCTCTCGACGCGCCGATCGCCGCCCGCGCTGAGGTGGAGCTGCTGTTCGTCCCAGCGCTGGCCGTCGCTCCGAGCGGCCATCGCCTGGGGTACGGCGCTGGCTTCTACGACTCCCTCCTGCCCGATTTCTGCCCGCCCGCGCAGGCGGTCGCGGTCGCGTTCGACTTCCAGCTGCTGGTCGAGCTGCCGACGCTCGAGCACGACGTGCCGTGTCACCACATCCTTACGGACGCGCGCAGCCTGACGGCGCCCTAGCCGCCGAGCGCGGCCTAGCCGCGGCCCGCGCGGCCGACGCGGCTGGCTTTGGACTTCTGACACTCCGCGCAGACGCCGTACATTTCGTGCTTGTGCGCGCGTACGAGGAAGCCGTAGCGCCGGGCGATCTTCTCCTGGAGGGCCTCGATTTGCGGCTCCTCGAACTCGATGATCTTGCTGCACTCGAGGCACACGAGGTGATCGTGATGGGCTTCTTCGTCGGACAGCTCGTAGCGGGTGAAGCCATCGCCGAACTTGTGCTCTTGCACCACGCCGCTCTCCGACAAAAGCTTCATCGTGCGATAGACGGTGGCGTAGCCCACGCGCGAGTCGACCGCGCGCACCTGCTTGAGCAGGCTATCGATCGTGATGTGCTCGTGCGCGTCGAAGAAGATGTCGATGATCAAACGCCGCTGCTCGGTCGAGCGGAGGCCGCGCTTGAGCATGTAGTCGTTGAGGTCGTGCCTCAGCCGCTCTTGGTTGGGCGGTCGGGGCTTGGCCTGGCTCTTGGAGGTTTCCCCGCTCTTCACGGCTCTATCTATCCCCGCCGCGCGGGCCGCGGTCAAGGGCCAGCCAGAACCGCGCGAAAGGGCGAGCCGTTCGCGCGGCGCCTCAGCGCTCGGCCCGCAGCCGCGACAGCGCAAGGCTCGTGCCGAGGCAGGTCGCGATGGGCGCGAGGCCCGCGGGCGCGAACCCGAACGCGGCGACCACGATGCCGCAGAGCGCGGGGGCCACGATCAGCGCGAGCCCCAGCTGTGCCTCGCGTCGAGCCTGGTGAGCCACACGCAGCGAATACGCGGCGTCACGCACGTCGTCGGACGCGAGCTGGACGCTCCACTCGGAGGCGCCGGAGCCAGCGACCGATAGCGCCACGGACACGTCGCTCGCGGCGAGCGCGCCGTCGTCATTGGGGGTTCGCCCCACCACCGCCACGACGGCTCCGCCGTCTCGGAGCCGGCGAACCTCGTCGCCCCGCTCGCTCGGTGGCACCTCGGGCCGCAGGTGATCGATGTCCAGCGCTCGACCGAGCGCTTCGCAGGTCTCGCGGGCGTCGCCGGACAGCAAAATCGGCTCGATCCCGACGTCGAGCACGTGCTGCACCGCGGCGCGCGCGCCCGCGCGCAAGCCATCTTGTAGGCCCAAGACGCCGATCAGTCGGCCTCCCAGCGCTACCAGCAGTACGCTGCGCCCCATCGCTTCGAGATCACTGATGCGGGCTTCGGCGCTAGCCACCCCGATGCGCTCGCGCAGCATGAGCGCGCGTGTGCCGACCGTCAGGGCCTGCCCGCTGCCGGCCACGGCCGTGATGCCCAGGCCCGGCAGGGGGGTCGGGCTGCGCACCGCGTCGGGACGAATATTGCGAGCCCGCGCGGCGCGCAGCACCGCGGCCGCGGCGGGATGCTCGGCGCTGGCCTCGGCGCCCGCTGCAAACGAGAGCACGCTCTCGGCGTCGTGCCCGGAGAGCGCGTCGATGCTCGTCACCTCGGGCTCGCCCAGCAAGAGCGTGCCGCGCGCGCAGAACGCGACGCTCGAGACGCGCCCGGCGCGATCGAGCGCGTCGGCGGAGCGAAACGCTACACCGCGTCTCAGCGCCGAGAGCACGGCGCGCATCAGCTGCAGCGAGCCGATCTCGGCCGTACCCGCTTGCGCCAAGGCCGCAAAGCTGGCGATGCCGAGCAGCAGCACTTGCGGGCTACTGCCGCTGCCCGCGAACGCCAACAGCGCCGCGAAACCTGCCACGAAGGGCGCGGCTTTCTCGGCCAAGTTGCGGCCGATGCGCGCGGCTTTACCGTGCAGATCGGCGCGCCGGCGAGGGTCGTGGGTCAATCGGGCCCAGGCGCGGTCGTGGCCAGCCCAGCCGACGACGGCGCGCAGCGTGCCCTCGACGACGGCGGCGCCCGCGACCAAGCTGTCTCCCTCGCGGCGCTCGACCTGGGTCTTGGCGCCGAGCCACGGAAGGACACGGGCGCTCCCGGCCGTTACGGTCGCGTCGACCGACAGAACGTCGCCCGCCTCGACGACGATCTCTTCGCCGGGACGCAGATCGGCGGCGTGAGCGCCCTCCACCTCGCCGCCGGCGACGATCCGGCGCGCGGCGTGATCGAGCTCGGCGAGCACCTGCAAGCGCTCGAGCTCGAGCGGACGCCGCGCGCGCCGTACGAGCAGCAAGCTCAGCGCCGAGGAGAACGTGATGATGCCCGCCAAGTTGATGGCGGTCTCCGCCTCGGGCTGCTCGGAGAGCCTCAAGCCAATAGCGGCCGCGATGGCGACGACAGGACCGCACAACGTCGCCAGAGGATGCAGCTCGGTGACGGTGCGGTGCCCCATGGCGCACTCGGCCACCAGCGCCGCCGTGGCGACCGCGGCCACGACCAGGCGCGCCGCGAGCGACAGCTCGGAGCTACCCGTCAGCAGCAGCACCAACGAGAGCGCCGCGCCGAGCACGGAGAGAGCGAGCAAGAGCGTGCCCGCGTCGATCGACAGCGCCGGATCCTCGACGCGCTCGCCTTCGTCGGCCACGGGCGGTGCGTCGCCGTCTTCGAGCTCGCGAAAGCCGGCTGGCTCGGCGCCGGCGTCTTCCGGCGCGTCCGGCGCTGCGCTCTCAGTCGCGCTGTCGACCTCGCTCTCAGCCTGATCGTCGCTCGCGGGCAGGGCTTCCCAGCTGGGGTCGTCGAACGAGGGGAGAGGCGCCGTGCTCGGCGGCGCGGGGGCGCGGCGCGGGCGTCCCTCGGAGCGGGCTGGCTCGCCGGTGCGGTACTGCTGCTCGCACTCCGCGCTACAGAAATAGCGAAATTGCTCGTCGAAATGCCCGACGCGTGGCGCTCTCAGCGGATCGACCGGCGCTCGACACGTCGAGCACGGCAGCGTCGCCGCGGCCAAGCTCATGAGCCAGCGCCGAGCACGCGGTCGATGATGTCGAGCGCCGCCCCGAGCTCCGCGGACGTGATGTTGAGCGGGGGTGAGAAGCGCAGCGCTTGACCACCGGCGATGGTGACGAGCACCCCCGCGTCTTGCAGCTTGCCGAGCAGAGCGCGCGCATCGACGTCGTCTTTCAGCACGAGCGCTTGCAGCAGGCCCCGCCCCCGCGAGCTCGCTAGCTGGCGGGGGTACTTGGCGATGAGCGCCTCGAGCCGCGCGGACAGCTCGGCGCCGCGCTCGAGCACGTTCTCGAGCAGGCGCTCCTTCTCCAGCACGGACAGCACGGCCAGCGCGGCGGCCGACGCCAGCGGGTTGCCGCCGAAGGTGGAGCCGTGGCTGCCGGGCGGCAGCGCCTCCGCCAGCTCGGCCGTGCACAGCATGGCTCCGATCGGCACGCCGCCAGCCAGGCCCTTGGCGAGCGCAATCGCGTCGGGCTTCACGCCGTCGTGCTCGAATCCGAGAAATTTGCCGGTGCGCCCCACGCCGGTCTGGATCTCATCGCCCAAGAGCAGGGCGCCGGCCTCGTCGACGACGTCACGCAGCGCCTGCAGGAAGCCGCGCGGCGCGGGCAGCACGCCGCCTTCGCCTTGGACTGCTTCGACCAGGATCGCGGCGACGTCGGGGCCCATTTCTTGGCGAACGCGGGCGATATCGCCGAACGGCACGTGCGTCACCCCCGGCAGCGGACCGAAGCCTTCTTTGTACTTGGGCTGACCCGTAGCTGCGAGCGCTCCCAACGTGCGCCCGTGGAAGGCGTTGTCGAAGGCGATGACGCGGTAGCGATCGGGCTCGCCCTTCGCGAAGAAGTGGCGCCGCGCCAGCTTCAACGTCGCTTCGATGGCCTCGGTGCCGGAGTTGCAGAAGAACACGCGATCGAAGCCGGTGAGCTGGGTCAGCTTGGCGGCTAGCTCGACGTTGGGTTGGTTGTAAAAGTAGTTGGAGAGGTGGATGACCTGCTTGGCCTGCGCGGCGATGGCGGCGGCGAGCTCGGGGTGACCGTGGCCCAGCGTGCTCACGGCGATGCCCGCGAACAGATCGAAATATTGCTTGCCGGCGGCGTCCCATAGGCGCGAGCCCTCGCCTCGCGTGAGCACGAGCGGCGGCTGGCGATAGTTGGGGTAGAGGTGGTCGCGGCCGAGGGCTACGAGGTCATCTTGGGTCATCGAAGGGGGCCCTTTTATCACAGCTTTCGTCGAAGGCTCAGGATGGCGGCCGCCGCCTCGGCGACGCCTCGACCCATCGGCGCGGCCGTGACGTAGCGGGGCCGCAGCGTGGGCCGCCCGCGTAGGTTGGCGACGCCGATACTGACGTGAAACGCGGCGAAACAGGCCGCGTCGTTCTCGCTGTCACCGAGGTACGCGAAGGCGTGACGGACCCGGGTCGCGTCCAGACCCGAGTCTCGCGCGAGCAGCTGCACGGCGCCGCTGGCTTTGTCGGCGTAGTCGAAGGTGGCGTGGAGGTGGACGCTCGACACGAAGACGCGCGCGCCCCGATCGCTCAAGTAGCGCGTGGCCTCCGCCACTCGCGCCGGCGGAACTTGCCGGAACTCACCGATGTCGAAGGTGCGATCCGAGATGCGGGCACGCACGTCGTCGGCCGGCTCGAAGTCGGGGAAGTGCTCGCGGAAGCCGACCAGCAAGTCGCGTAGACGCGCGTCGCGCTGCCGCCGCGTGTCGGCATCTACCGAGTCACGCACGACGACGCGCCCCGCCTCGAGCGCGCAGACGATCGCGCCGTTTTCGCTGACGATGGCCTTGACGGGAAACAGGCGCGCCAAGACCTCGCCCCAGCCCGCGGGGCGTCCGGTCACGCCGTAGAGCACGAGCCCCGCTTCGACCAGACGGAACAGCGCGGAGTAGGTCTCCTCGCGGAGGCGGCCGTGATCGAGCAGCGTGTCGTCGAGGTCGAAGCAGACCCCGCGCAAGGCTCCCGCCTCTTCGGTGGTCAGGTGGCGGAGCGGCTTCACGTCAGCCTCGCCCGATTTCGGCGATGAGCGAGGACAGATACAAGCCTTCGGGAAAGGCGGCGGGAACGGGGTGATCGGCGCCCTGAAAGAAGCGCTCCATCACAATCGCCCGCAGCCCCAGATCGGCGGCGCCGAGCGACAGCGCGCGCGTCAGCTCGTTCAAGCCGATGGCGGCCGAGCAGCTGCACAGCACGAGCAGCCCTCCCGGCGTGGTCGCGCGCGCGGCTTGCCCGGCGAGCCTTCGCATCAGCCCGAGCGCGCGCGTGCGCGCCGCCCGCGTGGGGGCAAGCTTGGGGGGATCGCAGATCACGAGGTCGTACCCTCCTTGCTTGCCGGCGCGATCCAGCGCTTGCGTTGCGTCCTCACACTCGAAGCGAACCTTACCCTCGAGCCCGTTGAGCTGCGCCGCCTCCGCCGCGACGGTGAGCGCGAGCGCGCTCTGGTCCACCGCTTCCACCTCGGTGGCTCCGGCGCGCGCGGCGCCGAGCGCGAACGCGCCCACGAACGAGTACGTATCGAGCACGCGCTTGCGGACGGAGAGCTCCGCGACGCGCGCGCGCAGTTCGCGCTGGTCGACGTAAAATCCGGTTTTTTGACCGAGCTCTAGCGGGATGCGAAAGCGCAGCCCGCGCTCTTTGACGTCGAAGTGGCTGAACGAGTCGTCACCGCGCAGCACCCCTTTGCTGGCCGCGAAGCCTTCGCTCTTGGCAGCCCGCTCCGACGTACGATCGATGATCGCGCGCGGCTCGAGCAGCTGCTCGAGCGCGTCGAGGATTACCGCCTCGCGTCGCTTCATGCCCAGCGTCGCGAACTGCACCGACACCACGTCGCCGAGCAGGTCGACGATCAAGCCCGGGAGCTCGTCACCTTCGGCGTGCACCAGGCGCACGGCCGTCGTATCCGCTGACGGTAAGCCCAGCATGCGGCGGCGGGCCACCGCTGCTTCCAGCCGAGAAGCGATGAGCCTAGCGTCGATGTGGCGATCGCGATCGCGAGTCAGGATGCGCACGGGGATGGCAGAGCCGGGCGAGTAGAGCCCCCGTCCCAAGAAGTTCCCTCTGGCGTCCTTGACGTCGACCTCGTCGCCGCCCTGCGCTCCGCCTTCGATACGCTCGACTGCCTGCGCAAACACCCAGGGGTGCCCTGCCCATACGGGCTGGACGTGACCAGCCTTCAACACGACACTTGCCACGGGCGGCGTCCTAGCACTTTGGCAACCAAGCGTCGTCGCCCGGCTCGCGGTCCGAGTCGTGACCCTCAGAGCGACGAACCCCCACCAGCCGGTGTCAGGCGACGCCCGCGCCGGAGCTGCTAGGCTGGCGCGAAGTCATGCGCCGCTTCGCCCTCGTCGTCGCTGCTTCGCTGTGGGGCACCGTCTCGGCCACCGCCTGGGCCGCCTCGGACTGCCCCGATGGGGACTGGTTCTGCGATTCGGAGCCCATCGCGCCGCCTCCCAGCGACGCGCCGCCGAGCGAAGAAGCGGCGCCGCCCGAGCCGCCCGCGTCCTCGCCACCGCCCGCCGCTCCTCGAGCCGAGCCGCGCGTTCACATCGACGTCGAGCCGTCGCCTCCCCCCAAGCGGCGGCACCGGCGCTTCCGCGAGTGGGGGGTCAACCTGCACGCCAACATCGGCTTGATGGGCGACGACGACGTCATGTCGCCCGACGCCAACATGAACGGGCTGGGCGCGGCGCTGCGCTTCCGTCTCATTCCTCACATCGCCATCGAGGGCGCGGTGGAGTTGCTGTGGGGCGTCGACTACAACGGCTTCGACCGTTTCGAGGACGCCGTCTTGTTCAACGGCTTGTTCTTCGCGAACCCGCGGAGCGCCGTGCAGGTTTATGGCGTCGCGGGCTTCGGTGTGGGGCAAGCGTACCTCGACAGCGGTCTCCAAGACGACGGGCGGCCCGTGCTGCGCGACGAGAGATACTCGTACTTCGGCGCGCAAGTGGGCGTGGGCGTCGAGGCGCGCGTCACCCGTCATTTCGCCTTTGGCGGCGATTTGATCGGCTTTCTGCGCGGCCGCACCGATCGTCGCGCCGACCGGAACCCGGAGTTCATCGACCCCGTCACGGGCCGCACCACCAACACCTCGGGAGGCGGCCTGCTGCGGCTCGGGGCAACGTTCTATTGGTGACGCGCGGCCCGAACACGCGGGCACAAAACGCGCGCGTCCCCGGTCCAATCAAGAACCGGGGACGCATGGCGCGGACGCAGAGTCTTACTGAACCAGGTCCTTGAGGGCCTTGAGCGCGGTCGCGCGGACCTTCTTGCTCGCGGGCTTCGCCGGAATGGTGATCGGCTCCTTGGTGAAGGGGTTGATGCCCTGGCGCTCTTTCGTCGCCGGCTTCTTCACCACGCGGAGCTTCACGAGCCCCGGCACCACGAACTCGCCCGGGCCACGCGCCGAGAGCTGCTTGCGGATGAGCTCCTGCAGAGCCTCGAAAACACGACCCACGCTCTTCTTGTCGAGATCCGAAGCGTTCGCGATCTCAGCAACCACCTGCGCCTTCGTCAGTCTCTTCCCAGCCATGCGCTTCCTCCTAGTCTCAGATTTCTAGAAATCTTTTGCCGTCTTTGTCGGCCTCGGGCTCATTCCCGCGGGCTGATTCCCGCTGGCCGCCAAACAAGGCACGCGAACCGATAACAGGGATGGAACAGCTCAATCAAGGGGAAAGAAGCAACCAAGGCGTCGAATTGAGCTTTTTTCCTGCGGGTCAGAGCAGGGGGGGTGACGGGGTCGCGGCCAGGAGGCCCGTTTCGTCACCGCTCGCTACCGGTTGCCTTGTTCTATGCGGGGCCAGGGGCTGTGGATATGTAGCGCCTCGATTTTCCCAGCAAACCCCCAGGGTTAGCGGCGCTTTTTCGAGCCCTTTCGGAGTTTAGGGCGCGCTTTGGGCCGGCGGGCGGCAGGCGTGGGACCGTCTGGCAACGGTGCAGCTCGCACCAATTGGCGCGTCATCGCGACCATCTCCCGCTTTTCATCGGGCGCGGCGTGATCGTAGCCGACGAGGTGCAGCACGCCGTGCGCGAGCAGGAAGCGAACTTCCTCGATCAGCGGGCGTTTGCGCGCGCTCGCCTGGCGTTCCGCGGTGTCGAGCGAGATCACCACGTCGCCCAAAATCCCGGCCGGATCCGCCCCACTTTCGTCCATCGCGAAGGCCAGCACATCGGTCGGCTTGTCCTTTTGGCGGTGCTCACGGTTCAGGCGGTGAATCTCGCGGTCGTCGGTCAACAGCACGCTCAGCTCGGCGTCGGGCAGCTCGAGGCGAGCGAGCATGCGATCGCCGAGACGAGCGATCAGGCGAGCAGGCACGCTGTGCTTCAAATTTCTTTTACGGGTGACGAGCGTCGGCACTCCGGTCTCTTACACGACTTTCCAAGGTGAGGGGTGGGAGCTACGTTTCACGGACGATGGCTCGCGCGTCTCGTCCCCCCGGGTTCGACATGACGTATCGACCGACCGAGACGAGCTTCGGTCCACCTTTGCTGCTGCGCATCCCATCCATCCTCTACGCCGCCTGCGCGGTCGCGGCCGTGGTGCTGGTGCTGGTCGCCGAGGCGAGCCCCTCGACGAGCTGGCTGTACATCAACGTGGTCGAGCGCGGCGTACGCGGGATCATGAGCGCGCGCACCTTCGCCGGCTGCCTGGTGGTCGGGGCGATCGGATCGCTGCTCCGTACCAGCATGCGCGGCGTGCGCGTGCGCGGTGACGGCGTGGAGTACCGCGACGTGGTTTCGCTCGGTATCCCGCGGATCAAGCGCTTCAAGTGGGCCCAGATTGACCGCGTGATCTTGGATGCTCCTCGCGGCGTGGCGCTCGATCTCTGGGATGGCACGCGCGCTACCTTGCCCGACGTGTCGGACCGGCCTTCGCTGTCTGCCACGCTCGAGAAGGTGGCTCATGCTCGCGCCATTCCGGTGCGTGGGGGCAAGGGCCTCGACGAGCTGCCCGAGTCGGGTGAGTTCGAAGACGACGAGGCTTCCGCCTGAGATCCCTCAGCCGAACAGGTCATCGTCGGGCTCGACGAGCACGATGATGGCCCGTTTGGCGCCGAGGGCTCGTTCCCCGTCGTCACGCCGGACCACGTAGAGCCCTTCGTCGCGCGTCGAGCGCTTGACCGTTACTTTCACCGCGCGACCCGATTCGAGGAGCTGCCCGAGCAGGGCCTCGACGTTCGGGCCGCGCACCAGCATCGAAACCGGCACCGCGCTGGCCGCTTCCTTTACCGGGGGCGGCAGCACGGAGGGGCCCACCTCGGTCGCGAGATCGGCGGCGGCGCGAGCGAGCGCGACGGCTCGCAGCTCGCTGCCTGCCTCGTCGGCCAGCTCGGCGGCCCGACGCAGGTGCCGCAGCGCTTCTCTCACGTCGCCGCGCTCGAGCTCGGCGCGGGCTTCTGCGAGGCTGCTCTTCACGAGCTCCGGATCGGCACGATCGACCGACGGGATGATGAATGTGCTCAGGGTTTGGGAGGGAGATGCAGCCATGGGTGAGGAGACCGTTTCGGTTGAGGATCAGTGCATGCCGAGCTGCTCGAGGAGCTGCCCCGCGGCACCGAGCTCGGGATTTTCTTCGAGAGCACGCAGCGCCATGCGCTTCGCGTTCGTCTTTTTGCCGTGATGATGCTCGATGCGCGCGAGCTGGAAGTAGCCTTGGGCGAGGTTGAGCGAGCGCGCCGCGGCCCCTTCGCGAGCGCCGAGCTCGCGCTGAGCAATCAAGACGCGCAGCGCCGAGGCAGCGGTCTCGAGGCGGTCGAGATCGATCGCGAGCAGACCGAGCAGCAGGGCCGTGTCGAGATCGGTCTTGTCGAGCTGGTGCGCCTCCGTCAAGAGCGGCAGCGCTTCGGCCAGCTCGTCGTTCTCGAGGCGCAGGTCGGCCGCGAGCCGAAGCACCCGCGCCAGGGGCTTGCCGCGGCGCCGCTCTTTGCCGTCGAGGTGCGCGCTCAGGAGCTGAAGCGCTGGGCCGCGATGCCCCCGCGACAGCGCCAATTGAGCTGCGATCCAGACCGCGTCCGCGGCGCCAGGATCGAGGGCCTGCGCGCGCGCGGCGAGCTCGCCGGCTTGCTCGTGCTCGCCTTGAGCCAGCAGCAGCTCTGCTGCCTCGACGAACAACGCCGCGCGCTTCTGCGGCTGCCGTTCGCGCTCCGCCTCCGCCCCCAGCAGCGCCACCGCGCGCTCGACCTTGCCCACCTTCAGGCAGAGCTGACACAAGCCGCGGCTGAGCTCGGGGGCAGGCACCGCGCCGAGCCGCGCGTGCCGGTCGAACAGCTCGAGCGCGCGCGCGGCGTCGGAGCGCCCGAGCTCCAGCGCGAGCGCGCGTGACAACAAGACCTGGCTCTCCGGCTCGCGCTCGAGCCACGCCTGCACCGCGTCGTAGAGCTTGTCGGGACGAGCTTCGGCCTCGTAGGCGCGCGCGAGCAGCTCCCAGACCGCGATCGGCGCGGCAGGGTGGCTCCCGAGCCCCTCCAGCAGCTCGAGGGCCCGCGCTCGCTCTCGCTCGCCGCCGTGCTCGAGCAGGCGGCGCCCCAGCTGCAGGCGAGCGCGCGTCGCGTCGCTGTCCGTCAGCTCGCCCGCGCGGTCGCTCAGCAGCCGCTCGGCTTCGGGCAAGGGGAGGAGGCTCACGCAAGCCGCGAGCAGGCTCGAGCGCTCCGCCGGCTCCGCGACGTGGCCGAGCGCGCGCTCGGCTGCGCGAGCAGCGCGCTCGAGCACGAGCGGCGACGGCTGGTGGCTCTGCGCGCACAGCTCGGCCAGCGCCGAGAGCGAGCGCGCGGCGCCCGCCACATCGGTCGTGAGCGAGAGCAGCTCTCCGATGGCGCGCTCTGCGGCCTCTCGTTGCTCGTACCGCACCAAGGCTTGGGCTAGCGCGGTTAGCTCCCCGGCGTCGCCCAGGGCTAGCTCGAAGCCCGAGTCGATGAGCTCGCTCGCCGCCGCGGCATCGCCCCGCCGGAGCTTGATGGCTGCGAGCTCGACGTAGACCTGCGCGCGCGAGGCGCCGGCCCCGCTCGCGCCGTGAAGCAGGAGCAGTAGGCTGCGGTAGTATTGCTCGGCTTTGTCCCAGTCTTCTCGCGCCACCGCGGCTCGCGCGGACGTGAGCTGCACCTCGGCGTCCGTCGGGTAGCGCTTGGCGGCCTCTGCCAGCTCCCCCTGCGCGGCGCTGGCGTCGCCCGCCTCCTCGAGCACTTTCACGAGCTCCAGCTGCAGGAGCTTTCGTTCGCTCGGGTAGTGCGCGCCGTAGTGAGCCAGCTGGTGACGCAGCACGCGCACCGCGCCCTCCGGCAGCCCGACGCCGACGAGACGCTCGGCGAGCCCGCTGACCTTGCTCGGCGCATCGCCGAACACCGACGGCCTTCGTAAGAAGACCTCGGCGGCGGCGCGCACGTCGCTGGCGGCCAAATGGGCCTCGATGGCGCCCGCCAGATCGTCGAGCTCGTCGGCGCGTAGGCGGCCGAGTCGGCTGAACAGCGCTGGGGTGGGTCGCGTCTCGGTCGCGCGCGTGAGCACGCACGACAGCTCGTCGAAGCGGCGGGCTTCGTGCAACAGCTGACACAGCGCGTCGAACGCCTCCGGTGTGTCGCCGCCATCGAGCTCGAGCCGCTCGAATACCTCCACCGCTCGCTCGGGCTCGATCTCGAACAGCTCGCGCAAGAGGCGCATCGCTAGCGGTGAATCGCCCGTTCGCGTGAGCGCGACGTCGGTCGCGAGCCGGAGCAGCTTGCGCCGCTGCTCTGGCTCGCGCGCGCTGCGAGCGGCGCCTGCGTAGGTGGCGCACAGCTCGCCCCAGCGGTTCAGCTTCTTGGTCAACTTCTCGAGTCGCTTGCGGTCGCGCTCCGCGAGCGACAGCAAGAACAGCTCGCGCGCGGCGGCGTGAGCTCCGGGCAGATCGTCGAGCTCGCGCTCGCACGTGATCGAGAGCTCGCCGAGCAGCTCGCGGCGTTCGTCGCTTCTGAGCTCACGATCGAGCTCCACGCGCAGCAGCCTCGCCCTCTCCGCGGGCTGCGACGCTTGAGCGTAGTGCTCGCGCAAGAGCGCCGCGGCGCGGCGGCCAGCGGCGCGCTCGCTCGGATCGCTCCAGCGCTCCGCGCTCTGCTGGACCAATCGTTCGAGCAGAGCCACCCCCTCGTGGTTGGCCGCGCCCCCCAAGCGTTCGATGGCGTCGAGGGCGGCTCCGAAGGCGCCAGTGTCGAGCGAGAGCTGCGCGAGCCGCAGCACGAGCGGCGCGCGCTCGGCGTCAGGAAGCGTCGCGAGCCGCCGCTCGAGGTGCGCGATCAAAGCCGCCTTCTCGTGCGTTTGCTCGTACAATCGCTCGAGCGCAGAGTCGATCCGCGGGGCCGCGCCGACCAGCTCCACGTAGCTTTCCCAATAGCGGATGGCGCGCTTGCGATCCTGCACGACGTCGCGCGCCGCGATCGCGGCCTCGTCGAGCAGCCGCGCGCGCTCCGCGAGGTCGCCGGTCGCCGCGATGGCACGCTCGTACAGCTCGAATAGCTCTGGCCAACGCTGCTCGGCGCTGAGCGTGAGCTTGACGCGGTCGAGTGCCCAGCGCGCAGCCGGGTCGTGCTCGAGCAGCAAGCCGAGTAGCGCGTCGTCGACGTCGCGCCCGAGCCGGCGCAGCTGCGACGCCGCGACGAGCCCGCCGTCGCCGTCGCCTTCGCTCAGCCGTAGGCGCGCCAAGCGCTCCCAAATCTCCGGGTGGTCGGGGGCGACTTGCGCGGCGCGCTCGAGCACCGAGAGCGCGGCCTCCGGATCGCCGAGCTCTTGCTCTTCGAAGCGCGCCCAGCACAGTAAGATCGAAGGGCGGTCGGAGCTGTGGTGCTCTTGCCACTCGAACAGCCAGCGCTGCTGGCTGCGGCGCCACTCGCTGCCGGGGTGGGCGTCGATCAGCGCCTGGTAAGCGTCGAGATCTTCGCTGGTGGCTCCGTCGGCGATCAGCCGGCGATACAGCTCCGCCGCCTCGTCGTAGCGATCGGCCTGCGTGAACAGCTGCGCGGTCGCGCGGGCGAGCCGCGCCGAGAGCTCGCGCTGCTCGCCCGCGAGTCTCCACGAGACGTTGTCGGCGAGCTCGGCGAACTCGTCCGCGGCGCCGGCACGGGCTGCGTCATCCGCGATCGAGAGCAGCAGCTCCGTGACGCGGCGATTGTCGTCCGTAGCCCGCAGCAAGACGCCGAACGCCTCCGCTGCGGCCGCGAAATTGCCGGCCTTGGCCCGCAAGCTCACCAGGCTCGAAGCGGCGCGCGTGTGCTCGGCGGCCACGTCGAGCACGCGCTCGTACGCTCGCTCGGCGTCGTCGAGCTCGCCTGCCTCCAGGTAAGCCTCGGCGGCGGCACAGAAGCCGGCGGTCGCCCGGGCTTCATCGCGCTGAACGTCTTGGTGGAAGGCCGCCAGTCGCTCGAGGGCGCGCGCCTTGCCGAGCGGCGTGCGCTCGAGCGTCAGGCGTCGCGCGAGCACTTGCTCGAGTCGCACCGCATCCTCGGCGTGGTCGCACAAGCGCTCGAGCACGTCGAGGGCGGCCTCGCCCTCGAAGCGGTCCACTTCGCTCGGTAGCTGGTCGAGCCCCACGCGAGCCCTGCCGTCCGCGAGCCAGCGCTCTCCCAGCTTGACGAGCGCGGCCTCACCTTCGCTGGCGGTAGCGCTGCGCAAGATGTGCAAGAGCGCGTCGTCGCTCTCGCGCAGAACGCTGAGCTGAGCCAAGCGCTCGGTGAGACCGAGCACCGCCGGTGCTGCCGCCGGGATGTCCTTCAACATGTGCAGAGCGCGCTCCAGCAGCTGCCGCGCTCGCGTCTCGTTACCGGCGCTGGTCGCCGCGACGGCGTAGCGATTGGCGAGCTCGCTGTACTGCTCGTCTTCGAGGAGTAGGGGCTCCGCCAGCGCCAGGGCGCGCTCGTCCGCAGGCGCCAAGTCGAGCGCGGAGGTGGCCGCCTGCAGCGTTGCGGCCTCGTGCGCGTCGTGGTCGCCGCACAGCCAAGCCGTGTGGAGGTAAACCTCCAGCCGAGCCGCCTCGGGCAGCTCTTCCACGCTGTTCGTGCCGAGCAGGTCCGCGCAGAGATCGGCCAGCTCCAGGTCGCGTCGCTCGCGCTCGGCCGTCTCTTGCAGTGCTTCCAGCAGAGGCTCGATGTTCTCGCCCGCCCGCCCGCGACGGAGCACGCGCTCGAGCTCGGCGCGGAGCTCCACGCGCGAGCCGGAATTTTCTGACAGGGGCGCTTGGACCAAGTCGCTCACCGGCATCCTCCTCAGCGGTATGGGACCCGTTGCTCAGGGTTCTGAATGGAGCAGTGTCCAATGAGGCCTCTCGCGGCGCTCTTTACCCAAATCGAGGAAAATCGCCGGGAGAGTGGACGTCGGGGTGCGAGCGACTCGGCCCCTTGAGATAGCGCTCGTGGTGAAGGCGTTGCGACACGACGATCAGCGCTCGACACCGAAGACGTCCCTCGCTCGCAGCACCGAGTCGAGGGTGCGGAAGCCGGCGTAGTCGCGGCCGATGCGCGACGCCGGCACACCCGCTTCTACGAGCGCTTGCCAGGTGCTGGGAGCACCCGAGCACCAGGGACCTCGACCGCCGGTAGGTCGCCGGGCCGCGCGCTGACAGTGGGGGCGCTGCTCGGGCCTACCCCGGCGACTCTCGACCGCCCGCCAAGCCGTGCGCGCCACCGCGACAAGGCCGTGGATCCGCAGCGCTCACGGGGCGCTGCGGGGCAGCATCGTGCTCGGAAACGCTGGCGTCGCGGGGCCATTCCAGTGGCGCGGTCATCGCCGCTGGCTAGCATCCCGCCGGTACGCCGCGAGTTCGCGAAACGCGAGCGGCGCTGCTAGGTTTGTGGGCGTGACGTTGCGACGCAACCGACTGGCAGCGCTCTCGTGCGTCGCGCTCGCCTGGAGCGGCAGCTGCGCCATCTTCCCCCATGAAGCGCGGCTGCCGGCGGCGGCGCTGGCAGGCGCTGGTGGTGACGTGGAGCCGAGTGGCTTTGGCGGCGCTGGCGCCGTTGCCGATGGTGGCGTGTCTTCGCGTGCAGGTAGCCCCGACGTGGGCGGCAGCGCAGGCTCGCTGGCAGGCGCTGGCGGTGATGCCGGCGCTGCGCTCGGAGGCGAGGGTGGCGAGAGCGGCGAAGGTGGTGTGGCGGGCGCAGGCGGGCAGCCCGAGCCAGCTTGCGCGAGCGCGGTCGAGGCCACCCTGGCCGTGCTGCTCGACACGTGGATCGAGCAAGCGTTTCCCAACGCCGGTCACGGTAGCGACGCTCGGTTGTCCGTCGTTGGCGGTCAGTCGGAGCGGCGCGCCCTCGTTCAGCTGTCGCTCCCGGTGCTGCCGCCAGGCGCGGTGCTGCTCGAGGCATCGCTCGAGTTGAACCTCGAGGTCAACTCCGACGCCAGCGCAACGAAGCGCCGCCTCGCGCTGCATCGGCTACTGCGCCCGGTCTCCGAGAGTAAGACCACGTGGCGTCAATTCGTGAACGGCGCCGGCGGCGACTGGGCGCTCGCGGGCGGGGATTTCGCGGCCGAGGCAGGCGAGGCCACGCTGCCCGCTGGCACCACGAGCGGGGCGCTTCTCATCGACGCGGCTCCTGCCTTATCCGCCGTCTTCGCGAGTGAGCTCGAGGTCTCGCTGCTCGTACGCGAGGTGGGAGAGCCTCCCTCCGCGAGCGCCTTCTTGGGCTTCACCTCGCGCGAAGGCACGCCCGCGCGCGCTCCGCGGCTGCACGTGCGGTACTGCCCGCCATGACCGAAGCGGCTCACTCCGCCGAAGAGCTTTCGGGCCCGCCCAGTGACTGGATGCGGCGCCGGCGCCTCGGGCAGCCGCTCGGTCGTTACGTGCTCGGCACCCTGCTCGGAGCAGGCGGCGCCGCGTCCGTGTACATGGCGCGCCTGGACGGGCCGCAAGGCTTCGATCGCATCGCGGCGGTGAAGCTCGTGCACGAGCACCTCATGACCGATCGCGACTTCATCGCGATGTTCCTCGACGAAGCCAACCTGGCGTGCCGCCTCCAGCACCCGAACATCGTGCACTGTTACGAGCTCTGCCAAGACGATTCGCACCTGTACTTGGCGATGGAGTACTTACAGGGGCAACCGCTATCGCGCGTTTATCAGCGCGCTCAAGAGTGGCGGCAGCCGCTCGCTTACGGCATCGTCGCCTGGATCGGCGCGCGCGCTGCGGAGGCCCTCGGTTACGCTCACGATCTGCGTGACGACGGCGGCAGCCCCCTTCGCATCGTTCACCGCGACGTCAGCCCCGACAACCTGTTCATCACTTACGATGGTCAGGTCAAGCTGCTCGACTTCGGTATCGCCAAGGCGGCGGGGCGGCGCTCGCAGACCAACCTCGGTCAGCTCAAAGGTAAGTTCCGCTATATGGCCCCGGAGT
The DNA here is from genome assembly GCA_023431345.1 of Pseudomonadota bacterium. Taxonomy (GTDB): domain Bacteria; phylum Myxococcota_A; class Polyangia; order Polyangiales; family Polyangiaceae; genus PMG-095. The sequence continues at coordinate 19,220 of JAEYWK010000100.1, forward strand.
ACGCGATGGGGCTCGAGTTCGACGGCTCGCTCGATATCTTTGCGCTCGGCGCCACGCTCTACGAGGCCGCGCTCGGTATGCCGGCCTTCGGCGGTGACGAGCAAGTCGCGCTGCGCAAGATCGTCTCCGGCGAGCTCCCCGATCCGCGCGACGTACGCCCCGACTTTCCGCCCAAATTGTGGCAGGTCTTGCAGCAAGCCATGGCACCTTCGCCCGAGACGCGGCTGCGCCCCGCGGCGCAGCTGGCGCGCGCGCTCGACGGCGTGGCGGGTCTGTCGCCAGCGCAGGGGCGAGCTCTGCTCACGAGCGCCATGCAGCGGCTTTTCCCCGACGAAATGGGCGCGGAGGCGAGCGACATCGCCGAGCTGCGTCGGCTCAGTCGCGCCGGTGAAGAGCCTACCGGGCTCGGTCACGCCGTGACCCGCGTGACGCACGAGCAGCCGGCGCGGAGCCGTACCCATTGGCTCGCTTGGGCGGCGGGCGTCGCCTTCGTCGGCGGTGGCGCGGCGCTGCTGTCGTCGACGCGCACCGAGCCCGTCCCCGCCGCGGCCCCGGCTCCCGTCACCTCGGCGCTGCCGCCGGCCGTGCCAGCGCTGGTGGAGCTCGGCGTGCACGTCACCCCTGCCGACGCGACGCAGGTCGAGGTGCAGATCGGCGGAGTGGTCGTGCCCGGCTCCGCGCCCCGCCGCGCAGTACAGCGAGCGGCGGAGCCTCTCGTCGTGAGCGTGCGCGCGCCCGGTTATCGAAGCGTAGAGCTGTCGGTCGTCCCCGACCGAGACCGCGCGATCGGCGTGGCGCTCGTGCCCGAGGCGAGCCCCGAGCCCGAGCGAGCGCCCGAAAAAGCCGGCCCGAGCCGCGCGCCTCGGGCTGCGGCGAGCGGCGTGATCCGCCGCTACCCGTTCTGACCCGGCCCGGCGCGGGCTCGGCGTGGTACCGTTCTCCTCGTGCGGCTCGTTGGGCGTCGATGGCTGATGCGGCTCACCCTGCCGGTGTTGCTCTCGGCTGCGCCGTCGCTCGCTGAAGAGCCGACAGCGCAGCCAACGATCGATTGTGCCGGCGTCGACGCTACCGTCTGCGGGCGGCGCCATTTCGAGGCCGGCACCGCCGCCTTCGAGCAGAATGACTTCTCGCTCGCGGCGGCGGAATTCCAGGCCGCCATCGCGGTGCGGCCCCACCCCGTGATCCGGTTCAACTTGGCCCTGTCGCTGGCACGCTTGGGGCGGCCGACGGCGGCCATCGAGCAGCTAGGCCTCGTCCAGCAAGATCGCGCCACGGACAAGGACTTGAAAGCGCGCGCCGAGCGCGAGCAGCGCAGCGCCGAGCAAGCGCTGTCCCGCGTCACCTTTCGCCTGTCCGATCCCAGCCGCGAGCGCGTGGAGCTCGACGGCGCGCCGATCGCCGTGCAGGCCGGCGGCGAGCTCACGCTGGATCCGGGCTCTCATCACGTGCGCATCATCTCGGGCAACTCCGTCGTGCTCGATCAGGTGCTCGAGCTGTCACCCGGGGAGCGCGTGGAGCTGCGGGTCGGCGAGCGCTCGCGGCGCATCGACATCGTCGTCGTCCCCGACGCGACGGCCCCGCGCGCCGTGGCCCCGCGTCCCGAGCCAGCGCCCAGCCCCCCGCGTTCACGTCGCCCGCTCTCGCCCCTCTATTTCTATGCTGGGGCCGGCGTGACGGCGGTGCTGGCGGGCGTCACCGTCTGGAGCGGCCTCGACACGCGGAGCGCGCTCTCGGACTACGAGCGAGAACTGCCGCGGCTCAGCCAAGCTCGAGCCGACGAGCGAGTGGAGGACGGCCATGCCCGTGAGCTACGCACGAACCTGTTGCTGGCGGGCACGCTGCTCGCCGGGGCGGGCACGGCCGTGCTCGGCATCTGGCTCGTGGACTTCGACGGCCAGGCGCAGGCGTCGCTCGGGCTCACCCCGAGCGGCGTACAGGCGAGCGGGCGCTTTTAGCGCCGAGCCGCTCCTAGCGAGCGAGCTTGACCAGCACTTTGAGGCGCTCGAGCCGCTTGCGTTCGTCCAGGTCGAGCTTCTCTTGGCGCTCGCTGAGGCCGTCGACGTAGTAGCTGAGCAGCATGTGATCGAAGTTTTCGAGCTTACTGATCACGTCTTCGAAGGCGACCAGCGTCGAGGCCGTCATCACGAGCCGCGCGGAGAGGTGCAGCTCGACGACGTAGTCGGCCCACAGGTGCTGCTTGGTCCAGCGCGCCAGGGTCAGCGCGTGCTGCGAGGCAGAGCTGGCGACTTCCGGCGGCACGACCAGGCCCGAGTTTGCGCCCTTCAAGATGCGCCGCAAATGTCCGGACAGCACCTGCGCCGCTTCTTCGAGGTTGCCCGCGGCGGCGAGCCTGTCCGCCAGACCTCCGATCACCTTCAGCGCATCGGCGCGGGCGGTGGACGGCACCTGCAGGTCTGCCTTGGCCGCGTCGCCACGACTCGCGGCTGGCGCGGGCTTCGTCATCGTCTGAGGCGCGACCGCGGCGACGGGCGTGGGGCGATCCTCGAGCGCATCCGAGCTGACACGCGCCGCCTTGATGCGCGTCAAGCTCGAGTCGCGATACTCGAAGAGCGAGATTTCGGTCGTGCCGACCAGGATGCGATCACCTTCGCAGAGCGCTGCGCTGTGCCCGACGCGCAAGCCGTTGACGTAGACGCCGTTGGTGCTGTGCAGGTCTTCGATGACGACACTGCCCGATTGCACGCTGATGCGCGCGTGCATCCGGCTCACGAGGTTGTCCTCGAGCAGCACGTCGCACTCCGGCAGCCGGCCGATCAGCAGCGAGCCGGCGTTGAGCTCGAGGTCGCCCGTTGGCGTGATCACCGTGACGGGCGCCGTCAGCTCCGGGCGACGGGCGAGCTCACGTGTGCAATCCAACGGCTGGCGTTCAGGCGCAGGGACTACCGGGGTCGCGATCGGCGTATATGACGGCACCATCACATGTTGCCTTGAAATAGTCCTATTCGGTACGGAAATTCGCGGGCTTTCGCCTGGGGGCGCGGCCCCGCTTCTTCATCATCGTGCTTAAGTGTACGCGCGTCGCGGGCTCGTCGGGGCGCACTGTCAGGGGCCGTCCGTGGGCGGCTTGAGCACCTTCACCTTGGCGCTCACGCGCTCGCTGATGAGGACGCGATTATGCTCGTCCACGATCACGGCTCCAACCCCGTCCAGTGATTCGACGAGCTTCAGGCCTCGCTCGGGCCCCAAGATGAAAACGGCGTCGTCGACCGCGTCGGCCGTCGTCGCGTCAGGGGCCCATACGGTGACGCTACGGCTGGCGGTGGCGGGGTAACCCGTCTTCGGATCGATGATGTGGTGGTACCGCTTACCATCGACGACATACTGGCGCGCGTAGTCACCGGCGGTCGAAAATGCGTGGTCCGTCAGCTCGATGACCGCGAAATAGTCGCCTTCGCCTCCGCGCGGATCGCGAATTCCGCTGACCCAAGGCTTGCCGTCGGGCTTCCGTCCGCTGCCGTAGAGGTCGCCGCCGGCCTGCGCCAAGAAGCTCGTGACGCCCGCGGCCTTCAGCGCCGCTGCCGCGCGGTCGACGATGTATCCCTTCGCGATGCCGCCCAAGCCAATCTGCTGGTCTTTCCCGATGCGAACGCGATGGCCTTTCGGGTCGAGCTCGACGCGCCGGTAATCGACCCGCTTCCGCAGGCGCTCGACCTCCGCGCTCGACGGCAGCTTCGGCGGATCTTCTTGCGCGCTGCCGAATTTCCAGACCTGCGACATGGCTTGGAAGGTGATGTCGAAGCTGCCGCTCGACAGCTTGCCCGCCCACAGCCCGCGCTCGATGACCTCCGTCGCTTCCGGCCCAATCTCGACCCACTCGCCCGCTCTGGCGTTGACTCGACTGATCTCGGTCTCGGGCTTCCACTCGCTGAGCACGCCCTCCAATCGGCGAATCTCGGCGACGGCGCTGGCGATGGCGGCGCGCGTGGCCGCCTCACCGACCTTCTCGGACGTGTAGGCGATGAAATGCACGCTCGTATCCATCGCGACCTCCTCGACGTCCACCTTGACGGGAACGAACGGGGGAGCCGTCGCGGGCGCGGCGCTCCGGGCGCTGGCGCTCGGCTGCGTCAGCGCGCCCGTCGGCGTCGCGGGGCTGGCCGGAGCCGTCTTCGAGCGCGCGCCATCGCAGCCGAGCAGCGCAAAAATGCCGCAGTTAATGACGGTGCAGTAGCAGAAAGCTGCGTGATTTCGCATATTTCGCCTCCCGGCAGCCAGGTGCAGGTATGCTTACCACCCTTGCGTGCGAGAAGGGAGACGTCGCCATGATTGACCGAACGCAGATCGACCGTGCCGTGGACTCGGTGGCGCCCGAGGTCGTCGCCGTCTCGAAGCGCATCCACGCCCATCCCGAGCTCCGCTTCGAAGAGCACCGCGCCGCGGCGTGGCTCGCCGATGCGGTCGAGGTGCACGCGGGCGTGACGGTCGAGCGCGGGGTGGGCGACTTGCCCACTGCGTTCCGAGCTCGGCTCCGCGGCGGTTCAGGGCCCCGCGTCGCGATCCTCGCCGAGTACGACGCCCTGCCCGAAATCGGCCACGCCTGCGGTCACAACCTGATCGCTGGCAGCGCTCTCGGCGCCTTCTTGGCGCTCGCGCAGCAGAGTAAGTTGCCGGGCAACGTCGACTTGATTGGCACGCCCGCGGAGGAGGGCGGCGGCGGCAAGATTCGCCTGCTCGCGGCCGGCGTCTTCGAAGGCGTCGACGCCGCGATGATGTTTCACCCCTACGATCGTGACATCCTCGCGCACCCCGCCCTGGCGAGCCGCTGGTTCACCATGAAATTCCACGGCACGCCCGCCCACGCCGCGGCGGCGCCCTTCGACGGTAACAGCGCGCTCACCGCGTGCCTGGAGACCTTTCGGCTGATCGACTCGCAGCGCGTGCACTTTCGCGATGGCGTGCGCGTGCACGGCTACGTCACCAACGGCGGCCAGGCCGTCAACATCATCCCCGAGCACGCGGCGTGCGAGTTCTCCGTGCGCGCGCCGTTCAAGGCCGAGCTCGAGCGGGTGTCGGCCATCGTCGAGCGCTGCGCGCGCGGCGCGGCCATGGCTTGCGGCGTCGAGGTCGAGCTCTCGGTGCGCCAAGGCTACCGCGAAATGAAGAACAACTTGGCGATCGCGCGCCGCTTCGGCGCGGCCCTGGAGGCGCTCGGGCGCCCCGCCCGCGAAACGGACCCGCGAGTCGGCTCAGGCAGCACCGACATGGGCGATCTGAGCCAAGCCATCCCCTCGATCCACCCCTACCTGGCGATCTGCGACGAAGGCGAGACGCTCTGCCATCAGCACGCCTTCGCCGACTGCGCGTGTAGCGAGCGCGGGTTTGCTACCATGCTGACCGCGGCCAAGGCCATGGCCCGCACCACGCTCGATCTGCTGGAGGACGCGAAGCTCCTCGACGCGGTCAAGTCCGAGTTCCGGCAAGCGACTGACGTCGCCTCGCCAGGCGGCCGCTAGACCTCCGCTGCGTCGCGCGGACGCTCGAGGGCGCTCCCATCGGCAGCAGCGGGGAGCGGGTTCACGCGGCGGAAATCCTGCGGCTCTCCGAGGTCGTTGTTTCACCGCGCCGGGCGGGGCTATCGTGAGGTCGATGAAGAGCTGCGCTGTCGTTGGCGTCGGGTTGCAGGTACTGGTCGGGGCTTGGCTCTTGGCCGCTTCGCTCGCAGGTTGCGGCGCTGAAGCCACTCCCGAGCCCAAGTCTGCCTCGGCCGCGCCGCCCGCCCAAGCCGCGGCCGAGGCGCCGCTCCCCGCTGCCGCGCCCGACGAAAGCGCGGCCAGCGACGAGGTTGCTCCACCCGAGCCCGCTACGGAGACGAAGCCGAGCGCTCCCCTCAAAGACCCGAACGCCTTGCGCGAAGTGCGCTACGTCGTCACCCCCGAGGGGCTGAAGATCGAGGTCGCGGGGGTGCGCTTCCTGGCGTCGGCCGAGGCCAAGCAAATCGCTCAGGGGTGGGGGGTCAAGATCAGCGTCAAGGCCGAGGTGACCGACGGCAAAGAGCACGTCCTGCTGAGCCCGAAGAATGGCCCGATCGCATTCGCGGCGGCCGTGTTCAAGAAGGGCAGCACCGAGGCAGAGCGCATCCCCGACTCACGCGACGGGGAAGGGGAGCTGACGCTCGGTCCTGGCACGACGCACTCGTTCTCGCGTCAGTTCCCGAACAAGGGAGGCCGCGTGCTCGCCATCGGCGAGACGCTCGACATGGAGGTCGCGCTGTGGGGCCTGGGCGAGACGTCGGAAGACCGCCGTCCCGTCAAGCAGTTCTTCCAGGTGAAGATGAAGGTCGACAAGGGCAAGCCCAGGGCGATCATCCAGCCGCCTGCCTCCGCCGCGCAGTGAGCGCCCAGCTCAACGACCTTTGAAAGACGGCGGGCGCTTCTCGCTGAACGCTGCCAGCGCTTCCAAGCGATCTTCGCTCGCGAGACAGCGCTCGTACGCGGCGCGTTCGATGGTAAGGCCTCGCGACAGCTCGCGCGAGGTCGAGCCGCGGATGGCCTCGAGCGCGGCGCGGATGGCCAGCGGCGCTCCGTTCAAGATGGGCTGAGCCCAGCTCATGACCTCGAGCAGGAATTGATCGCCTTTGGGCAAAACCTGGTTGATTAGGCCTAAAATCAGGGCTTCGGGGGCGGTCAGGCGCGCCGCGCGCAAGATCAGCTCTTTCGCGCGCGCTTCACCGAGCAGGCGCGGTAGGCGCTGCGTGCCTCCCGCGCCCGGGATGACGCCGAGGCTCGTCTCGGGCAAGCCAAGGACGGCGTGCGGCGCCGCTACGCGCAAATCGCAGAGCAGCGCGAGCTCCAAGCCGCCCCCTAGCGCGGCGCCGTTGATCGCGGCGACGGTCGGCACCGCGATCGTCTCGAGCCAGCCGAGCTCGGTCTCGTAGGCGAGCAAGAGCGCGCGCACCTCGTCCTGGCTCATGCTGGCGCGCTCTTTCAGATCCGCGCCGGCGCAGAACGCCTTGTCGCCGGCCCCCGTGACGATCACGAGGCGCAGATCCTCTTGGGACGCGAGCGCGCGACCGATCTCTCCGAAACGCGCCACGAGCGCTCGTGACAGCGAGTTCATGCGCTCCGGGCGATCGAGCGTGACGAGACCTATCGCGCCGCGTCGCTCGAGGCGAACGCCAGCGTCCGTCATCGCGAGCCTTTGCGTGGCCGCGAGCCCGCGCGCGGCTTGCGCGCCGAGCTCGGTTTGGGGGCGGGCTTCTTGGGCTTGTTCGACGCCGCGCTGGTGCGCTCGGGCGCAGCTCTCGTGGGCGTTTTTGTCGGCATTCTCGCGGGAGATTTCGCGGCGACCCTGCGTGCCGGGCGCGGCTTTGCGGGGGCGGCCGGGGCTTGGGCCACGGCGTCGCGGCTGACTCCGGGCGCGGGCTCGCGGGCTTTGCTCTTGTCGGTCTTGCCCGCCTCGAGCTTCGCGAGGCGGCTCTTGAGCTCGCTGAGCTCGTCGCGAACCGCCTCGAGCTCGTCGGTCAAGCGCTTGCGCTCTTGGGCGGGGGCCTCGCTCATGTCACGCAGCGCTTCGCGTATTCGTCGCGACACGCGGCCGTCCAGCTCGCGATCGAGCGCCCGTCGCAGCGCGCCGCGACTCTTGCCGTCGCCCAGCCCGCTCAGCGCCGACACCACGTCGATTTTGAAATGAGGATCCTTGTCGTCGAGCAGCTCTTCCAGCTGTTCGCGCGTCTTTTTTCCATCGCCGAGCGACGCCAAGGCGTGAACGGCGGCGCGGCGGCCGCGCGTAGGGATGCCGTAGCGAGTGCGTTTCTGCACCGCGTCGAGGGCGCTGTCATCGCGCAGCGCTGCCATGCCGTCGAGCGCTCCCGCGCGCACGACGTCGGCCCAGGAGCTGCGATCGACCATGGATTTCAGCGTCTCGAGCGCGCCTGCTTGCCTCGTGCGTCCGATCGAGCGCGCTGCATCCGCCAGCACCAAGTAGCTCTGCTCCGTCGCGACGAGCCCCTGAAGGGCCTCGAGCGCGGCTGGCTTCTTGAAAGCGCCGAGCGCGCCCACGACCGCGCGTCGCACCTTCGGGTGCGAAGTGTCGAGCTGGTCGAGCAACGCCGCCAGGGCCTCGTCGGAGCGCACTTTGCCGAGCGCGCGCGCCGATTCCAAGCGCACCATCCACGCCTCGCTCTCGCGCGAAAGCGCCTCGCTCAGGGCCTTCACGCTGCTCGGATCGCTCTTCTTCGAGAGCGCGTCGGCCGCCGTCCAGCGCAGGACCGCGTTCGAGCCTTCCTTCAGCTGGTGCCGCAGCATGTCGCCCGGCGCCTCGAAGCCGATCTTTCCGATCACCCGCTGCTCGGGATCGAAGCCGACGTGGAGCGGCCGCTTGTCGAGGGGCAGCGTGAGCACGTCTTGTGCCTCGGTGACGAGCTTCTTGTGGCGGGTGCGGGTGCCGTCGCTCTCGACGACCTCGACCTCGATCGGCAGCGCATACACCGGCGTCTCGCCGACTTTCTGGCTTTGCTTCAGGGAGACCGAGAGCAGACCGTCGTCGTAGGCCACCTTCACGCTCAGCTCCGGGTGCCCCGGGCGCAGCACCCATTGGTCGAAGAAGCGCTCGAGCGAGCGCCCCGACACCTCCTCGAACGCGCGCATCAAGTCATTGGTCTCGACGATGCCGAAGGCGTGCCGCTCCAAGTAGAGCTTCACGCCGCGGAAGAACACCTCGTCGGTCAGCTCGCGCCGCAGCATGTGCAAGACCAAGCCGCCCTTCTCGTACAGGTGGCGATCGAACAAGTCGATGGGCTCGGCGTAGTCGCGGCACACGATGGGTCGCTGGTAGCGACCGCTGGCCTCGCTCAGGTAGGTGTCGAGATCGCCCGAGACGCCGTAATCGTATTCGTCGCGGCCGAGGCGCGACTCGCGCTCGAGGTGCTCGCAAAACGTAGCGAAGCCTTCGTTCAGCCAGGCGTGCGACCAGTCGCGGCAGGTGACGTAATCGCCGAACCACTGATGACCCAGCTCGTGCGCGACCAAGTCGCACGAGCTGACGTCGAGGGCCGCTCGCTCGTCGAGCATCACGTGCTCGTACAGCGTGGTGGCGGTGGTGTTCTCCATGCCGCCGAAGATGAAATCGCTGACGACCACCTGCGAGTAGCGGGCCCACGGGAAGTCGACGCCGAAGCGTTCGGAGAAGAGCTCGAGCATGCGCGGCGTCTGACCCAGGCTGCGAGCGGCGCTGCCGGCTTGGCCAACCGGCACCAGGTAGCGCACCGGGATCTTACGGTCGCCGACCTCGGCAGGGCGATCATCGACGACGTCGAAGTGGCCGACGACCAGCGTCAGCAGGTAGCTCGGGTGCGGCTGCTCGAGCTTGAAGCGGTAGGTCCACGGCGTCTTGCCGCGCGTCTCGGCGCCGACGAGCTCACCGTTCGACAGCACCTGGAAGCCGGCCGGCACGGTGGCCGACAGCTCGGTCGTCATCTTGACGTGCGGCTTGTCGACGCAAGGGATGAAATGACGCGCGTCCTCGTCTTGGCACTGCGTCCAGGCTTGCACGGGCCGGTGCTTCACGTGCTCGTCGGGCGCGAGGAAGTACAGCCCGCGCTGAGGCGTGGCCTTGTAGTCGATGCGCAGCTGGCCTCGCTCCGGCAGCCCCTCGAGCGCGAGGGACTCGCCATCGTAGCTGTACCGGGCGGGCTTGAGGCCGGTCCCGTCGTCGACGCGCACGCTCTCCAGCTCGAAGCCGATGGCGTCGACCTGCAGGCTGGACGCCTGCGGCGCGACCCGCTGAAAGTCGAGCACGGCGCGGCCGCGCACGGACTTGGTCTCGAAGTCGAGCGACAGGTCGATGAACAGGTGGTCGATGCGGTACGGGCGTGAGCGCTCGTATTTTCGCTCGGTGCCTGCCAGGCTGAAAGGGCCGCGGGCCGCGCCGCAGCCGCAGCGCTCGTGTAGTCTCTGCGAAGCCGTCATTCAGGGCCTACTATAGGGCGCGCCGTGCTCGCGTGGCGGGTAATATGCGGCCGTGCCGATCACGCTGACCGGAGAAGTCGAGCGCATCACCTACGAAAGTGAGGCGACCGGCTTTCGCGTCTTGCGCGTGGGGGCCGTCGAGGGGGCCGGCCAGCGCGACACGGTCACGGTCGTGGGCACGCTGCCGCCGGTGGGCAGCGGCACCCGCGTCCGCGTCACGGGAGATTTTCGCCAAGATCCGCGGCACGGCGAGCAGTTTCGGGCCGACACCTTGATCACGCTCGCGCCCGAGACGCTGGTGGGCCTCGAGCGCTACCTCGGCTCCGGGCTGATCCCTGGCATCGGGCCGGCGATCGCCAAGCGCATCGTGGCCGCGTTCGGCATGGGCAGCCTGAGCATGCTGGACAACGAGCCCGAGCGGCTGCGTCTGATCCCTGGCATCGGTGAGCGGCGCATCCAGGAGGTCAAGAAGGCGTGGGCCTCGCAGCGCGCGATCAGCAACGTCATGATGCTGCTGCAGACGCACGGCGCCTCGCCCGCGCTCGCCGCCCGCATCTACAAGCACTACGGCGACGGCGCGGCCCGCGTCGTGCAAGAAGCGCCCTATCGTCTGGCGATGGAGGTGCGCGGTATCGGCTTCAAGACCGCTGACCGCATCGCCAAGTCGCTCGGCATCAAGGGTGACCACCCCGAGCGAGTTCAGGCGGGCGTGCTCCACGAGCTGAACGGCTTGGCCGATCAAGGGCACGTGCTGTTCCCGCGTGACGCGCTCTGCGAGCGGGCCAGCGCCATGCTCGAGATCGACGTCGGGCACGTCGGGCCTGCCATCGACAAGCTGTGGGCCAGCGGGCTGGTCGTGGTCGAGGAGCAGGGCGTTTACTTGGCGCGCCTGCATCGCGCCGAAACCGTGTTGGTCGAAGGGCTGGCGCGCCTGCTTTCCCGGCCCGGGCGTGTGCTCGCCGGCATCGAGACGACCATCGCGCGCTTCGAGCAGCAAGCGAAGGTGACGCTGGCGCCGGCCCAGCGCGCGGCGGTGCAGGGCGCGGCGGAGCACAAGCTGATCGTCGTTACGGGCGGCCCCGGCGTGGGCAAGACGACCATCATCCGCGCCATGCTCGACGTCATGCGCCGCGCGCGCCTCGACGTGCGCTTGGCCGCGCCCACGGGTCGCGCTGCCAAGCGCTTGGCGGAGGCGACCTCTCACGAGGCCAGCACGCTGCACCGGCTCCTGGAGTTCGAGCCGCGGGCGGGCGGCTTTCAACGGGGTGAGCAGAAGCCGGTCGAGGCCGACGTCGTCATCGTCGACGAGGCGTCGATGATTGACGTACCGCTCGGGGCGGCGCTGCTCTCGGCGTTGCCCGACGCGGCTCGCCTGGTGATCGTCGGCGACGCCGACCAGCTGCCGTCGGTGGGGCCGGGCGCGCTGCTGCGAGACATCATCGAGTCGAGGGCGGTGCATGTCGTGCGGCTGAACGAGATCTTTCGGCAAGCGGGCGAGAGCCGCATCGTGCAAAACGCGCATCGCATCTTGCACGGCGACATGCCCGAGAGCGCTGACCCGGAGTCGCCGCGCGCCGACTTCTTCGTCGTGTCGCGCCGCGAAGCGGAGGAGGCGGCGAGCGCGGTCAAGGAGCTCGTAACGGTGCGCATTCCCAGGCGCTTTGGCTTTGATCCGCGCAAAGACGTGCAGGTGCTCACCCCCATGCACCGCGGCCCGGCCGGCACCACGGCGCTCAATCAGCTGCTGCAGGCGGCGCTCAACCCCACGGGCCCTGCGCTCTCGCACCACGGCCAAGCGTTTCGGCTGGGCGACAAGGTCTTGCAGCTGAAGAACGACTACGATCGCGAGGTTTACAACGGCGATCTCGGGGTCATCTCGCGCGTCGATGAGCAAGAGCGACGGCTCAGCGTGCGCTTCGATGCGCGTGACGTCGACTATCAAGACGCCGATCTCGAGAACCTGACGCTGGCCTACGCGACCAGCATCCACAAAAGTCAAGGTAGTGAGTATCCGGCGGTCGTGATCCCGCTGCTCAGCGCGCACTTCGTCATGCTCTCGCGCAACCTGGTGTACACCGCGGTCACCCGCGGCAAGAAGCTCTGCGTGCTGGTGTCGGATCCACGCGCGCTCAAGCTCGCGCTGGGTGAGGTGCGCAAAGAAGAGCGCGTGACGCGGCTCGCGGAGCGGCTCCGCTTCGCGCTCTCGGCTACACCAGCACCGCTTCGACCAGAGTCAGCAGGCTAGCGCCCGGGACGCTAGGGTGCGCCCTTCGCCACTCCCAGCTCAGCTCGGACTTGAGCGTCGCGCTCTCGGGCAGCCGCTCCGCCAGCCGCTCGACGCCGAGCAGATCCCTCGGCTCGGAGGCGGCTTGCTCGGCGCCGCCCGCGCCGCGCAGCTCGACCTCGCTCACGGCGCTGACGAGCACGGCTGACTGGGCTCTGCGCAGGAGCGCCTGAACGTGGTGCTGCTCGAGCAAGCGTGCGAACAGCTCCAGCGGCGCGGAGAGGCTGTCCGCGCCGTCGAAGCCGCGGGCAGCGAGCGCGCTCGATAGCCGAGCTTCGAAGCCCGCGCCCAAGCTCGCCAGCTGCATCGCCGAGATCGCCAGCTCGGGGCGTTCGACCACGGCCGAGATGCCGGCGCTACCGGAGCCCACGTCGTAGCTAGCGAGCAGGGCCGTCAGCTCGACGACGGCTCGCGCCGCGTCCGGAGCCGCCTGGACGACCTCGTCGACGGCGCGGCTGAACGCGGCGCGGCAACCCGTCACGTCGTAGCGTTCGAGCTGGAAGCGGCCGCGCTGCTCTTCGGGTACGGCCCGGCGCACGAGCGCCTCGAGCGCGCCCAAGTCGAGATCCGCGAGCACCACGCGCTCGAAGCGCTGCGCGAGCTCGACGAGAGGCAGATCTGCCGAAGATAGCGCGCCGCTCACGAGCACGGCGCCTGGTGCCGCCGCGCGCGCGGCGTCCAGCACGAACCGGCGCAGCTTGCTCGCGTGCTCGCCGCCGGAGCTCGTGGCCGGCTCCAGCGCGAAGGCGCCGGAAGGGAGCGCGGCCGGCCCGAGCTCGGGCTCGAACTCCCAGCGTTGCGGTGCGGCCTGTCGCTGCTCCGCGTGCGCAGCTTCGATGGCCAGCAGCGCGTCGCCGAAGCTGTAGTCCCCGAACTCGGGCGGCAATTGCCCGCTCTGGAGCAGGTTCGTGAAGGCCGCGAGCGGCTCGAGCAGCGCCGCGTCGAACAGCCGCTCGCCGCGCAGCACGGCCTCGATCGCCGCGAGCGCCACGACGCTCTCGCGCCCTGCCTGGTTCCCGCCGCGCCGCCGCAGCGTCTCTTCCGAGAACTTGTGGAACATGCGCACGCTCTTTTGGAATTCGGCTCGGCTCATGGCTGCTCTCTCGTCACGGCTTCTTGTCGGGGGTAGCTTCACTGCCTGGCTTCTTGATGCGCGATCCGGCGTCCACACCGGAGAGCACCTCGACGTGGATGCCGTCGGACAAGCCCAGGCTGACCTCGCGACGCTCGAAGGTTTGCGGGGCCGTTTCCACCTCGACGAAGCTCTTGCCTTTGTCGAACACGACCACGCTCTCCTCGATGGCGAGCGCGTTCCTGCGCGTATCGAGGATGATGTCGGCGTTGGCGCTGTAGTTGGCGCGGAGCAGCACGTTCTGCTTGAGCTGGACGGCCGCCTTCACCTCGAACTCGATGGTGCCTTCCTTCTCCTTGCCTTTGGGCGCGATGTACTCGAGCTTGCCCTCCAGCTTGTCGTCACCCAGGGCCCCGACCGTGATCGACACCGGCATGCCCACGCTCAGCTTACCGACCTCTGACTCGTCGACGCGCCCTTGGAAGATCATGTCGCTCATGTCCGCGATCGCGGCGATGGTCGTGCCTTCGTTGAAATTGTTGGCTTCGATCACGCTCGAGCCTTCCTTGACGGGCACGTCGAGCACGGTACCGTCGACCGTCGACATCACCTGGTTCGACACCTTGCCGCTGCGCTTCGAGGCGCCTTCCTTGATCAGCTCGCGGTTGCTCTGCGCCGTCTCGAGCTCCTGGCGCTTCAAGTCGAAGCCGAGCTTGAACTGATTGAACTCGGTTTCTTGCATCAGCTTTTGGTCGAAGAGCTGCTGGTAGCGCTGCATCTGCTGCTGGGCATTTTCGTAAGCGATTTGCGCAGCGCGCACCGCGGACTCGGCGTTGTTGAGCGCCACCACGTTTGGTATGATTTGAATCTTGGCCAGGAGCTGGCGATCTTTGACGGTCTGCCCGGCCTCGACGTAGAGCTTTTCGAGCACGCCCGACACGCGTGGCTTGATGGTGACCTCGCGGCGCGGCACGATCGCGCCAGGGGCGACCGTCTTTTTGACGATGTCCATCTGCGCCGGCTTGACGGTTTGATGGACGATCGGCTTCGCCTGCGACTTGTCGTACAAAAATAGCAGCGTGGCGACGAACGCTCCGACGACTCCGAGCGCGAGCAGCAGGGGGACGATGCGGCGGATCATTCGGCTCTCAAGGCCTCGACGGGGTGGACGCGAGCGGCATGGCGCGCGGGCATGATGGCAGCAATCAGCCCGGCGGCAACGAGCAGGCACTGCGCCAATAGCGCGGCCTTCAAGTCGACTTCGGGCCTCGAGACGGGAGCTTCGGGCAGCTTGGCCAGAAAGCGCGAGAAGCCTTCCAGCGCCGCGACGGCGGCGATCAAGCCGAGGTAGCCGGCGAGCGTGGTCAGGACCACCGATTCTTTGACGATCATCATCACGACCGAGCCTGGAGTCGCCCCGAGCGCCTTGCGTATGCCGATCTCCTTGGTGCGCTCTTTGACCGTGATCAGCAAGATGTTGCTGACGCCCAGCATGCCGGCGCCGAGCGTGAGCGCACCCACGAGCCACACGAACCAGCGGATACCCCGGAAAAGTCCCTGAATCTTCTCGAACTTGTCGGCCGCGTTGAACGAGCCGAAGGCCTGGTTATCGCTGGGGTGGATGCGGTGCTTCTCGGCCAGGGCGTGCTTGACCGATTCTTCCACCCAGACGGCGGGGTAGCTGGGATCGGTGCCGAGCGTGAACCAGCCTACGCGATTACGCTGGTTGAAGGCGCTCTGAAAGGTGGTGAAGGGAATGAACACGGTGGCGTTCAGCTTCTCGCCCTCGTCGCCGAACTTCAGGCTCCGAATCTCGCCCACGATCATGAAGTTCACGCCCTTGACCTGGATGTACTTGCCGAGCGGATCCTCTCCGGGCTCGAACAGCTCCGCGAGCACCAGCTCGCCGACCACCGCCACTTTGCGCTGCTCGCTCATGTCGCGCTGATTGAAGAAGCGCCCGCGCTTCTGGATCAGAGGCTCGACCGACCAAAACTCGGGCGCATCGCCGACGACGTTGAAGTTGCCGGTCTTGGCGCCGCGCGTGATGTTCTGCCCATCTCGCCAGCCTCCGAGCTGCAAGCGAGGCGCGACGTGAAGGACGCCTGGCACCCGCGAGAGCACGGCGATGTCCTGGTCGTTGAAGCGAATGTAGCGTCCGGGCTGGAGGCCTCGATACGGCATGCTGGTGCGCTGCGACCAGACGTAGACGCTGTTCATGGCCATCCCTCCCAGGCTCTTGACGACGCCGCGCTCGAGCCCGGCGCCGAGCCCCAGCAGCACCATCAGCATGAACATGCCCCAGAACACGCCGCAGGCCGTCAGCGCCGCGCGCAGCTTGTTCTTGCGCAGCGTCGACCAGATCTCTTGCCAGGAGTCGAGATCGACCACCGCTAGTCGCTCCTGAGCGCTACGATCGGGTTGACGCGCGCGGCCCGGTAGGCGGGGAAGAATCCGGCCAGCGCCCCCGCGGCGATGATGATCGCGGTCGCGCTGAGGGCGACGCTCAAGCTCACGCTGGGGCTACGGAAGAACGGCGCGGCCGGGAAGCGGGCCGCGACCAGCTCCACGACGCCCACGCCCGCGACCAGGCCCAAGTAGCCGCTCACCGCCGTCAGCGCCACCGCCTCGCCCAGCACCATGCGAATGATCGACCAGGGAGTCGCGCCCAGCGCCTTGCGGATGCCAATCTCCTTGGTCCGCTCCGCCACCGAGATCAGCATGATGTTGCCGATGCCGACGATGCCAGCCAGCAGGGTGCCGACGCCCACCACCCAGATGAACAGGTGAATCCAGCGAAAAACGCCGGTGATGCGCGTATACTGCTCGAGGTTGTTGCCCACGCGCAGGGCGCGCTTGTCGCTCGCCGCGAAGCCGTGGCTCTGCGCCATCACGGCGCGGGCAGCCTGGGCCATCTTCTGACTGCGCTCGACCGTCGCGTCGCCGACCGTGAAGATCAGCTGGTGAATGATCTCGGGTTGATTGTAGACGAGCTGAGCGGTGCTCAGCGGTACGTAGATCTTGCGTAGCTCGTTCTCACCGCCTACGTCCTCGAACTCGCCCACGACCTTGTAGGCGAGCCCGCGAATGTTGACGTATTCACCGATCGGATCGCGCGCACCGAACAGAATCTCGCGCACCTTGCTGCCGATCACCGCCACCTTCCGGCGCTCTTTCTGATCGGCGTCGTTCAAGTAGCGCCCGCGTGTCATCTCGGTCTTCTCGAGGTAGCGGTGGTCGGGGTGAACTCCCATGATGTTGAACGACGAGCGCTTGGCGCCGTACGTCACGCTGAACTCGCCCCACAGGTAGAAGCGACCCGTGAGGTGCTCGATGTCGGCTATCTCGCGCTCCAGCGCCTCGGCGTCTCGGTTCTTGAACAGAATCGGCCGGCCTGGGCTGCGGCCTGCGTGCGGGATCGAGGTCTTCCCGCCGCTCAGCCAGATCGAGTTCTGGGCGTCGTCGCGGAACTCCCAATTGGCGCCGTTTTCCAGGCCGCTTCCCGCTCCCAGGAGCACCACGAGCATGAAGACGCCCCACGCTACCGACAGCCCCGTGAGCGTCGTCCGCAGCTTGTTGCGGGTCAGTACGTCCCACAGCTCGAGGGCGGCCTCGATCATGCGCTCGGCGACTCCACCCGCCCGTCCTTCAAGCGGATCGTGCGCGACGTCATGTCGGCGATGTCATGCTCGTGCGTGACCACGACCACCGTCATCCCCTGCGCGTTGATCTCGCGCAGCAAGTCCATCAGCTGATACGACGTCGCGGTGTCGAGCGCGCCCGTTGGCTCGTCGGCGAGCAGCAGCTTCGGCTTGGTGATGAGGGCGCGCGCCACCGCCACCCGCTGCCGCTCACCGCCCGAGAGCTGCGACGGTAGGTGATCGGCGCGTGGGCCCAGGCCGACGCGTTCGAGGTACTCGAGCGCGAGTTTGTTGCGAGCACGCCGGGAGACGCCCTGGTAGTAGAGCGGCAGCGCCACGTTCTCCTGCGCGGTCTTGAAGCCCAGCAGGTTGAACGACTGGAAGACGAAGCCGATCAGGCGGTTTCGGTAGTGGGCGGCTTCACGCTCGCTCAAATGGCGGATGAGCTTGCCATCGAGGTGGTAGGAGCCCTGATCGTAGTCGTCGAGGATGCCCAGAATGTTGAGCAGCGTCGACTTGCCGGAGCCCGACGAGCCCATGATCGACACCAGCTCGCCGGCCTCCACGTGCAGGCTCACGTCGCGCAGCACCTGCACCGCCGCCTCGCCGCGGCCGTAACGCTTTTGAATGCCTTCGATGCGAATCACGGATGCCCCCCGGGATCTAGCACCGGGGGGCGGCGGTTTTCGCCAGATGACCGACTTTTTCCGCTGCCGGTGGCGCGTCGAAATCCGCGATCGACGACGCGCCTGGCCGCGCGCTCTCAGCTTCAGTTGATCGCGAAGCTCTTGGAGACGGTCACCGGGTTACCGGAGAACGCCGGCACCTTGGCGCGGCGGAACATGCCCGCGACGCAGCCTCCCACCGCTGTGCCGGCGAAGGGGGAGCCCATCACGGTAGCGCTCGTGACGCGTCCGCTCGGCGCGAACGTGACTTGCACCTTGCCTGTGCCCTTGGGGCCGCCTGCCTTCTTGCAGCCGCCGGCTTGTGATGCGGCCGCACCCAACGCGGAGATCGCGGAGGCCTTGCTGAAGGGAGGCGCCGTGCTCGGGCCGGGCGCAGCTGGCTCCTCTTTCTTCGAGTCCTTCGCCGAAGATGGCCCCGACGATTTCCCCGTGTCGGGCTTGGGAGTGGCCTTCTCTTCGGCCTTCTTCTCTTCAGCGGGTGGGGTCGAGGCTGCGGGAGCCGGCTCCTCTTTCTTCTCCTCCGGCTTGGCCTCCTCTTTCTTCGGCTCGTCGTCCTTCTTGTCGTTCTTGCTATCGCGCTTGTCGCCCGCCTCCGCGGAGGCCGCCAGCTTCGCAGCTTCGTCCGTCGCGTCGTCGCTGCTGCCGCCGAAGATCAGCATGCTCGCGAGCAGAAGGATGAGCGCGCCTGCGCCGATGCCTCCGAACATCACGAGCTGCTTCGTCTTCTTATCCATCCCGCCCGGACCAGCGCTCGCTGCTGCGGGGCTGAACGCGGGGACGGCGATGGGCTTGGGCTCGGGGGGGGGCGGCGCGGTCAGCAGCGCCTGATTGTCGCTCAAGTTGAAGAGCGGGCTACCGCCGGAGCCGAGACCAGCCAGACCGCCGCCGCTCGCTCCCATTCCGAACGGATCATCCGGGTTCGAAGGCTGGGTCGGCCGCGCGGCTCCCGGGGTCGGCGCGGACGGCTTGCTCTTGTCTGCCGGAGCAGGGGCGCCGCCAACGAAACCCGCCTTCATGGCGTCGAGCGAGAACAGCACCGAGTTTTCGTTGCGCGCTCCCGTGGGCTTGTCGTCGTACGCCGTCGCGCCGGGGGCGATCGGTACGGCGCGCGCGCTCGTCGCGAGCTCTACGTCCTCGCTGCCCGCCACGTCGATGTCGCCGAACAGATCGGCGCTCGGCGCGACCTTGGCGCTGGCGGTGCGCGCGGCGGCACCGCCGCCGGTGCCGGACAGCATCGGTACGCCTCCCACCTTCGCGGGGCCGGCCGCCACCGCGGGCGCGAGCGGAGTTTGACCCGCGACGGGCGCGGGCGGATCGGTCGGGCCCTGCAGGAGCGGCGCCAGCTCGACGCAGTCCATGATCGGCACCCAGTCGCCCATGCCGTCTTTCCAGACGTACGCATCGGTCGTGACGACGCCGTTCCGAAATGCCTCGATGACCTCAGCGGTCGTCATCGTGCGCGAGTCGGTATCGCTCAGGTTGACGTTCCACACGTCAGCGTCAGCCGACATGGCGGTTTCCGGTGCGAACGGATCGAGCGAGGGCGGTGCCTCGGAGTTGCCGGAGCCGAACGCTTCGGGAGGGGGATTCTGGCCATCCACGACGATCGGGGTCTGGCACGCCTTGCAGCGTATCTTGACTTTCCTGCCCTTAACTTTGTCGTCGGCGATCGTGTACTGCGCGCTGCACGCCTGGCAGGTGACTTTCATCGCGGGCGGGACTGTAGCAACTCTCTTCAGAATTTGCCTTGAATTGTGGGGTTTTCGCCTCGGCCCTCAACACCTCCGTGCGCAGTGCGTCATGCCGCAAATCCCGGGAAAATTGCGACGGCGTGCAGGACTCTCTACGGCTACCGATGAAGGCACGCTGAGCTGCTGCGCGGCGCAGGCTTGTAACGAAGCGCGAAAGCAATGCTGGCACTGAAACGGTTCGCGCTCTCGGCCCCAGTCAGTTGATGGGCACGACGCTGCAGCCGCACTCGCCGCAGAAGCGTGTTCCGCCCGAGAACTGCGTGCCGCACACGGGGCAGATGGTGCGCGTGATCGCAGCGCTCAGCGGCCGCGACGCGGCGTAGGCCGCTGCTGGAATCAGCTCCTCATGGTGCTCGGGACAAGTCGTCGTCCCTGGATTGAAGCCTCGACCACAAACGGGGCAAACCGAGCCACCGGGGCCCGTCGCGAGCGCTCCGGCCGGCACCAGGCGGTTGCCGTCGTTCGGGCAAAACTCGGCCTCGGCCGGGAAGTCCTCGCGACAGGTGGGGCAAACCCTGGTCGTCGTCGGCGGCGCCGCCGTCGCTTGCGGCCGCGCAACCTCTTCGGCCGCAAGCGGCCCCGCGCTGCGGCCGCGACGCAGGAGCAGCACGCCCAAAATGCCGAGCAGCACCGCCGCCGCGCCCGCGATGGCCACGAACCAGCGCGTCTTCTCCGGGGCTTCGTCGCGGGCCACCACCTCGCGCGCGCCGAGCGACTCGGAGGCGACGCGCAGCTCGGCCGCCTCCCTCGACTCGCCCTTCTCGTCGAGGCCCTGCGCTCTCAGCAGCGCGTCGTAGCGGTCTTTCGAGGCAATCTCGACCTCGACGCGCACCGAGCGGTCACCCAGCGTGACCTCGAGGGTCACTTCGCTCTCCGCGGCGGCGGGGTTGGCCGTGACCTTGCCGGGACCGGTCACCCTGAGCGCGCTCGTGCCGCCAATGACCCGCCACGTCGGTGTGACCGGCAGCGCACAGCCGCGAGCATCGACCACCGTCGTGCGAAACTCGAACGACTCGCCGGGCCGCATGAGCTTGCGCGAAGGGCGCACCTCGAGCCGCTCGGGCAAGCCCGTGTTGTCGCAGGCGCCTGCGGGGCGACTGGCCGGTTTCGGCGGGGCGGCGCTCGTGCTGGGTGCAGCGGCGGGAGCTCGCTCGTCGCCGAGCCGCGAAACCAGCGTGTAACTGCGGGTGCGCCGCACGCTCGCGGTGCAGTTTTGGCCCTCGATCACGAACTGGTACTGGCCCGTTTCGTCGAAGTCGATGCGGCTATCGCTGGCGCTGATGGTGGTGACCAGCTTCGCTTGCCGCGGGTCGCTGGCGGCGGTCTTGCACACATTCTGGAAGCTCCGCGCGGAAGCGCTGTGACTGATGCGCTGGATGCCGGGATATCGCTCCCAGCATTCACCTGTCGTGTAGGTGCGACCCGCACCGGAGATGGTGAGCTCGTTCTTGCCTTGGACGATGTTGACGGTGCCGCCGCCTTCACCGCCTCCGCTCGGAGCCGGTCCGCAGGCCTTGCCCCAGTCGCCGAGCTGCCAGCTCACCGCCAGCGGGCTCGCCGTCCATGTCCCCGAAAGCGTCACCGGCTCCGCGCGCGAGATGCTCGACGACAGCGTGATGAGCGCGCTCGCCATCGTGCTCGCCATGTAGACGACGCGGCGTGAAGCTTGCCAGAGACCCTGGAAAACACCCATGTGAGGAAGCGACCGTACCCTACGTTGACACGCCAATTTTGGCGATGCTAGCGTGCACAAACGCTGGATTTGCCAGGTTTTCTGCGTGGCTGTCTCGTGCGCGGGGAGACTCGATCCCCCTTACCTCGCTCTGACCACACTGCCTAATGAATATGGAAACGAACAGGATGCTGAAAGCGTTCGAACGCTGGGGAGCGAAGACGAGCACGGCGGCAATAGTCGCGGCCATCCTCGGCTTGCCCGCCGCCGCGTCCGCGCAAGAGCGTGCACCTTCCGGCAACGGCGACGGCCTCGACACTCATTTGTTCCGACCCGCCGTCGACTCCAAGGGCTTCTTCTCGGTCAACGGCTCCGACATCTTGGGCGCCAAGAACCTGAGCTTCGGCCTCGTGCTCGACTACGGCCGCAACTTGATGCGCACGCGCGCCGATCGTGTTCCAAACGGTGACAACCCGAGCGAGCCCGACGAGCCGGAGTGCATCGACGAGAAATGCGTCGTCGCCGACGACGAAGACGGCACCGGCGTTACCGCGCTCGTTCCCCACTCGATTCAAGGCACGTTCGGCTTCAACTACGGCATCGCCAACATCGGCGTGGTCGGCATCTCGATCCCGGTCGTGCTCATGACGGGCGACGCCGCTTACGGCATCGGCCCGTCCGGCAACACCTACAACTCGGCGCCGCTCGACGCCCAGAAGATCTCGAACATCGCGCTTCACGGTAAGTTCCGGCTCACGCGCGTCGACCGCACGGTGGGGCTCGCGGCCGTTATTCAGGCCGGTATTCCCGTCGCCGGCGCGCCGCGCGATTTGGGCGCGGACCCCGGGTTTTGGTACTGGCCGCAGCTGGTGGTCGATAATCACTTCGGCTCCACGCGCGCGTTTCGCGTGGGCTTGAACGTCGGTTACCGCGGCCACACCGGCAAGGACGCAAAGTTCGGCTTCTCGCCGCAGTCGCCGGATCAGTACCAGCTCAAAGAGGGCAATTTCGAGGGCTCGAACCTGGGCACGTTCAGCCTCGGCCTCTCCTACCGGGTGCTCGACGCGCTGGACCTCGTGGCCGAAACCTACGGCAGCTACCAGCTGGGTGGCGACTCCGACAGCAAGCAAAAGCTGTCGCAAGAGGTCGTGGGCGGCATCAAGCTGTTCGTCGAGCGCAACAGCTACCTGATGATGGGCGGCGGCAGTCGCGCTTGGTCCAAGGGCTTCGAGGCCGCTGACGTTCGCTTGATCTTGGGCTTCGTGTTCGAGCCGTCGATCGGCGATCGCGACGGCGATGGCTACAAAGACGATCAGGATCAGTGCCCCGACGAGCCCGAGGACTTCGACGGCTTTCAAGACGGCGACGGCTGCCCCGATCCCGACAACGACAACGACGGCATCCTGGACGTCGACGATCGCTGCCCCAACATCGCCGAAGATCGCGATGGCGACCGCGACGATGACGGCTGCCCCGAGGCCAGCCGCGAAGGCGACCGCGACGGCGACGGCATCCCCGACTCGAAGGACAAGTGCCCCGACGATCCGGAAGACAAGGACGGCTTCGAGGACGAAGACGGCTGCCCCGAGCACGACAACGACAAGGACGGAATCCCGGACAAAGAAGACAGCTGCCCCGACGACGCCGAGGACAAGGACGGGTTCGAGGACGAAGACGGCTGCCCTGATCCCGACAATGACAAGGATCAGATCCCGGACGTGAGGGACAAGTGCCCGAACGATCCCGAGACGTACAACGGGTTCCAAGACGAAGACGGCTGCCCCGACAAGGGCAAGGTCATCATCGAAGGTAGCGACATCGTCATCCTCGAGAAGGTGCAGTTCGAGACGAACAGCGCCAAGATCCTGCCGCAGTCGAACGAGATCTTGGACGCGGTGGCGGCGACCATGAAGGGTCACCCCGAGTTCTTGGTCATGGAGGTCGCCGGTCACGCTGACGAGCGCTCGAGCGACGAGCACAACTTGAACCTCACCAAGTTGCGCGCGGCGGCCGTGATGGCGGCCCTGCAGCAGCGCGGCGTCGCTACCAAGCGGCTCGTCTCGCAGGGCTACGGCGAGTACTGCCCGATTGACTCCGCGTCCAACCCGGTCGCTTGGGAGAAGAACCGCCGCGTCGACTTCAAGATCGTGAAGACCGACGAAGGCAACACCGGCGTGGCGCGCGGCTGCGAGACAGCACGCAGCAAGGGCGTCATCCCGCCCGTCGTTCCGTAGCGGAGCGGCGCTCCACGGCGAAGCGGGCGGTGCGAAAGCGCCGCCCGTCTTCGTTGGGGGTGCCCACCCCCCGTCCGTGCTCGCCTGCGGCTGCGCGCGGGCGGCCCCTCCCAAACGCGGGCTCCGCCCGCGAGGGAGGGGAAAGCGAACGCGGGCGCGAGCGCGAGCGCGAACGACCTACGCGACCGTGAACGCGAACGCGAACGCGAGCGCGAACGACCTACGCGACCGCGACCGCGACCGCGACCGCGACCGATCCTTGCTACCGCTGACTGCTGACCGCGACGGCAGTGAGGGGGCTCGTGCTTTTTGATTGTGCCGGCGTGCTCGGCTGGGTCCAGGGGCTGCGCTGGCGCTGCGCGCCACGCGACCTGCGGTCGCGCCCTGGACCCAGCCTGCGCGCGCAGGCCGGGGGCGGCTGGCTCGCCATGAGCGAGTCGGAAAGGTGCCTATGTTGCAAGTTAGTGAAGTGAGCTTGGAGTTGATCGGGGAATTGCGGCCTTTGGTGCCGCGGATTCGAGCCAAGGATCGGAGCTTGGCGGATCAGCTCGTTCGCGCGGCGACGAGCGTGGCGTTGAACATCGGCGAAGCTGACCTATCGGATCCGGGCAACCAGCGAGCTCGCTTCTTCTCGGCGGCGGGTAGCGCCAATGAGTCGCTGATGGCGCTTCGCGTTGCGCGGCAGTGGGGCTACCTGCCGGAGGCGGATTGCGCGAAGGCGGAGGCTCTGCTCGGGCGCATCGTCGCCATGCTGTGGCGGCTCACGCGAAAGTGAGCCTCGAAGCGCGATCGCGATCGACCTACGCGATCGCGATCGCGATCGACTACTGACCACTGACGTCTCTCCGACCGCTGACCGCTCCCCTACCTGAGACACTTCACCAACGTGTCCCACGTGCGCGTCGTGATGTCCTTGCCGAAGGTGCGCTGCAGCAGGGTCATGAAGACGGGGCCCTTGGGGCTGGGGGCGTAGGCCGTGAAGACTTCGGTGCCTCGGAGGGCGAGGATGTGGGCACCGTCGTGCTCGATGGGGAGCTTGGGCTTGGGGGAAGGCGCGGCGTCGAGGAAGGTGACGACGCACTTGGCGCCGGGTTTGAGCCGGAAAGCGGCGTAGGGGCCGCTTTCGACGAGCTGGCTGAGCGTGTCGACGGAGCGGACTAGCGTGAAGAACGACTTGCCGAGGTGTTCCTTCATGGCGGCCTCGCACTTGCGAGCGAGGGTCTCTGGCTTGGCGGGCGAGCTGGTGAAGCAGACATTTCCGCTGGAGAGGACGGTCTTTACGTCCGTGAAGCCGGCCAGCTCGAAGGCCTTTTTCAGCTCGGGCATCTTCGCGTTCATGGGGCTCACGCCCCGTAGGAACGCGACGTAACGCTTGGGCTTCGCCATGAGCCGTCGTGCGCTGGCGGCGGGCGCGGTGCAAGGCTTGACGTTCGTGGGGCCGGCCCCATCCATCACAGGTGGCTCGGAAGCGTGCATGGTCGGCCGGAGCGCTCGGGCTCGCGGCCGCGCTGCTGGCGGGAGGCACCAGCGCGTCTCCTCCGCGCCCGTGGGCCATGCCAGTCGTCGATTTCAGGCTCGTCGAACGCACCAGCGGCCCCGTGAACTACTACCGGGTCGTGCAGGGGCCGCCGGTCCACGTGCACAGCCGCTACGAGCCAGGCATGAAAACGGCCGTCGTGGGTTATGCGGCCAAGGACTATCAGGCGCGCGCCGCGAAGCTGCGCTGGAAGTGGCGCGCCGTGTCGTTGCCCCATGGGGGTGATGAGTGCAAAGCCGGCAAGGGTGACTCTGCCGCCGTCGTCTACGTGTCGTGGAAACGTGGTCTCCGCTACTACACGCTGAAGTACGTGTGGAGCGCGGTGGGGGCGGCCGGCGCGGTGTGTGACAAGAAGCGCAATCCTTTCTTGGCGCAGGACACGGTCATCGTCGAATCGGGCGCGCCGTTGAACGAGTGGCGCAGCGTCGAGCTCGATTTGCGCGCGGAGTTTCGCAAGCACTTCGAAGGCGGCGACGCCAACGCCGCCGTGCCTGATTTCTTCGGCGTCGGCCTGATGAGCGACGGTGACCAGACTGGCAGCGTGAGCAGCGCTGACTTCGCTGAGTTCGTGCTCGAGTAGCGGCCCGCACGGGCGCGCCTCAAGCGAAGCGCGCTACGTGCCAGTTCTTGCGGCCGCGCCGGATGAGCAGCACTTCACCGTGCAGTAGCCAATCGACACCGATGCGCGTGTCCACGCCGGGGGCGCGGCCGTTGATCAAGATCGCGCCGTTGCTCAAGAACTCGCGTGCTTCACGCTTACTCTTGACGATCTGCCCGTCGACGAGCAGGTCGACCGCGGAGTAGCCCTCACCCTCGAGCCGGGCTTTGGGTAGCGACGCAGAGGGAGCAGCCCCGAACAGCTCGGCGATCGTGGCTCTCGAGAGCTCGGCGACGTTGCCGGAGAACAGCGCCTCGGTCGTCTTCTGCGCTTGCGACAGGCCTTCGGCGCCGTGCAGCAGCTCGGTCATGTGCTGAGCGAGCGCGCGCTGTGCCGCACGCGCGCCGGGATTTCCCGCGTGCTCGGCCTCTAGATTCGAGATTTCTTCGTGGGAAAAGAAGGTGAAGGTGCGTAGGAACTTGGACACGTCCGCGTCGGCAGCGTTCACCCAGAATTGGTAGAATGCGTAGGGCGACGTGCGCTCGGGGGAAAGCCAGATCGCTCCGCTCTCGGTCTTGCCGAACTTGCCGCCGTCGGCCTTGGTCACGAGTGGCGTGGTGAGACCGAAGGCCTCTTGCTGCCGAGTGCGCCGGATCAAGTCGACGCCGGCCACGATGTTCCCCCACTGATCGGAGCCCGCGGCCTGGACCGTCACGCCGTGGTGCTGAAACAGGTACGAAAAATCGTAGGCCTGGAGCAGCATGTACGAAAACTCGGTGTAGCTGATGCCCTGATCGCGGTTGTGCAGGCGCTCGCGCACGCTATCTTTCTGGATCATCATGTTGACCGAGAAGTGCTTGCCCACGTCACGCAGCGCTTCGATGAAGCCCAGCTTGCCGAGCCAATCGGCGTTGTTCACCAGCTGCGCGGCGTTCGGCCCATCGAAGCTGAGCAAGCGCTCGAAGCTCTTGCGTTGACCGGCGACGTTCAGCGCGACCTGCTCAGGGGTCAGGATCTGGCGCTCGGCTTCCTTGCCGGATGGATCGCCAATCATGCCCGTGCCTCCGCCCATCACCACCACCGGCGTGTGGCCCGCCTGCTGGAAGCGACGCAGCAGCAGGATCTGCACGAGGTTGCCGATGGTCAGCGAGTCTTTCGTCGGATCGAACCCGGCGTAGACCTTGCGCGGCGCCGCGAGGTGCTGCTTGAGCCCCTCCGCGTCGGTCTGCTGGTAAAGCTGGCCGCGAAATTCGAGATCAGTGAGGAGGTCCATCGGGGGGCGGGAGCCTAGCATCGACCCAGTGCAAGGGGCCGCGCAGCGCGTCGCTGGTCGCTTGGCCAGTCGCGGCTTCGTTGGACGCCGGCACCAGCGCGTGCCCGCTGACCGAAACCGCGAGCGCGCCCAGCGGGGCTTGGAGGGCGGGACCGGCCGCGCCGAGCACCACGAACGGGGTGAGCAGCACCGTGCTGCCAGCGCGCAGCAGCTCCGGGCTCTTGCTGACACCTCGCGCGAGCGGCTCCTCGGCCCTCGAGGTCACGTCGAACAGGTACAGGTCGTGGTTGCGCCAGACGAGAGCGCGCGTGCCGACGGTCGTGAGCACGCGTGAGCCCGCGGGCAGCGGCAGCAGCTCGCGGCGCTCCAGATCCAAGAGCGCGCTGGCGCTGCCGGGGTAGACCGCGACCAGCCGCGAGCCCGTGGTCGCGGCGCGATCGACCGCCGTTTCGTAGAGCTCGACCTGCAGGTTTTTCGCGAGCCCGGGGGCGAACAGCCACAGCTCCGCCTTGCCGCTGGGAGGCGGCGCGCTCTTGCCTTTCTTCTTCTTCGGCGGCTGGCAGGTCGCCAGCACGGAGCCCCGGTCCGCGTCGGCGAAGACCACGCGCGCGGCGCAGCTCGTCGGCACGAGCGCCTGCCGCTTGCCCTCCACGTCGAGCTGCAGGCTGCCGTCAGCGGCGCGCACGAGCAGGCTGCTACCGAGCGTCGTCACCAGATCGGGCACATCGCGCAGCTTGCCGGACTTGAGATCGAGGACGGCGCGAGTCGGCGTGTCGCCGCGGCCTTGATGGCCAAAGCTCCGAAATTGCGGCACTGGTTTGGCGCGGCAAGGACGCGGGGTCGCCTCGACCGGCACCGGCCAGTCGAGCTTGCCGTTGCCGTTCGTGTCGTCGCGCAGCGCGTAGAGCTCGATGTAGCGGCCGTCGGCGCTGTGCTGGAGTCGAAAAATCTCGCCCGCGCCGACGGGGAACGTTCGCTCGCCCGCCCCCTCCAGATCGCGCACGACGAGCTCTTGCTTGGCGCGGCCGCGCAGGTACGCCAGCTGGCGGCCCGCTCGGTCGAAGCTGAGGGCGCGGTGTGGCGCGTAGTCGGCGCGTTCGCGGCGTAGGTCGGCGCCGAGCGCGCTC
This sequence comes from Pseudomonadota bacterium, assembly GCA_023431345.1. Taxonomy (GTDB): domain Bacteria; phylum Myxococcota_A; class Polyangia; order Polyangiales; family Polyangiaceae; genus PMG-095. Next base: position 47,021 of record JAEYWK010000100.1, read on the forward strand.
AAGTCCGTGCGCGCGCCGGAGACTGCGTCGATCAGCTGCGTGGTGCCCGCGCGGGTGACGATCACGTAGCGGCCGCTCTCGTCCGCGGCCTCGAACGAGTCGATGACCTCACCTGCGCCGGCGCCCAGCACCAGCTTCGCTATCGCCGGCTCGCCTTCGCAGAGCGCGACCCACGACGCGCTGCTCGACGCCGCGATGAGCTCGATCGGACCGCTCTGGCCGATGTCGCCCTGGGAAATCGCCGGCAGGGAAAGGCCCGCCATGTCACCCGGCGGCTCCGCCATCGAGGGAGCGGGCGGGGGCGCCGCTGGCGGGGAGTGCAGCGGTGACGTGAGGTCTCGGGCCGCCTCCGGCGTTGCCGCAAACCAGGCTGCGCCGGGCGTGGCTGCCTGAGGCTGGGGCAGCGCCGGTGGCGCCGCGGAGGCGCAACCCAGCCAGGTGAAGGCGAGACCGCACGCAATCCGGCGCAACGCTCAGCCCTTGCTGCTGCGCTTCAGCTCACCGGGAAGCAAGGCCGGGCGCTCTGCATCGGCGCGCGAGGCGCGGCCGGCGACGGCCTGTACTTCGGACGTGCGCGCCACGACCGGAGGGATCTCCGACGCTCGTTTGGCCACGGGCTGCACCTCCGAGGTCCGCTCTGGAGGCGGCTGCGTGCTGCGGTACGACGGCGGCACGGGTGTGCCGCTCGGAACGTAGCCGCCCTGGCTGCGGTGCGAAGACAAGATGCGCTCGACCTCTTCGCTGAGCGAAGGCGGCCGAAACGAGTGCGTGGTACGCCGCACGGAGGTGGACGGCGCGTCACTACCGAAGCGCGGCGGGGGCTCTGTGCGCTGATAGCTCACGAGCAGCGTCGCGCGGTCTGCGAGCAGGTCGGAAGAGAGCTTGAGCCCGCCCGTTCCTTCGCGCGCGGAGCGCTCCGCGGCCGTGACCGCGCCTACGGCGAGGTGACGGAGCACGCGGGTGGCGCGCGGCCGCCCCGCCACGCCCACCACGAGCGTGAAGCCCAAATCGGTGCGCTTGAGCTCGAACAGCGTCGGCGTATCGACGAAGGGATGATCCAAGAACGCCTGCAAGCGCGCGACTGTCCCGTGCAGGTCCCCATACTTGGCGACGCCGCCCTGGTTGAGGGCACGAGCCGCCAGCTCTTGACCGACGCCCTCCAGCACCCTTCCGCCGCCGTCGCCCAGCAGCGTGTCGAGGAACAGCAGCAGCTCCTCGCCGTCATCGAGCAGGATGGTGTCGAGGGCGGCGCTCGCACGCAGGCGCTCGAGCGAGGCGTGCGGGAGCAGGCGTCGCGGCACCTTCGCGCTCAGCAGGGCGAGCGCAGAAGTACCGTATTGGCGTTCCAGCGCCTCCAGCACTCCTCGCAAAAACCAGCTTCTGAGTCGGTGCGTCACGATATCCTCGTGCCCCTCGTTGCTGCTCCCACATTGCAACCTAGCTCGACTTGCGGCCGAGCGCGAGCAGTATGTGGGAGGCGCTCCGACGATCGTCGCCAAAATTTTTGGCGAACGTGGCGATGTGTGACGCGGCTGGAAGGCGCTCCGACTTGGATCGGGCGCCCGCGCCGCCGTCAGGCGCTTTCGAGCGCGCGAGAAATATCCTCAATCAAGTCGTCGGTTTCCTCCACGCCCACAGACAGCCGTATCAAAGCGGGATTGATACCAATCTTGGACAACTCTTCATCGCTGAGCTCGAAGAAGCTCATGATGGCAGGCTGCTCGATCAGGCTCTCGACGCCGCCGAGCGAAGCCGCAATTTGCGGGATACGCGCGGCATCGACGACGCGCGACGCTGCGGCGCGCCCCCCGCGGACGACAAAGCTGACCACCGCGCCCCCGCCGCGCATTTGCGTGCTGGCGATCGCGAACGACGGGTGACTTTCGAGGAGCGGGTAATGCACGCTCTCTACTTTCGGGTGGCGCTCCAGCAGCTTCGCCAGCGCCAGCGCGCTCTGGCTCTGACGTTCGACTCGGAGCGCCAGGGTCTTCATGCCTCGCATGATCAAGAACGCCGCATGCGGGTCCAAAACGGACCCGACGATGCCGCGCGTATCTCGCAGCAGCGAGATGATGTGCGCCGGCCCTGCCACGACCCCGCCCAAAACGTCGTTGTGGCCCGACAGGTATTTCGTCGCGCTGTGCAGCACGAGGTCGATGCCTAGCGAGAGGGGTTTGGAGTTCACCGGGGTCGCGAAGGTCGAGTCGACGAGCGTGCGGATGCGACCCTTGGCCTTGACGACCGCGGCGAGCTTCTCGAGATCGACGCAGTAGTTCAGCGGGTTGGTGGGCGACTCGGTGACGACGAGGCGCGTGTTGGGACGCAGCGCGGCTTCCATCGCGGTCAGGTCGCCCGCGTCGATCACGGTGTGCTCGATGCCGAAGCGACTGAGCGTTTGCGTCACGAACTGGCGCGTGCGCCGGTAGCAGTCGCGGAACAACACGACGTGGTCGCCGGATTTGAGCAGCGATAGCAACGCGGTGCTGGTCGCGGCCATGCCGCTCGAGAAAGCCACGCAGTCTTCCGCGCCTTCGAGGGCGGCGACGCGCAGCTCCAGCTCGCGCACGGTGGGGTTACCGTAGCGGCCGTACTCTTCGCGCTCTGGATCCGGATCCTCGCCGCGCATGTAGCGCTCGAGCGTCGCCGTGTTCTCGAACGTGTAGGTCGCGGTCTGCGCGATGGATGGGGTGAGGGTGTGATGCGCCCGTCCGCGCTCGATGCCGGCGTGAACGGCGTCGGTGGAGGTCGTCTTCTTGTCTTTACGTTCGCTCATGCTGCCTCGCCGGCAGTCGAGGCGCCGAGCGCCCGCTGCACCAGCTGGTGAATCCTCGTGGCCGCGCCCGAGAGCGCGATGACCTGGCCCTGCTTGGCGCCGTCGCGCCGCTGCTTCAGCTCGATACTGCCGCTCTCCAGCGTCTTCGGAGAGATGGTGAGCCGCAGCGGAATGCCGAGCAAGTCGGCGTCTTTGAACTTCACGCCGGCGCGCTCGTCGCGATCATCGACCAGCACCTCGAGCCCATGAGCCTCGAGCTCTCGTTCGAGCTCGGCCGTCGCGCTCGCTACGGCCGAGTCCGTCCCGATCGGGACGACCGCCACGTGGTAGGGCGCTACCGCGAGCGGGAACGCGATGCCCTGCGCATCATGGTGCTGCTCCACGAGCGCGGCGAGCAGCCGCGAGACGCCGATGCCATAGCAGCCCATGACCAGGAGCTGCGGCGCGCCCTGGGCGTCGAGGTAGGTGGCGTTCATCGCCTCGGAGTACTTGGTGCCGAGCAAAAAGATGTGCCCGACCTCGGTGCCGCGCAGCAGCTGGAGTGATGCCCCGCACTCGGGACACAAGTCGCCGTCCACCACGCTGCGGATGTCGGCCACGACGCCGTCGAAGTCACGGCCATAGGCGACGTGCACCAGGTGATAATCAGTGACGTTGGCGCCCGTAACGCCGTCCGCGACGCTGGCGGCGTCGCGATCGACGAACACCTTGCCCGCGAAGCCGACGGGGCCGGCGAAACCGACGGCCGCCGACGTGACGCGCTTCACGTCCTCGGCGCTCGCCAGGTGCACTTCGTCGACGCCCAGGGCTCGCGAGAGCTTCACCTCGCTCACTTCGTGGTCCCCGCGCACGACCGCCAGCACCAGCTCTGCGCCCGCCACGTAGATCAGGCTCTTCAAGAAGCTCGTGACGGGCAGCCCCGTCAGCGCCACCACGTCGGCGATCGAGCCGCGGCCTGGTGTGTGGAGCCGCTCGGCGGGCGGGAGCTCCTCGAGGCTCGGGCCTCGTCGCGGGTAGGGCGGGCTGGTGGCGACCTCCAGGTTGGCTGCGTACGGACACTGCAAGCAGGCCGCCAGCCGATCTTCGCCGCTCGGGACGAGCGCCTGAAATTCCTCGCTGCGTGAGCCGCCGATCGAGCCGGCGTCGGCGCTCACGATGCGGTAGTCGAAGCCGAGACGAGCGAAGATGCGCTGGTAGGCGGCGCGCATCACGGCGTAGCTCTCCGCCGCCCGAGCGGCGTCGACGTCGAAAGAGTACGCATCTTTCATGATGAACTCGCGGCTACGGAGGAGTCCTCCGCGCGGCCTCGGCTCGTCGCGGTACTTGGTCTGGATTTGATAGAGGTTCTTGGGTAGGTCGCGGTAGCTCTGGATCTCGCGCCGCGCCAAATCCGTCACGATCTCTTCGTGGGTGGGGCCCAGGTGGTAGTCGCCGCCTCTGCGATCTTTGACGCGCAAGAGAACGTCGCCATAGGCCTGCCAGCGGCCCGTTTCTTTGAAATACTCTGCCGGCAACAGCGCGGGGAGCAGCAGCTCGAGCGCCCCCACGGCGTCGAGCTCTTCCCGGACGATGCGCTCGATCTTTCGCAGCACACGCACGCCGAGCGGCAGGTACGAATAGATCCCAGCGCCGACGCGCCGGGCATAGCCGCCGCGGAGCAGGAGCGCGTGGCTGACGCTGGAGGCATCGGCCGGGGCCTCCTTGAGCGTCGGGATCAGCGCGCGCGCGTAACGCATCGGTGTGACGCGCGTCCTAGCATGAGCGCCCCTCACCTGCATAAAGTCTCGTAATAATCGCAAGTTAACGCGGGCAATCGGTGTGCGGGCCGACGCTCACCCACCCATTCCCCAGTTGTCGCACCGGAAAATGGGAGTATTGTCCCGGCCCCCTCATGTCTCAGAGTACGCAGAGCCAGACCTGGAAAGAACGTCTAAGCGGCCGGATGCGCGAAGACTGGGCGCGCGAAATCGACGTCTTCGAAACGCAGATCGAGCTGCGCAAGAAGGGCAAATTCGAAGAAAAGATGTTCGCTGAGACGCGCCTGCGTCGCGGCATTTACGGTCAGCGCTACGACAACGGTCAGCGCCACGACGGCGAGAAGACGCAGCAGCTCAAGTTCCCGAACGGTGAGCTGACGAAGGGCCCCGTCACCTACTGGGACGCCCCCGGCATGATGCGCATCAAGATTCCTTACGGGAAGATGAGCGCGGCGCAGATGGATGTGCTCTGCGACCTGGCGGAAGAGTACTCGGACCAAATCCTGCACGTAACGACGCGTCAGGACATTCAGCTCCACTTCGTGCACATCGAGGACACGCCCGACTTGATGCGGCGCCTGGCCGCGGTGGGCGTGACGACCCGTGAAGCGTGCGGCAACTCCGTGCGTAACGTGACGGCGTGCCCGTACGCCGGCGTGTGCAGCACCGAGACGTTCGACGTGACGCCGTACGCCCACGCCATCACGTTCTTCTTGCTGGGGCACGACGACACGCAGGATTTCGGGCGCAAGGTGAAGCTGGCGTTCTCGGGCTGCAAGAGCGAGGCCTGCGGCTTGGTGAACTTCCACGACATCGGCGGCATCGCGAAGGTCGAAGGCGGTAAGCGCGGCTTCGAGTTCTACGTCGGCGGCGGCCTCGGGTCGGTGCCGTACCCGGCCGCGCTGATCGCTGACTTCTTGCCCGAAGAAGAGCTGCTGCCGATGTCGCAGGCGGTGGCGCGCGTGTTCGCCCGCCTCGGCGAGCGCGAGAACCGCTCGAAGGCGCGCATCAAGTTCCTGGTCAAGAAGCTGGGGCTCGAGGAGTTCAAGCGCCTGGTGTTCGAGGAGCGCACCAAGCTCCGCCCCGATCCGCGCTGGACGGCGTTCCTCGAGGACCTGCACGCCACGGACGAGAAGCCGCTCAAGCCGGCGAGCGAGCTCGGCTCCGAGCGTCCGCCCGGCTTCGACGCCTGGCTCGCGTCGAACGTGAGGCCGCAGAGCCAAGCGGGCTATTCGACGGCCAAGATCACGCTGCCGCTCGGAGACTTCTCGCCGCTGCAGGGCCGCGCGGTAGCGAACATCATGCGTCGCTACACCGGGGACACCCTGCGCACCACCGTCGAGCAGAACCTGATGTTCCGCTGGGTGCCGAACGGCGACCTGCCCGCGCTCTACGCCGAGCTCTCGGCGGTGGGGTTGGGCGAAGCCGGCGCCGACGGCGTCACCGACATCACCTCTTGCCCGGGCACCGACACCTGCAAGCTCGGCATCTCGTCGTCGCGCGGGCTCGCGGGCGAGCTCCGACGCCAACTCAAGATCGCGGAGCAAGAGCTCGCGCCCGAGACGAAGGCGCTCAACATCAAGTGCAGCGGCTGCTTCAACAGCTGCGGTCAGCACCACGTCGCGGACTTGGGCTTCTTGGGCGTGAGCCGCAACGTGAACGGCCGCCGCGTGCCGCACTTCCAGCTCGTGGTCGGCGGTGAGCTGACGAACAACGCGGCGAACTATGGGCTGGCGATCGGCGCCATCCCGTCGAAGAACGTGCCCAAAGCGGTCAAGATCCTCACCGACTTCTACGTCAAGGACAAGCAGCCGGGAGAAACGTTCAAGAACTTCGTCGATCGCGTGGGCAAGAAGCCGATCCGCAAGATCGTGGACGACCTGAACCAAGTGCCCAGCTACGAGCAAGACCCGAGCTACTACTCGGACTGGGGCGATCCGCGCGAGTACACCGTCGGCGACCAAGGCGTCGGCGAGTGCGCAGGTGAGGTGGTTCCGCTCGTGGAGATGGGGCTGGCGGCCAGCGAGCGCGAGGTGTTCGAAGCCCAGGTCTTGCTCGACGAGGGCAAGCCGAGCGAAGCGGCGTCGCGTGCGTTCAGCGCCATGCTCGTCGCGGCGCGCGCGCTCACGCGTCAGAAGAACGAGAACCTGAGCGATCAACCCGACGAGGTCGTGAGCGAGTTCAAGCGGCTGTTCGTCGACACCAAGCTGTTTTGGGACACGTACGCCCACGGCAAGTTCGCGCAGTACTTCTTCAAGGCTCACGAAGAGCCGGTCAAGAGCCCGTCGAAGGAGACGGCGCATCAGCTGGTGGAAGAAGCTCAGCTGTTCGTCGACGCCGCTTACGAGTGCTACACGAAGACGGGAAACCTGGCGGGAACCGCGTGAGCTCGAGGGACCGGAAATGAAATCGGAAAAGCTGCAGATCAAGTTCTTCGCCAAGCCGAACCCCGCCTTCGACGTCGAGACGGTCGTGCCGGTGTTTCATCGCTTCATTCGCGAGCACGCCTTCGACGAGCTGATGATCGACGTGGCGGACTACAAGCACGTCAAGAACGGCCCCGGCATCGCGCTGATCGGCGACGCCAACGACTACTTCCTCGACGAGGGCGAGGGCAGGCCGGGCCTTTTGTTCAGCCGCAAGCGCCACGGCGCGCCCGCGGAGGGGCGTCTGCGCGAAGGCTTCGCGCGCGCTCTCCGCGCCTGCGGCCTGCTGGAGGCCGCCCCTGAGCTGGGCGGCAAGCTCACGTTCGCCACGGACGAAATCATGATTCGCTTGCCGGATCGCCTGAACGCGCCCAACGACGACGCGAGCTACGCCGACGTTCAAGCCCAGGTGTCAGCGTTGGTCGAGAAGCTGTACGGCCCCGGAGCCACCTTCACGCGCGGCCCCGGCGCGCCCGAAGCGCTCTCGCTGCGCGTGAAGACCAAGTCGACGCCGGCCATCTCCGCCTTGCTGACGACGCTCGGCGGCTAGCGCGCAGCGTCGCGTGCTCGGCGTCCTCGGCGGCGCCGAGCGCCGAGTCAGAGCCCCTCACGGCTTGACGGTGACTGGGTCGCCGAGGCGCAAGTGCCCGCTCGCGTCGTGAACGAGGTTCATCCCGAACCAAACTTTGCCGTCTTCACGCCGATATTGGCTGAGGGTCGACAGCGGCTCCTTGCCGTTTGCCCCGCTCGCGGGGTCGATCGTCGTGACGACGCATCGCTCGCAGCGCTTGACGCCTCGCATGGAGATATCCCCGATTTCTACGCGAGCAAAGCCGTCTTCCGCGTACGCCTCGCAGTCGGCCACGACGAGGTTGGGACGGAAGCGCGCCATCGTGATCGGTTCGGGCAAGCGCGCGTTCAAGTCGGCGAGCGACGCCTCCGAGATGACGAGGAGCGGGTAGCCGTCGGCGAAGCTCACGACGTCGGTCGGCAACGCCCGTCGCGGGTTGACGGGACGCAGCTCGTGCTCGGGCATGAACACCAGGCTGACGTCCGAGCCGAGCAGCTCGGAGAACCAGCGGCTGCCGTCGGCAACGCGCCAGCCGTGGCCGCCGTAGCCCCACACCTGGTACGCGAGAGGCTCACCGGAGCTGGGCTCGAGTGGCAGCTCGAGCCGCGGCATGGCCGGCGCCGTGATCGCGAGCGCGCTCCCTCGCAGCTCGGGGAGCACCCGGCACAGCGTCGGCACTTCGCGCTGGGTGATGAAGACGCCGTGACGATCGACGAGCATGAAGCGTCGATCGAAGGCGAGGCCGCGCCGAACGAGCTCGCTCTGCGCGAGCGAGACGCCGGCGCAGCCTTTGATCGGATAGATGAAGAGCCCAGAAAGGTGCATGACGGTGCTGTCAGTGGGGGATGCCGCCGCGAGCCCTCAGGCGCGCGCCCCTTGGCGTACGCGATCCAGCGTCATCGCCACGACGATGATGCCGCCCGTCAGGATCTCCTGAATCCAGTTGGGCATACCGAGGTGCGTGCAGCCCGCCTTGATCACAGTGAGGAGTAGCGCGCCGAGCAAGGTACCGGCAACCGAGCCTTGCCCGCCCGACAGCGAGCCGCCGCCAATGACGACCGCGGCGATGGCCTCGAGCTCGAGCCCCACGGAGTCAGTCGGGTCGCCCACCGTCAGAGTCGAGAACTCGAGCACGCCGGCCGCGCCTGCGAGGAGCCCGCCGAGCGAGTAGATGGCGAGGCGCACCCGGCCTACCGACACCCCGCACAGCCGCGCGGTGTGCTCGTTCGAGCCGACGGCTACAGCGTGCCGGCCCAGCCGCGTGTAGGCGAGCAGCACCGCGCACACCACGGCGGCCGCGAAGGCCCACCACACTCCCTGAGGGACCCAGCGCTCGCCCGGTGCTATCGCCATCCAGTCATCGATGCCGCGGGCCGGGGCGTCGATCTTTTGCTCATCGGCGAGACCTTTGGCCAGGCCACGCAGCGCGCTCATGCTGCCGAGCGTCGCGATGAACGGCGTGATGCGTAGGCCCACGACCAAGAGCCCGTTGAGCGCGCCCGCGGCCGCGCCGAGCGCCAGCGCCGCCAGCACCGCGCTGAAAGGGCCGGCGCCGGCTTGCAGACATTTGGCGACCACCACCGTCGTGAGCGCGACGGTGGAGCCGACCGAGAGGTCGATACCCCCGTGGATGATGATCAGCGCCATGCCGACGGCGGCGATCGCCACCACGACCGTTTGGCGCAGCATCGTCACCAAGTTGAGGCTGCGCAAGAACGTGTCGGGGGTGAGCGCGGAGAACAACGCGTAGACGCAGATGAGCGCCAACAGCGGCCCAAACCACGGTTTTCGAAGCCAGCTCGTGAGCTCGTTCATCCCGTCGCCTCGAGTAGCAGCTGGTGCTCGCTGCGTTCGCTGGCCGGGCGCGCGGCGTGCAACTTGCCTCGCACCATCACCGCGATGCGGTCGCAGATGCCGACCAACTCCGGCATGTAGCTCGAGACCACCAGCACCGCCTTGCCGCGCGCCGCGAGCTCGTCGATCAAGCGATAGATGTCGGCCCTGCTGCCCACGTCGATGCCTCGCGTGGGCTCGTCGAGCAGCAACACGTCGACGTCTTGATGAAGCAGGCGCGCCAGCGCCACCTTCTGCTGGTTGCCGCCCGAAAGGGCGCCGGCGAGCTGCTCCGGCCCGCGCGCGCGGATGCCGAGCTTGTCGATCCAGCGTCGCGTTACCTGGAGCGCCCGCGACGGCAGGGCCAGCCCGAGCGGACCGAGCGGCGTGGTGCCGGACAACGAGACATTTTCGGCGATCGAGAGGCTCTCGGCCAGCCCTTCACCTTTGCGGTCTTCGGACAACAGCCCGACCTTGGCGAGGGCCAAGGCCCGAGGGCTCGCCGCGACCGGCCGCCCCTGGACCAAGACCTGCCCCGCCGCCCGCGTATCGAGTCCGAAAATGGCTCTCAACAGCTCGCTGCGGCCGGAGCCGATCAAGCCCGCGATGCCCAGCACCTCGCCGGCGCGCAAGTCCAGGCTCACTCGCTCGGGGAGCTTGCGCCCCGAGAGCTCGCGCACTTCGAGCAGCACCTCGCCGGCTCGGCGCTCGCCGCGCGGGAACAGCTCGGACACCTTCCGCCCGGCCATGAGTGACACGAGCTCGGCGCGGGTGGTGCTCGCCACCTGACCGCTCGCGACCGAGCGACCGTCGCGGAGCACGGTGTACTCGCTGGCGATGCGCTCCACCTCCTCCAGGAAGTGAGAGATGTAGAGCACGCTGACGCCATCGGCGACCAGCTTGCGCACGACCTCGAACAGCCGCTCCGTGTCGGCGCCCGTCAAGGCGCTGGTCGGCTCGTCCAAAATCAATACTTTACAGCGCTCGTTGCAGAGCGCGCGGGCGATGCTGACCAGCTGCCGATCGGCAGGACCGAGCGCGCCGAGCGGCACGTCGAGCTCGAGCTCAGCGCCGACCTGAGCGAGCGCGCGGCGCGCAATTTCGCGGCTGCGTCGCACGTCCACGAACGGGCCGCGGCGCGGCTCGCTGCCGAGGAGCAAGTTCTCGCGCACGCTCAAATCTCGGCAGTAAATGGGCTCTTGGTAGACGATGGAGACGCCGAGCGCTCGCGCCGCCTCCGGGCTCTGGGGACGAAACGGCACGCCGTCGAGCCGCATGCTGCCCGCGTCGGGTTGCTGCGCGCCTGACAGCAGCTTCATCAGCGTGCTCTTGCCCGCCCCGTTCTCGCCGAGCACGGCGTGCACGCTGCCCGCCCTCGCCGACAGGCTCACCCCCGCCAGCGCGCGCGCGGGGCCGAAGGACTTTTCGAGCGTGCTGAGCTCGAGCCGCATCACGGCGCGCTGCCGAGCCACTCGGCGAGAGGAGGGGACAGCAGCGCCTTCATGTCCGGCTGGTCCATGTTGGCCTTGTCGATCAACGACGCGCCCGTATCGATGCGCGCTTCGACCTTCTCTTTCCGCAGGTGGCGCGTGAGCGTCTTGACCGCCAAGTAGCCCATGTTGAACGGGTTCTGCAGGACTAGGCCGTCGAGCTTGCCTGTCCGCACTCCCTCGATCAGCTTGGCCGACGAGTCGAAGCCGATGAAGCGGAGCTTGCCGGCGAGGCCAGCCTTTTCGAGGGCCAGGAGCATGCCGAACGTGGTCGACTCGTTCGGACAGAACACGCCCTGCAGCTGGCCTCTGCCAGCGTTCTGCGCCAGCAGCAGGTTCTCGCTAGCCGAGAACGCCGACTCCGTCGTCGCTCCCCCGTACTGATTGGCGCTGACGAGCTTGATGTCCGCAAATTTCCTGATGGCTTCCAGGAACCCCTCCTCGCGGTGGTGCGTGCTGGCCGAGCCCTCTTGGTAGCGCAGCACGACGACATTGCCCTTTCCGCCCAGCAGCTGCCCCAGCTTCTCTCCTGCCAGGCGGCCGGCGGCGCGGTTGTCGGTCGCGACGAAGCTGACGTGCTCGCTGCCTTTCAGATCGGAGTCGAAGATCACCACCGGGACGCCGGACTTGACGGCGGCCTTGACCGGCGCCGCGAGCGCCGACTCGTTCAGCGGCGCGAGCACGAGCCCGGCCACGCCTTGCGCCGTAAAGCTCTGCACCAAGTCCGCCTGGGATTTGAGGTCGTCTTCTTTGAGCGGACCCTTCCAGATGATCTCGACCTCGAGCTCTTTGGCGGCCTTGGCCGCGCCCGCGTGCACTGCCTTCCAGAACTCGTGCGTCGTGCCCTTGGGCACGACCGCGATGCGCAGCTTGCGCGCGCTCGTCGCGCCTGAGGTTGCAGTTCCGGCGTCGTCGCGCTTGCACGCGATGGGTAGCGTCGCCAACAAACCCAACTGAAGGAGCAGATCCCGGCGCAGCACGGGCTACGATGTTAGTCTGCCCAGCGCGGGGTCAAAAGCTAATTTGCAGGCCCGTTCAGCGCCGAGCAACCCGATGAGCGCTCTGACCTCACGGAAATGACACCCATCACGAGCTGATCAGTAGGACGGGGGCGGCGCGAAGCGACCCGGGAACGCATCCGCCGAGTTGCGCCGCTCGAGCTCTCGTGTGGTCCAGGGCCAGCGTGAATCGCGCTCTTGGAAGACGGCCACTCCAATCACGCCTACGTTGCGATCGCTGCCGCGCTTGGCCGCGTACGAGTCGCGCACGCGCCCGAAGCGGAAGGCCGCCACTTGCGCCTCGCTCTGACGAAAGCCGTCGATTTCGAGGGTGGACCAGGGCGCCACCAAGTAGCCGCGCTTGTCGATCGAGCCCGGCTGACCGTCGATCACGTCCAGTCCGTCGACGGTGGCGACCGCTTCGAAGCGAGCGGCGCTGCGGTTCTCGATGCGCAGGGAGTAGCGTGCTCCGTCGCGGCCGAGAACGTAGCCCTGGCCTCCCGCCGAGAACGTGGGCAGCGGAGCGCCGCCATCGTCGACGACCTGGATGGTGATGGCGCCCTGCGCGGCGACGATTCCGTCCGTGCGGCGATCCCAGAAGCCGCCCCCGAGCATCGCGCGCACGCCCGCTTCGTCATTGTAGAAAAAGCTCGACGTCGAGAGCGGGCGCGACGCGTCTTCGCGCTCGAAGGGCGCAGACGACACGCGACTCTCGCGCGTCTCGCCCCACTCGGTGCCGAGCCCGGGGCGCTCCGGCGCCGACTGGTACGCGCGGTCGGCCGAACCGGAAGCTTCACGCGGCGCGGCGGCGCGGGGCGGGGCCCCGTCGCTCCGTTCCGCGGGCCCGGCGTAGGGAGACGGGCTCGGTGGAGAGTACGCGCCGCGCGCGGGGGCAGCCGGCGCTACGACTCCCGGCGCCGCCTCGGGGCTCGACGCCCGAGAGCAGCCGGCGGTGAGGACGGCGCCGAGCGCCAAGGCAGTGAGAGCGGTAGCGGTAGGGGCGGTCGAGCGGGTCATGGCGGGCCTTTCGTTCGTCGTGTGCACGCTCAACGAGCCCGTGCCCCCGTGGCTTACAGGCGCCCGCCACACTTTCAGAATACGAGTCGTTGCGTAGGCTTGCTACAGCGGGCTCAGGCTCTGATCGGCGTCGAGGTAGCCGCTCTTACGTGGGCTTTGCACGTACACCCGCACCCGCACGTCGGTAGACTCTGGCAAGTTGCGCCGCACGAGCACCAGCTCGACGCTGCCGCTCTCGGGGTCGACGCGCTCGATCGCGCTGCGAGTCAGCTCCGAGAGCTCCTCGAGACTGACCTGACCTAGGTCGAACAGGTTGTCCGCCAGCTGACCTTTGCCGCGCAGCGTGGCGTGCTCGGGGTCGCTCACCTTGCCGTCGCGGTAGTGAAGCTCGACCACGCCGCCAGGGTTCAGCTTGTCTTCGGCTTGGAGTAGCAGCTCTCGAGGGCGAATCTCCAGCCGCAGGACCTTGCCGTCGGCCTTTTCTCGCAGTGCCTTCAGCGCGGGGGCGAAGGTTTCCTCCGACAGCAGGGAGGGGCCGCTCATCTCCTGGCTCGCGCTCGACACCGCGTCGCTGCGCCCGCGGCTCGCCTTGTCGGGCTGCTCCGCGCAGCCGAGCGCGAGCAAGCAGGCGGCGACGCCGACGAGGCTTCGTCTCACGCGGCCCTGCCGATGCGTGTGAGCCACCGGGAAAGTATATCGAGACCGACGTCGAGCTGCGACAAGAGCGTCCATTCGTTCTTTTGGTGGGCCTGCGCCTGCACCCCGGGGCCGAAATTCACGGCCGGAATACCTAGGCTCGCGAAGCGCGCGACGTCGGTCCAGGCCTGTTTGGGCTCGACGGCGAGCACGCCGCTGTCGGCGAGGGCGGCGATCAGCGGGTGCTTTCGAAGCGGCGGCGCCGATGGCGAGGTGTCGACGAGCTCGACGTCTGCCTCGCCCGCGACGACGTCCAGCACGTGTTGCTGGGCCTGCTCCACGCTCGTGCTCGGCCCGAAGCGATGGTTGAGGTTCAGCTCGAACACGTCGGGGATGATGTTGCGCGCTCGCCCCCCGCTGCCCAGCGTCGCGCTGATGACGTTTTGCCAAATGAGCCCGTCGCGCTCGTCGACCGCCGGCTCGAGCGCGGACAGCCGCGCCAGCAGCGCCGCGCTCTTGTGAATCGCGTTCTCGCCCTGCCAAGGACGCGCGCTGTGCGCGGTGCGACCGCGGAAACGCACGGCGGCGTGGACCGAGCCGCCACAGCCGAGCTGCAGCTTGTTGTCGCTCGGCTCCAGCATGACGGCGATTTCGGTCTGGCTCAGCTCGGGATCGGCGGCGAGCACGGGCCCGAGCTCATTCTCTGCGTACGGGCCCTCCTCGCGCGCGTAAAAGACCAGGGTCAGCTCGACGGGAGAGGGGGGGGCACGCTCGGCGAGGGCGAGCATCAGCGCCAGACCGCTCTTCATGTCGGCCGCGCCCGGGGCGTAGAGGCGCTCGCCTTCGATGCGCGGCTCGCCCTCGTGCTCGGTGCGCACGACGTCGAAATGCCCGCCCAGCACCACGCGCGGGCCGCCGCTGCCGCGCCGCACGGGCACCACGATCGAGTCGCCGTAGCGCCGGATTGGCGCCGCCAAGGGCCTGCGTGCGAGCCGCGCCTCCACGGCGTCGCACAGCGCTCGCTCCTCGCCGATCAGCGAGGGGATGCGGCAGAGCCAGAGCAGGTCCTCGGCGAGGCTCATGAGTGATTCAGACCGACACTCCGAAGTCGCGCAGGGCCGAGTTCAGGCTCGTCTTCTTGTCGGTGCTCTCCTTGCGCTGACCGATGATCAGCGCGCAGGGGATCTGAAACTCGCCGGCGGGGAACTTGCGCGGCCGCGTGCCCGGGATGACCACGCTGCGCGCCGGGATACGCCCGCGGATCTCCACCGGCTCCGGCCCCGTGACGTCGAGGATGACGGTGGAGGCGGTCAGGGCCACGCCCGCGCCGATCACGGCTTCACGCTCGATCAGCATGCCTTCGACGATGATCGCGCGCGAGCCGATGAAGCAGCCATCTTCGATGATCACGGGCTGCGCGCCCGGCGGCTCGAGCACGCCGCCGATACCGACCCCGCCCGAGAGGTGGCAGTCCTTGCCGACTTGCGCGCAGGAGCCGACGGTCGCCCAGGTATCGACCATCGTGCCCGCTCCGACGTACGCGCCGATGTTCACGTAGCCCGGCATCACGATCGCGCCCTTCTCGATGAACGAGCCGTAGCGCACCGTCCCCGGCGGCACGACGCGCACGCCGAACTCCTCGAGGTTCTTCTTGAGCGGGATCTTGTCGTAGAATTCGAAGGGGCCGACCGACATCTTCTCCATCGGCACGACGCCGAAGTAGAGCAGCACCGCCTGCTTGATCCAAGCGTGGGTCGTCCACTTGCCCGGCTCGTCGCAGGTGGCGACGCGCAGCTTGCCCTGATCGAGCAGCGCGACCGTGTCGAGCACGGCTTGCTTGACGGCGCTGTCGGCGAGCAAAGAGCGGTCGGCGAAGGCGGCTTCGACCTTCGTCTTGAGTTCGGCGTATTCCATGGCGCCTGTTAACCAGGGTTTTGAGCCGCAGCAAGCCGGAACTGGGCCGGCGCGCTCGCCCGGCTCAGCCCGCTTCGTCCGCCATTCGCGCGGGAAACGCCTTGCGGAACAGCAGCGAGAAGCTGCGCGGGGCGGCGTCGAACGACAGCTCCGCGCCGTTGGCGCGCGCCGCCGCCTTCACGCAAGGCAGCGTCGGCTCGATGAGCCCCCGGCGCACCAGCATCAAGTCTTCACCGGTTTGCCCCGTGCTCTGCGCGATGGAGATGAGACAGCCGCCGTCCGGGGTGGGGCCGACCGTGATGTGAGGAACGCGGGTCAAGTCTCTCGGATCGGCGACGAGCTCGACTCCGAGCGCGATCAGGGCCGTGGCCGCGCGAGGGTTCACCTCGACCTCGAGGCCCTCCGCGTCGCCGCTCAACGTAGCCACCAGTGTTTCGCGGGGCCAGCTGCCGCCGCTGGGCGGGCCGCTGAAGCCCTGCCGCGACATCTCGAGCACATCGAGCCGCATCGGCCGTCCGCCGATCGAGTCTGCCAGCAAGTCGAACAAGCCGCGCGCGGCGTCCAGCTCGTGCGATAGGCGGGTCACGGACTCTTCGAGCGACAGGCGCGTCTTGACGCTCAGCGCGCGCTCGGCCGCGTTCGTCAAGGCTTGTTCGAGCTCGTGGATGCGGGGCCCGACGTAGCGCCGCAAGCTCTCGGGCGCGTCGCTGTCGCCGAGCGCCGTCTCGGTGGCGGCCAAGATCTCGCCCATGGCGTGGCGCAGCGGGTCACAGGCGTCTCGGGCGCCGGGCAGCACGTTGCTGAGCGGCCGCGACCCGACCCTCAGCGAATGCAGCAGCTGCGCGAGGTTGCGCAAGGCGCCCAGGCCCTCGCGAAGGTTGCCGCGCTCGACGTCCAGCGCGGCCGTGCCACGGACGAACGCGTGCGACGAGGGCGGGGAACCGACCGTCATGACCTCCCGACCAGTCTAACAGCCAAGCGGCGCGCTTGCGAAGCCGCCGCCTGCACGCTGCTTTTTGCCGTAGGGCCTCGGAGCGGGCTCAGCCGAGCTCCGAGCCTTGGAAGTAGTAGCCGCACTCGATGCGGCCATTTTCCACGGAGTCGGAGCCGTGCACGGCGTTCTCGCCGAGGCTCGCGCCGTAGAGCTTGCGGATCGTGCCCGGTTCCGCCTTGGCCGGATCGGTCGCGCCGATGACCTTGCGCCAATGCGCCACGGCGTCGTCGCGCTCGAGCGCGATCAATACCACCGGGCCGCGGGTCATGAACTCGCACAAATCTTTGAAGAAAGGCCGCTCGCGATGCACTGCGTAAAAGCCCTGCGCTTCGCGGAGCGAGAGCTGAGCCTGGCGCAGCCCGAGGACTTTGAAGCCTTCCTCCAAGATGTGCTGAAGGATGGCGCCAGACTTGCGCTTCTCGACCGCGTCCGGCTTGATGATGCAAAGGGTTCGCTCGATGGCCATGATTCGTGCGGGCGCTCTTAGCACAGGGCGCCGCGCACGCCGCATTTGGCGATGACCCGCGCTGCTGAGCGCGCGTTCAGTCGGCGGTGGGCGGCTCGGCGCGCACGGCGGCGGCCAGCACGCTCACCAAATCGGACACGAACAGGGCGCGCGGGATCTCCACCCCGTTGTTGAGCAAGCGCAGGTAGTCGCTGATCGAGCCGTAGATGAGCCCCGTCAATCGCGAGCTGCGGATGACGCGCACCATCGGGTCGACATCCGGCCCGCGCTCGGCGATGCGCTTCGATATTTCGACCGCCTCCGGCGTCATCGTGATGCGCATGCCCACGACCGGGAATGAGCGGCTGGAGACGAGCTCCGCGCAAAGCTCCAAGTAAGAGCGGCCCCCGTCAGCGTCATCGATCTTTTCGACGAGCGGCTTCACCACGGCGCGCAGGAGCTCGTTCAGGGAGGCGCCCGCGCTGACGGCGGGGTCAATCAGCGGGCGCCACGTCTCCTGAATCGGCAGGGAGTGGCGTTCGAGGATGGACTCAATCAACTCGCGCTTGCTGCCGAAATGATAGGTCGCGGCCGAGACGTTGCGTTGCCCGGCCGCGATCGCGATCTCTCGCAGCGAAACGCGGTCAACCCCTTGCTGTGCGAACAGCTGCTCCGCGGCTCGCATCAACGCGAGCCGCGTATCGAAGCGCGGCAATCGAAGCTCCTATCCGAGCCTTTAAAGCAGGCTCTTCAAAGTAGCGCCCATTTCGGCGGGCGATGGCGACATACGTACACCAGCTGCCGTCAGCGCGGCGATTTTGTCTTTCGCCGTGCCTTTTCCACCGGAAATAATCGCGCCCGCGTGACCCATGCGCTTGCCGGGAGGCGCCGTGGCGCCCGCGATGAAGCCGGCCACCGGCTTCTTCATGTGGGCTTTGATGTACTCGGCGGCGCGCTCCTCGGCGTTGCCACCGATTTCGCCCATCATCATCACCGCCTCGGTGTCGGGGTCTTCATTGAACAGCGTGAGGACGTCGACGAAGTCCAGGCCCGCCACGGGATCGCCGCCGATGCCGACGCACGTCGATTGGCCGAGGCCGAGCGCCGTCAGCTGACCGACCGCTTCGTAAGTCAGAGTGCCCGAGCGCGACACGACGCCGATCTTGCCGGGGCGATGGATGTGGCCGGGCATGATACCGATCTTGCACTCGCCCGGTGTGATCACGCCCGGGCAGTTCGGCCCGACCAGGCGCACGGGCTTGCCCTCGATGGCGCGGCGAACGCGGATCATGTCCGTGACGGGGATGCCTTCCGTGATGCAAATCACCAGCTTGCAACCGGCGTCGACGGCTTCGAGGATGGCGTCGGCGGCGCCCAGCGCCGGGACGAAGATGCAGCTCGTGTCGGCGCCGGTCTGCTTGACCGCCTCGACGACGGTATCGAAGACGGGGACGCTGACGGCCTGTTTGTTCGGGCCCTCGGCGCTGAACGTCTCGCCGCCGCGGTTTGGCGTGCAGCCGGCCACCACTTGCGTGCCGTAGGCCAGGCACTGCTTGGCGTGGAAAGAGCCGGCGGAGCCGGTGATGCCCTGAACCAGGACCTTCGTGTTCTTGTTTACCAGGATCGACATTTCTAAGTCCTCGTTCAGGCAGCCTTGATGGCGGACACGATCTTCTTTGCGCCGTCGGCCATGCTGTCGGCCGGCTGGATCGCGAGCCCGCTCTCGGACAAGATCTTCTTGCCCAGCTCTACGTTCGTACCCTCGAGCCGCACGACGAGCGGCACCTTCAGGCCGAGCTCGCGCGTGGCGGCCACGACGCCTTCGGCGATCACGTCGCACTTCATGATGCCCCCGAAGATGTTCACGAAGATGCCCTTCACCTTGGGGCTGCTCAAAATCATCGTGAACGCCTTGGTCACCTGATCTTTGGTGGCGCCGCCGCCGACGTCCAAGAAGTTCGCGGGGTTGCCGCCGTGGTGCTTGATGATGTCCATGGTCGCCATCGCCAAGCCCGCGCCGTTCACCAAGCAGCCGATGTCGCCGTCGAGCGACACATACGACAGGCCTGCGTCCTTGGCTTCGAGCTCGACCGGGTCTTCCTCGTCTTTGTCGAGCAGGCTGTCCCACTCCTTGTGGCGGCCGGCGGCGTTGTCGTCGAAGGTGATCTTCGAGTCACCCGCGATCACCTTGCCTTGCTTGGTGATGATGAGCGGGTTGACCTCACACAGCGAGCAGTCTTCCTTCTCGAACAACGTGGCCAGCTTGCCGACCAGCTTCACGAACTCGCTGACCGTGTCTTTGGGACTGGGCGTGCCTTCGCCGACCTTCAAGCCGTAGGCCAGCTTGCGCGCCTGGTAGCCGCCGAGGCCGACGGTCGGATCGACGTACTCGATCAGGATCTTCTCCGGGTTCTCTTCGGCGACCTTCTCGATTTCGACGCCGCCCTCCGTCGACGCCATCACCGCGATGCGGCGCGTCTCGCGATCGACGACCAGACCCAGGTAAAGCTCGCGCGCGATCTCGATGCCTTGCTCGACGTACAAGCGCTTCACCTTTTGACCTTCGGGGCCGGTCTGGTGAGTGATCAGCTGCATGCCGAGGATCTTCTCGGCCGCGGCGCGCGCCTCTTTGGCGCCGCCCTTGATCACCTTCACGCCGCCGCCCTTACCGCGGCCGCCGGCGTGGATTTGCGCCTTGACCACCACGACGGGGGAGCCCGTCTCGGCGATCAGCTTCTCGGCGGCTTTCTCCGCCTCGTCGACCGTGAAGCAGGGCACCCCTTGCGGTACCGCGACGCCGTACTTCGCGAACAGCTGCTTGCCTTGATACTCGTGGATCTTCATCGGCTCAGGCCTTCGCTTTCACGATGTCGACGACCTTTTGTACGCTGTCGGCGCTGGTCTTGAGCATCGCCTTCTCTTCGGCGCTGAGCTCGACCTCGACGATCTTCTCCACGCCGCCCGCGCCGATCACCACCGGTACGCCCAGGTACAGGTCTTTGTAGCCGTACTCGCCCTCGAGGTAGGCGGCGGCGGGGAGCAGCCGCTTCTGATCGAGCAGGTAGGCCTCCGCCATGACGATCGCGCTGTACGCGGGGGCGTAGTAGGCGCTCGTACCCATCAGGTTCACGATCTCGCCGCCGCCCTTGCGGGTGCGCTCGACCATGGCTGCGAGCTTGTCGGCCGCGACCAGCTGCTTGACGGGCACGCCGTTGACGGTGCAGTAGCCGAGCGCCGGCACCATGTCGTCGCCGTGGCCGCCGAGCACCATCGCGCGTACGTCTTTGATGCTCGCGCCAGTCTCGCGGGCGAGGAACAAGGAGAAGCGCGCGCTGTCGAGCACGCCCGCCATGCCGACGACCTTCTCACGCGGCGCGCCCGTGCGACGCTTGAGCTCGTAGACCATCGCGTCGAGGGGGTTACTGATCACGATCACGAACGCGTCCGGACAATGTTTCTTGGCGTTGTCGGCGACGTTTTGGATGATCGGCAGGTTGACGCCGACCAAGTCGTCACGAGACTGACCCGGCTTGCGAGGGATGCCGGCCGTGATGATCAGCACGTCGGAGCCAGCCAGGTCTTCCCAGTTGGAAGAGCCGCTGACCTTGGCGTCCGCGCCGGAGCAGGCCGAGGATTGCTCGAGATCGAGCGCCTTGCCCTTGGCAAAGCCTTCCTTGGCGGGAATGTCGAACAGGACCACATCGCCGAGCTGCTTCTGGAGGGCCAGGTTCGCCAGCTCGCCACCGATGTTGCCCGCACCAATCAGACCAATCTTCTTTCTCGCCATGTTCTCTTCTCCGGCACCGAATTTTTGGGAAAAAGGGGAGTAGACCAGCAGCACAACGCCCGCAACTGCGCCCTGACCAGCACAGACGCTCTGGCGGATTTGTCGCGGTGGTCGTCGCTGAACCGCCCGCAGGTTATCAGGTTTCTACAGTGTTTCGCCGCCCCAGGTCGGCTCGGGGAAGGGGCGGCCCGGGCGAGCGAACAGGAAGCCCTGCAGCAGGTCGCAGCCGAGCGCCACCACGCAGTCGCGCTCGGCGGGCGTCTCGATGCCCTCGGCGACGACCAAGAAGCCCATGTCCTTGCAGAGCGCGGTCATCGACGCGACGAGCTTCTGCTTGACCGGGCTCTGATCGATGTCGCGCAGCAGGGAGACGTCGAGCTTGACGATTTCGGGCTCGAGCAGCGCGAAGCTGGAGAGCCCAGCGTAGCCCGCCCCCAGGTCGTCGACCGCGATGCGGAAGCCCTTCTCGCGCAGTTGAAGCACGCGGCGCTCCACGCCATCGACCTCCTCGATCGCGGCGCGCTCCGTCACCTCGAGCACGACGCGCTTGGCGATCTTC
Source organism: Pseudomonadota bacterium (assembly GCA_023431345.1). Classification (GTDB taxonomy): domain Bacteria; phylum Myxococcota_A; class Polyangia; order Polyangiales; family Polyangiaceae; genus PMG-095. The sequence continues at coordinate 68,221 of JAEYWK010000100.1, forward strand.
GTCAGCGGCGCGAGCTCGTCGAACAGATCTTCGTCGGCCAAGTCGAGCGGGTGCAGGTTCAAAAACAGCGTCGCGTCGCGGGGAGCTTGCGCCATGGCTGCCGCCGCGAGCTGCCGCACTCGGCGCCCCAGGCGCGGTAGCGAGCTCAGGCGCTCGGCCGCGTCGACGACGAGGTCGGGGCGAATGAGGGTCGGCTCTTCGGTGCGAAGTAGCGCCTCGTAGCCGTACACGCTGCGATCGCTGGCGCGCAGAATCGGTTGAAAAGCCATCCACAGGCTGGTCATGGCCGACTCGAACGCGGCCTCGAGCCCCGCGCGATCCGCTGAAACCTCGTTCGAGCCGAGCAGCTTGAGCGCTTCGCGCTTCATGCGCGCCAAGCGGTACAGCTTACGCGCGCGCTCCACCGTCGTACGCAGCACCTCGGGCTCGAACGGCTTGACGATGTACTTGAAGGCTCCGTACTCGACGGCGTCGGTCGCGCTCTCGATCGCGGGCAGGCCCGTGACCAGCACCACGGGCAAATCGGCGTCGTGCTCGCGGATGATGCGCAGCAGCTCGACGCCGGTCATTTCGGGCATGCTGATGTCGCTGACGACGACGTGCACGCCTCCGGCCGAGACCCGGCGTACGGCGTCGCGAGCCGACGCGAAGGCCTCGACCTGGTAACCTGCGCCGCGCAGCGTGCGCTCGAACGCGCGCAGCGCTTCCGGCTCATCATCGACAAGCAGAATCGTGCCTGGCCGCCCAGACGCCGGCATTGGCTCGGTCGTCACGCTGCCAAGCTAGCAAAGCTCGGCGGCGCCCGCACTCCCCCCAGGGAAATGGGGCAAAAGGGCGCGCGCGCCAGCAAGCCTGAGCTACAATGTCCGCCGTGAACGACCACCCCCGCCGCGCTGGGGCCTTCGGGTGCGCTCTGCTCTTTCTCGCCTGTGGTGGGGCCACGAGCTCGGCGCCCGAGCTGACGCCGAGGGCTGGGCTCGCTGAGCCGTCGGTCGTGCCCGAGCGGCGGGCCGACGTGCCCGATGACTGCACCCCGCTGCCCGGCCAGCCTCCGCCCGAAGCCCTGCGCGTCCCCTACGCGGGGCTCGCCAAGCGGGCGCGCTGCCAGCGCGAGGTGTTCACGATCATGGGCGGCGTCACGCACTTCCTCGGCGTCCAGTGCAAGCACTGCCACCTGGAGCCGGACTACGCGGCCGATACTCACAACAAGCGTGTAGCCAACTGGATGGCGACGGAGCTCGTGCCGCGGCTCGCGCAGCGCTCGGGAGGGGAGGTCTGGTGCCAAGATTGCCACGCCGGCCAGGCCAAGCTCTTGGGCAACCCGCGGCGCGCGGACCTAGCCGTGGATTGGATGCTCACGCACCTGGTCGACGGCTTCCAGACCAAGCGCGGTCTGCCTCCGAAGTGCAAAGACTGCCATGGCGGCGATCTCGGGTCGCCTGAGTTTCGACCCAAGATCGTGCTGACCGCGCTCGGCGGCGCGCCGGCTTCTCTGGTGGCGCCTGCGGCTCCGAGCACCGCCGCGCCCGCTTCGCGCGACGCTCCCGCGCCCGTCCCCGACTTCGGAGGCCGCTGATGCAGAGTGGAGCTACGCGAGCGCTCTTCGAGCACGTCAAGTACGACCGCGATCTGGGCATCTTGTTCCGCGACGTGACCGGCCCGGCCCTGCAGTTTCCGTGGCACTTTCACCCCGAGCTCGAGCTCACGCACATCGTGCGAGGCGCCGGCCGGCGCTACGTGGGCGACAGCATCGAGCCATTCGACGACGGTGACCTGTGCCTCGTGGGCGGGAACACGCCGCACTGTTGGCTCACCGAGCAGGGGCACGTCGGGCCGGTGCACGCGCGCGTGATTCAATTCCTACCCGAGTCGATCGGCGCAGGGCTCGTGAGCACCGCGACCTTCCGCCCGCTGTGGCGGTTGTTCGAGCGCGCGGGGCGCGGGCTGTTGTTTTCGGGCGGCGTGCACGCGCGCACCGCCGAGACGATGCGTGAGCTGTTCACGGAACGGACGCGATCGCTGGATCGCTACGTGGGCCTGCTGCACATCCTCAGCGATCTCTCGGATACGGATCAGTGCCGTGAGCTGGCGCTGATTGACGCGCCTGCTCAGCACGACGAAGAGAGCGCGCGCGTCACCGGTAAGCTACTTTCGTTCATTCACGAGCACGCTTCCGACCCCGAGCTGTCGTTCAACCAAGTCGCGCGCGCGATTGGCATGTCGCGCGCCAGCTTGGGGCGCGTCTTTCCGCGCTTGTTCGGGCGAACCTTCGCCAAGTACCTGGCTGAAGTGCGGGTCGTGAAGGCCTGCACGCTCTTGAGCGATACCAGCAAGAGCGTCGCCGAGATCGCGGGCGAAACCGGCTTTGGCAGCGTCTCCAACTTCAACCGTCGCTTTCTAACGCTGAAGCGCACGAGCCCGCTCCGCTACCGGAAGAACGCGCGGGGGCGGGCGTCCGCTTGACCGGTCAAAATTCGGATGCTACCCCGTTGCAGCTTGAAGCTCAGGCCGGTAGTGCTCAGGGCGGCGCTAGTCACGATGGCGTGGGTGTCGGCCACGGCCTGCGGGGAGGCGTTTCGAAGCGTCGCCGGGCAGGGCGGTGGCGGCAGCGGCGGAAGCGCGCAGGCCGCAGGGGGCGAGCACGATGGCGGCGCGGCCTCCGAGTCGGGCGGCGGCGCGGAAGCCGTCGGAGCTAGCGCCGGCGAGGGCGGCTCGCTCGCGAGCGGAGGCGTCGCGGCGACGGGCGGCTCAGGTGAGGTGAGCGGAGGCGGAGAGAGCGGCGGTCGGCCGGAGCTCCCGATTTCGCGCGAGGGGCTGGAGCTGTGGTTCCGCGCCGACGGCGCCGTGAAGGTCGAGCGTGGCGTCGTGTCCAGCTGGGCCGACGAGTCAGGCAAGGGTCGTGACGCGAGCCAAACCGCCGCCAACTACCGGCCCGCCTTGAAGCCCGAAGGCCTGAACGGCAAGCCCGCCGTCGTCTTCGACGGCCAGGACGACCTGCTCGAAATGCAGCCGTTCGGCGGCGACTTCAGCGCCGGGGTCTCGCTCTTCATGGTGACCATGCCGAGCAACCAGGACACCTGCCAAGCCTACTTCGAGCTGTCGAACGGCAGCGAAGTGCAAGACCTTCACTTCGGCGACTACCAAGGCGCCTTGCTCTACGAGGTCGCGTCGCCGTTCCTCAACGACGTGCGTTACCCGCTCGCCTACGATCGACCGATCATCGCCGTCGCGGTGCACGAGCCGGACGGGCGGGCGCGCGTGCGTCGCAACGGCAATGGCGTCGGCACCATGACGATGGAGCTGCCGGAGGCAGTCCAGCGCAACCGCAACTACTTGGGCTACGGCCTCTACGCGGGCTGCGTGCCGATGAAGGGCGCCATCAGCGAGCTTGCGCTGTTCAGCCGCGCCGTCGATGACCGAGAGCTCCTGCAGATGGAGGCCCACTTGCGCGAAAAGTGGGCCTGCTGCGACAGCGACTGAGCCTCAGTCCGCCGCCGCGCAGTCCTCGCGCTTCACTTCTGCATGCGGCCGCGAATGAACGGCGCGTGCCCGTGCAGGTACTGGTCCGTCCAACCGCCGTTCGTGGGCGCTCCCGGCATCAGCAGGCAGGAAGCGTCGGGCTCACAGCCGTCCAGCTTCCACGCCACCCAGCTGATCTTGCGGAGGTCGAGCCAGTCGTCCCACAGCTGGCCCTCGTCGACGCACACCTCTCCGTTCAGCCCGCCGTCAGCGGCCGTGATGCCGAACTCGGTCACGAACAGCGCGAGGCCCGCGGCGCGGGCAATGTCGGCCTTCTGGCGCAGCCAGCTGCGATGCTCGCAAGCGTAGTAGTGCAGCGTGTAGAGCAGGTTGTCGCCCGCCACGGGGTCCTTCGCGGCGACGTCGACGTCTTGCGACCAGCGCGGAGTACCGAGGATGATCGGCGCGTCATCGTCGTAGGCGCGAATCGCGGCGACGACGGCTTCGTGGTATTTCTTCACCGCGGGCCACTGCACCATCGTCGGCTCGTTGAACGGCTCGTACATGACGTTCGGCGAGTCAGCGTAGGTCTCGGCCATCTTCGAGAAGAACTCGACGGCCTCCGCCTCGAGTAGGTGCGCGTCGTGGGCGTGAAAGTCGATGATCACGTACACCCCAGCGTCGATGGCGTTCTGGACGATGGTGTGCACCTGGCTCGTGGCGTGCTCGGGATCGCTCAGGTAGGCGCCTTCCGGCTCTACGCCCATGGCGGCCCGGATCACGCTGAGCTTCCAGTTGTTCCGAAGCCAACGCAGGGCCGTCGGATCCTCGGCGTAGCCATCATGCTCCCAGTTCAGCCACATGCTGCTCACGCCCTTGAGCTGCACGGCTTCGCCGTCTTGGTCGACGAGGTTGGTGCCTGAGACGGAGAGCTGCCCGTGGCGCTCGACGGGCGTCGGGCCCTGATCGTCCTCGGCTCCGACGTCCTCGTTGGAGCCTACGTCAGCAGGATTGCCTGGCTTGCCCTCGTCGCTCGAAGACGCTCCCGCGTCGCACCCTGAGGAGAAAAGCCCAGAAACGAGGACTAGAAGTCCGGCCACACGCGCCAGCATCGCGAACTTGTGGCCCAAAACGCGCGATTGCTCAACCAGAAGCGGCTCTATTTTCTCGCAGATCTGCTCAGCGCGCTCCGCGCTAGGAGAAACTGGCAGGAAAACAGCACGAAACCTTCAGCCAGGATACTCGACCTCGCTTCGTAGGCTCACCGGGCGAAAGGTCTTCATGAACCCGATCGTTCGGCTCATCAGTATCGTGATGCTGTCGCTCGTAGCGACGGCCTGTAACAAATCCGAGGCTCCCAAGCCCGCGGCGGACGAAAAACCGGCGCCGGCGGCCGCGGATGCTCCGACCGCCGCTGCCGTCGCTCCGTCGGCGGCACCGACTCCGACTTCAGCCAACGCTCTAAAAATCGCGTACAGCGATTGGCCGGGCTGGGTGGCGTGGGACATCGCCATCCAAAAAGGCTGGTTCAAGGAAGCCGGCGTCGAGGTCGACTTCAAGTGGTTCGAGTACGTGCCGTCCATGGACGCGTTTGCGGCCGGTAAGGTGGACGCCGTCTGCATGACGAATGGCGACGCGCTCGTCACCGGCGCCAACGGCGGCAAGAGCGTCTCGGTCCTCATCAACGATTACAGTGACGGCAACGACATGATCGTCGCCAAGCCGGGCATCACCTCGATGGCTCAGCTCAAGGGCAAGACGATCGGCGTCGAGATCGGCTTCGTCGACCACCTGCTGCTCTTGCACGCGCTCAAGGCGGCCAACCTCAAAGAGAGCGACGTCAAGCTCAAGAACATCAAGACGGACGAGACGCCACAGGCGCTCAAGTCGGGCGACGTCGACGCGGTCGCTGCGTGGCAGCCGTCGAGCGGGGCCGCGCTCAAAGAGGTGCCAGGCTCGAAGGCGATCTTCACGAGCAAGGACGTGCCGGGTCTCATCTACGACATGCTGGCCGTAAGCCCGAAGAGCCTCGCCGAGCGCAAGGCCGATTGGGTCAAGGTGGTCAAGGTCTGGGATCGCGTCGCCAAGTTCGTGAACGACGAGAAGAACCTCGACGAAGCGGCCAAGATCATGAGCGCCCGCGTGGGCCTGACCCCTGAGCAATACAAGGGGATCATGAAGGGCACGCGCATCATGGACCTGAGCGAATCGAAGAAGCACTGGGCCAAGGCCGATGGCCTCGTCTCCGTGTTCGGCTCCAACAAGGTCGTCGACGAGTTCAACGTCAAGAACACCGTCTACAAGGCGCCCCAAAAGATCGACGAGTACCTCGACGCTTCGATCAGCGAGGAAGCCCTCAAGTGACCGGACATGGACCAGGCGACACGAAGGCTCCGAAGCAGGTCGCACGGCCTCGCCGGAGCTTGTTCGGGGTGCGGGCGCCCTTGCCGGCCCGCGTCAGCTTACTGGCGACCATCTTCGCCTTCGTGCTCCCGCTCGTCGCCTGGTCCATCGTGAGCTACGTGCCGTTCGTCTGGCACCCGCTGGTGCACGTTCGCGACGCTGGCGACGCGAGCGTGCCCGGTGAGTACAGCTACGTCGCCGCGGATCAGCTCGTGGAGCGCGAGGTGTTCGAGAAGCGCAACCTCGAGCTGGCCAAGGCGAACGCGAAGCTCGCCCAGGGCGAGCGCGCCAACCCCGTCTTCCTGCCGGCACCGCACGAGGTGGCGCGGGCCTTTTACACGGCCTTCACCACGCCGCCGCTGCGCAAGGGCGACTACTGGCTACACGAGAGCTTGTGGCACAGCTGCCAGGTCATCTTCTGGGGCTTCTCGTACTCGGCGCTGCTGGGGCTGCCTCTCGGCATCCTGTGCGGCACGTTCGCGATCTTCTCCCGGCTCTTCGAGCCGTTCGTGGACTTCGTACGCTACATGCCCGCGCCGGTGTTCGGCGCGCTGGCGGTGGCCGTCTTGGGGCTCGGCAACGAGCCGAAGATCACCATCATCTTCATCGGCACCTTCTTTCAGATGGTGCTGATCGTAGCCAATACGACCCGCTCCGTGGACCCATCGCTGTTGCAAGCCGCGCAGACGCTCGGCGCCAGCCGCTCGCAGCTCATCAAGAACGTGGTCGTGCCCGCGGCGCTGCCCGCGCTCTACCGTGATATGCGCATCCTGCTCGGCTGGGCTTGGACCTACCTGGTGGTCGCGGAGCTGATCGGCGAAAAGTCCGGCATCAGCGCGTTTCTCTACCAAGAGCAGCGCTACCGACACTTCGACAACGTCTACGCCGGCATCGTCATGATCGGCATGATCGGCCTGCTCACGGACCAAACGCTCGGCTACTTGGGGCGGTTCTTGTTCCCTTGGGAGACCGGCAACGCGACCTTGCTGCGCGTCGTCAAGCAACTCAAGCTCGCCTTCAGCAGGCGCGGCGGGGACCTGCCCGAGCCCGACCCGATCAACGAATCTCAAGTCCTGGCGCGGCAGCCCGTCGTCGCCATCGGCGAAGCACCGGAGAAAGAAGCCCATGTCGGTTGACGATCGCCTCGAGCTGCCGAGCTACTTGCACCACTCGCCCGAGGTTTCGGCGCACCTCGCCGCGATCCGCGCGCGGCCGACCGTCATGCGCCTCTCTGCCGTGTCGCGCGTCTTCGACAGCGCCCAGGGCCCTGTCCAAGCGCTGTCGAAGATCAGCTTCGACGTCCGGAAGCGCGAGCTGATCAGCGTCATCGGTCCGTCCGGTTGCGGCAAATCCACGCTGATTCGCATCGTGGCGGGGCTCGAGACGTGCAGCGGCGGCTCGATCACCATCGACGGCAAGGAGGTGGGCGAGCCGGGCGCCGATCGCGGCATGGTGTTCCAGGGCTACACGCTCTTTCCGTGGCTCAGCGTGAAGCAGAACGTCATGTTCGGGCCGCGCATGAAGGGCCTGCCCAAGGCGAAAGCCCAGCGCGCGGCGATGGATTGGCTGGACGTCGTCGGCCTCACCAAGTTCGCCGACCACTACCCGGCGCAGCTGTCGGGAGGCATGAAGCAGCGCGTCGCGATCGCGCGCGCGCTCGCCAACGAGCCGCGCATCTTGCTGATGGACGAGCCGTTCGGGGCGCTCGATGCGCAGACGCGCTCCAGCATGCAGGCGCACTTGCTGAAGATTTGGGAGACCGTCGACGTGACGATCTTGTTCATCACGCACGATCTCGATGAGGCCATCTACCTGTCCGATCGCATCGTCGTGCTCGGTGCCCACCCGGGGCGCATCCTGGAAATCATCGACGTGCCCGTGGCGCGGCCCCGGAGCACCGACCAGTTCCTGTCGGGGCACTTCCTGGCCACGAAAAAGCGCCTCGAGCAGTTGATTCACCATCGTGAAACTTCGATGAAACATGGACCTGAGAAGATGGGCATCGTTGCAGCGTAAAGCCGCGACGCTTCGTAAAGCCTGAGCCGGGACGACCCGGTTCGCGACGGGCCACAATGCCGGGACGACCCGGCACTGAAGTTCCTTCAGGGTCCGGCCGACTCCGGGCGCGAAAGCTTTGCTCTTCGTCGACGCACCCTGTGAGGGAAAGGCACGACGGAGATGAGCGAGTCTCAGCTGATATTGGAAGAGCCCCTGCGCGGCGGGCAGATGTGGTCGCGCGTGCTCCGCCGCGGGCAGACGCTGCGGCTGACCGACGTCGAAGGCGGCGCGGCGGTGGCAGCGCTGCTCTACAACGCGGAAGAGCTCAGCGAGCGCTACAACATGCCCGACACGTTGAAGGCGCAGCACATCGCGCGCCTGACGGCCGGCTTCGTCCTCTACTCGGACATGGGGCGCGTGCTGTGCTCCATCACCAACGACAGCGTCGGCTGGCACGACACCATCACCGGTCATGGCACGGCCGCTCACGGTCGCGCGAAGTTCGGCGAAGGCACGTACCAGAAGCTGCGCAACGATTGGCACCGGAACACGCGCGACAACTTCTTGGTCGAGCTCGGCAAGTACGACCTCGGCAAGCGTGACATCGTGGCCAACGTGAACTTCTTCGTGAAGGTAGCGGCCGATGAGCAAGGCGCGCTCGCCTTCGTGCCGCACCACTCCCAGGCGGGTGATTTCGTCGAGCTGCGCGCGGAGATGAACACGCTCGTGGTGCTGTCGAACACCCCGCACCCGCTCGATCCCGCCATGAGCTATCAGCCGAAGCCGGTCGCGCTCACGATTCGCAGCGGCGCGCCCGCGAGCGAAAGCGACCCCTGTCGCACGTCGCGACCCGAGAACGCGCGCGGGTTTGCCCTGACCGAGAGCTATTTCGCGGGGAGGGCCTGAGATGGCGCTGCTCGAGAGCAAGCTCGACCCGGCCGCGGCCGTCCTCGATCGCGTGGTGGAGGCCGGCGATGGCTTCACCCACGTGGTGAAGCGCGGCCAGATCTTCCGCATCGTCGACCTCCACGGCAATCAAGCCGCCGACACGCTGTTTTACGACGCGCACGATCCCGCGAACCGCTACAGCGCCGTCGACACGGTGCGCGAGCAGGGCAACATCTACCTGACGACGGGCGCCCGCCTGCTGTCGATCGATGGCGACGTGCTCATGACGATCGTGGCCGACACGTGCGGGCGACACGACACGCTCGGCGGCGCTTGCGCGGCGGAGTCGAACCAGGTGCGCTACGCGCTCGAGAAGAAGTACATGCACGCTTGTCGTGACACCTTCTTGCTGCAGTGCGCTTGCCACACCAAAGAACTGAGCAAGCGCGACATCACCGCCAACGTCAATTTCTTCATGAACGTGCCGGTGACGCCAGAAGGCAAGCTCACGTTCGAAGACGGCGTGTCGGGGCCGGGGCGCTATGTCGAGATGCGCGCGGAGCGTGACGTGCGCGTCTTGATCTCGAACTGCCCTCAGCTCAACAACCCCTGCAACGGCTACGATCCGACCCCGGTCCGCGTTCTGATCTGGGACGCGGGCTGATGTCGCCCGGCCTGGACTCCCTCTCCACTCCGTCTCTGCCCGCCCTTCCACCCCTCCGCCCTTCCCGTGAAGACTCGGCTCGCAGCGCGAGCCGGAACGGCGGGCGCAACGACTCAGCACTCAACGAACACGAAGAATCCGGAAGCCCGAGGGCCCGGGCCAATCTTGGAAAATCGGGATTGAGCCCCTGGTTAGCCAACAACACTGAACCGGTGATGTCTACGAAGCGGTTCGGGTCCTCTGGCTTCCTGATTCTTCGCGTTCCACGGCCTGATCCATGTTCGATACCGTATTGATTGCCAACCGCGGCGAGATCGCTTGCCGCGTGATTCGTACCCTCAAGCGCCTCGGGGTTCGCTCGGTCGCCGTTTATTCGGAGGCCGATCGGCACGCGCGCCACGTGCTCGACGCCGACGTGGCGGTGTGCGTCGGTCCCGCGCCCGCGAAGCAGAGCTACTTGAACGCCGACGCGGTGCTGCAGGCCGCTCGCCAGACGGGGGCCCAAGCCATACACCCTGGCTACGGCTTCTTGAGCGAGAACACCAAGTTCGCGGAGGCGGCGGAGGCGCGCGGCATCGCCTTCGTGGGGCCGACCTCGGAGCAGATCTCCAAATTCGGCTTGAAGCACACCGCGCGCGCGCTCGCCAAGGCGGCCGGCGTCCCGCTGCTGCCGGGCAGCGAGCTGCTCGGGAGCTTGGAAGAAGCGCAGCGGGAGGCGGCGCGCATCGGCTTTCCCGTGATGCTCAAGAGCTCGGCGGGCGGGGGCGGCATCGGCATGTCGCTGTGCCGGAGCGCGGACGAGCTCCGGGCCGCGTTCGATACGGTGCGCAGGCTGAGCCAGAACAATTTCGGTGACGCGAGCGTCTACCTCGAGCGCTTCGTGCAGCGCGCTCGCCACATCGAGGTGCAGCTGTTCGGTGACGGCCGGGGCGACGTGATCTCGCTCGGCGAGCGCGACTGCTCTGCTCAGCGTCGTAACCAAAAGGTGATCGAAGAGACGCCTGCTCCCAACTTGGAGCCAGGCTTGCGCCACGCCCTGCACGAGGCGGCGGTGGTGCTCGGTAAGAGCGTCGGCTATCGCTCGGCGGGCACGGTCGAGTTCGTGTTCGACGCGGAACGGCGTGAGTTCTACTTCTTGGAGGTCAATACGCGCCTGCAAGTCGAGCACGGCGTGACCGAGCTGGTGATGGGGGTCGACTTGGTCGAGTGGATGCTGCGCACCGCCGCCGGGGAGCCCCCGAACCTGGCGGAGTTTCGCGGGCGGGCGCCGCAAGGCCACGCCATTCAGGTGCGCGTGTACGCCGAGGATCCGTCGCGTGATTTCAAGCCCAGCTCCGGTCTGCTCACCGAGGTGGCGCTGCCGGACGTGCGCGTCGACGGCTGGGTCGAGCGCGGCACGGAGGTGTCCGCCTTCTACGATCCGCTGCTGGCGAAGATCATGGTGCACGCGCCCGATCGCCCCGCGGCGCTCGAGCAGCTGCGCCGCGCCCTCGACGAGACTCGCCTCGGCGGCATAGAGACCAACCTCGCCTACTTGCGCCACCTCGCGGAGGATCCGGTGGTCGTCGCCGGTGAAACGACCACCGCGCACCTGCGCAGCGTGGTCTTCACTTCCACGAGCGTCGAGGTGCTGTCGCCCGGCACCTTCAGCATCGTGGTCGAGCATCCGGGCCGGCTGGGCTACTGGAACGTCGGCATCCCGCCGTCAGGGCCGATGGACTCGCTGGCGCTGCGGCTGGCGAACCGCGTCGTCGGCAATCCGGACACGGCCGCCGGCCTCGAGCTCACCATGTCGGGGCCGACGCTGCGCTTCCAGAGCGACGCGATCGTGGCCCTCGGCGGCGCCGCCATGACCGCGACGCTCGATGAAGCGCCGGTGCCCGCGTACGAGCCAATCGCCGTAAGAGCCGGGCAGACCCTGAAGCTCTCGCAGGTGGGGGACGCAGGCGCGCGCAGCTACTTGGCGCTGCGCGGTGGTCTCGACGTGCCCGCTTATCTCGGCAGTCGCACGACCTTCACGCTGGGCGGCTTCGGCGGTCATGGCGGTCGCGTGCTGCGGCGCGGCGACATCCTGCATTTCGGAGGCACGGCGCCGATCGACGAGCCACGCCCGCTCGCAGCCGCGCTCCGCCCCCCCATCACGCGCAGCTGGCAGCTCGGGGTGCTGTACGGTCCCCACGGCGCGCCCGATTTCTTCAAGCCGGCCGACATCGACATGCTGCTGTCGACCGAGTGGGAGGTGCACTACAACTCGAATCGCACGGGGGTGCGCCTGGTCGGACCCAAGCCGGAGTGGGCGCGCCCCGACGGCGGAGAGGCGGGCCTGCACCCGTCCAACATCCACGACGTCGCTTACGCGATAGGCTCGATCGACTTCACCGGTGACATGCCGATCCTGCTCGGTCCCGATGGGCCGAGCTTGGGCGGCTTCGTGTGCCCCGGCGTCGTGGCCACCGCCGAGCTGTGGAAGATGGGGCAGCTTCGCCCCGGTGATCGCGTGCGCCTGGTCTCGCTGTCGGAGGCGCAGGCGGCGGCGCTCGAATCGGCACAAAAACAGCTGATCGAGCGGCGCGAAGGCCCGCCCCCGAGCCCGCTCGTCAGCGTGGCGCCAGCCGGCGCGATCGTGCGGCAAGAGCCGGCCACCGAGTCGCGGGTGCAGGTGGTGTACCGCCGCGCTGGCGACCGTTACTTGCTCGTCGAGTACGGCCCGCTCGTGCTCGACCTGCGGCTGCGCTTCCGCGTGCACGCCCTGCAAACGTGGCTCGAGCGGAGCAAGCTCGCGGGCATCGTCGACCTGACCCCCGGCGTACGTTCGCTGCAGATTCATTTCGACCCCCATCAGCTGAGCTCGGCGCGCTTGATGTCGGCGCTGGAGGTGGCGGAGCGTGAGCTCGCCAGCATCGACGACGTGAAGGTGCCGACGCGCACCGTCCACCTGCCGCTGTCTTGGGACGACCCGCAGACGCAGCTGGCGATCTCGCGCTACACGACCTCCGTGCGCCCCGACGCGCCGTGGTGCCCGAGCAACATCGAGTTCATCCGCCGCATCAACGGCTTGTCGTCGGTCGACGACGTGTACCGCACGGTGTTTGGTGCGAGCTACCTGGTCTTGGGGCTGGGTGACGTCTACCTGGGCGCGCCCGTCGCGACGCCGGTCGATCCGCGGCACCGCCTGGTGACGACGAAATACAACCCCGCCCGCACCTGGACTCCCGAGAACGCAGTCGGCATCGGCGGAGCCTACATGTGCATCTACGGCATGGAGGGGCCCGGCGGCTACCAGTTCGTCGGGCGCACGCTGCAGGTGTACAGCCGCTTCCGTCCGCTGCAGAAGGGCGAGGCAGCCGCGCCGTGGCTCTTGAGGTTCTTCGACCAAATCCGCTTCTATCCGGTGTCGGCGGAGGAGCTGCTCGAGCAACGCGAGGCGTTCCCGCACGGCAAGCTCGACGTTCGCATCGAGGAAGGCACCTTCGAGCTGCGCGCCTACGAGCGCTTCTTGTCGGAGAACCAGGCTTCCATCGCCGCCGCCAAGGCGGCGCAGCAAGCTGCCTTCGAGGCCGAACGCCAGCGCTGGATCGACAGTGGCCAGCTCAGCTTCAGCAGCGAGGCGCAGGCGGGGGCCGGGAGCGGTGAGCCGAGCGCTGACCTCGCTCCCGGCAGCGAAGCGGTCGAGTCGCACGTGCCCGGTAGCGTGTGGAAGATCGAGGTCAAGGTGGGGGAACAGGTCAAGCGCGGTCAGACGCTGCTCGTGGTCGAGTCGATGAAGATGGAGATCAGCGTCGAGTCGCCTAGCGATGGCGTGGTGTCGGAGCTGCTGGTCGCGGAGGGGCGAGCCGTCGCCCCGGGGCAGCGGATCGCCGTTCTTCGCCGCGAGGTGTCGGCATGAAAGAGAGCGTCTCAGAGCTCGTTCAGAGCTTCCGGAGCGGGGCCAAGGATCCACGGAAGGAGCTGCTGGCGCGGCTCGAGCGCATCGAGGCAGCAGGAGACCAACCGATCTGGGTATCGCGCTTCGACCGATCTGCGCTGCTCGCCCAGCTCGAAGCGGCCGACGTCGCGGGCCCGCTCTACGGCGTGCCGTTCGCGGTCAAAGACAACATCGACGTCGCGGGGCTGCCGACGACGGCTGCGTGCCCAGAGTTTTCCTATCGTCCCGCGCGCCACGCCTGCGTGGTCGAGCGCCTGGTCCAGGCCGGTGCCATCGTGCTCGGCAAGACGAACCTCGACCAGTTTGCGACGGGTTTGGTCGGCACGCGTTCCCCGTACGGCATCTGCAGCTCGGTCTTCGACAGTCGCTACATCTCGGGGGGGTCGAGCTCGGGCTCGGCGGTGGCGGTGGCCAAGGGGCTCGCCGCGTTCTCGCTCGGCACCGACACCGCAGGCTCCGGGCGCGTGCCGGCCGCGTTCAACGACCTAGTCGGAGTCAAGCCGACGCGCGGTCTGCTCAGCACGCGCGGCGTCGTGCCCGCGTGCCGTTCGCTCGACTGCGTGTCCATCTTCACGCACGATCTGAGCGACGCCGAGCTGATCCTCGAGCTGACCGCTGGCTACGACGTGGACGATCCGTATTCGCGGGCGCGCGAGCCCGTGACCTCGCTCGGCGACGCGCGGCCGCGCTTGGCGGTGCCGCGCGACGCGGACCTGGAGTTCTTCGGCGACGCGGAGAGCGCTGAAGCGTTCGCGGCGGCGGTGGAGCGGGCCCGGTCTTTCGGCGCCGAAATCATCCGCTTCGACTTCGCGCCGTTTCGCGAGACGGCCGCGCTGCTCTACACGGGGCCTTGGGTGGCCGAGCGGCTGGCAACGGTGGCCGAGCTGCTCGCGGCGAACCCCGACGCGATTCACCCCATCGTTCGCGCCATCTGCGAGGGGGGCAAGAAATTCGACGCCCAGGCGACGTTCAAGGCCTTCTACGCGCTCGCAGAGCTACGGAAGCGAGCGGCGCCCGTGCTCGAGGCCTGCGACGCGCTGCTGCTGCCGACGGCGCCCACGCACTACACGATCGAAGAAGTGCAGGCCAACCCGATCGAGCTGAACTCGCGCAACGGCACGTACACGAACTTCGTGAACCTGCTCGATCTGTCGGCGCTGGCCGTGCCTTCGGGGTTCAAGCGCTCAGGGCTGCCGTTCGGGGTCACGCTCATGGCGCGCGCCTTTCACGAGCCGCGCCTGCTGGAGCTGGGGCGGAGCTTGGCGGGCGAAGCGACCGTCGCGGCGAGGCCGGCGCCTGGCTGCGTGTGGCTGGCCGTCGCGGGGGCCCACCTGTCGGGGCAGCCGCTCAACCACGAGCTCGTCAGCCGCGGCGCGCGGCGCGTGCGCACGACGACCACTTCACCGGAATATCGCCTGTACGCGCTCGACACCGTGCCGGCGAAGCCGGGCTTGGTCTTCTCGCCTGCCGACGGCGGGCGAGCCATCGAGGTCGAGATTTGGGAGCTGACCCGAGAAGCGTTCGGCTCGTTCGTCGCTCAGATCCCCGCGCCGATGACGATCGGCATGACCCGGCTCGCCGACGGCTCGCTCGTGAAAGGCTTCAGCTGCGAGCCGTTCGCCTTGACGGGAGCCCTCGACATCAGCGAGCTCGGCGGCTGGCGCGCCTTTCGACGAAGGTCCTAGCGTCCGACGGCGCCAGGGCCGGGTCCTCGCCGGGAAGGGCGTCCGCTTTCACGAGGCGCTCCAGCATCTTCCGGTGAACGCCGAGCAGACGCGCGGCCGCGCTCTTGTTGCCGCCAGCGCTGGCGAGCGCTTGGTCGACGACCGCGCGCTGGATGGCGTCGAGCTTGGAGGGCTCTTTGGTGGTCAGGGTGAGCAGGGTCTTGGCGAGTCGGGTCAGCTCGCGCTCGACCAGCACTCCGTCGCTCCCTACCAGCTCCACGAGGGTCGGCACATCGATCACGTCGCTCTCCGCTAGCAGCGACAGGCGCTCGATGGCGTTCTTCAGCTCACGCACGTTACCGGCCCAGTGCCGCGACCGCATCCAAGTGACGGCCGCGTCGGTGAAGCGCAGCGGCCGCGCTTGCTCCGACGCGAACGCTTGCACCAAGTGCGGGATGTCTTCGTCGCGCTGGCTGAGCGGGGGCACGTCGATGGTGACGACGTTCAGCCTGAAGTACAGATCTTCGCGGAAAGCACCGTCGCTGATGCGGCGCTCCAAATCCACGTGGGTGGCGGCGATGATGCGCGCTTCGAGCGTGATCTCTTCCTCGGAGCCGAGCGGTCGGAACTTGCGGTCCTCGAGCACGCGCAGCAGCTTGGCCTGCAGCTCGATCGGCATCTCCGCGATCTCATCGAGCATCAGCGTGCCGGCGCCGGCGAGCTCGAGCTGGCCGCGCACCCGCCGGTCGGCGCCGGTGAACGCGCCGCGCTGATGGCCGAAGACGAGCGACTCGATCAACGTGCCGGGCAGGGCCGAGCAGTTGACCGCGAGCAGCGGGTGGCTGGCTCGCTTGCCCGCGTAGTGGATGGCGCGCGCCACCATCTCCTTGCCGGAGCCGGTGGCGCCGCGCACCAGAATCGGCGCGTCGGCGTCGGCCACGCGTCGCACCAGCTTGCGCACTCGATCGATGGCCGGTGAGCCGCCGACGATGGCGGGCAGGCCCTGCCGCCGATCCACCTGCTCTCGTAGACGCTGCACCTCGTCTTTCAGCGCGAAGCGCTCGCGGATGCCGTCGACGATGGGCAGGATCATCTCGGCGCAGAGCTCGTCCTTCAAGACGTAGTCTTGCGCGCCCTGGCGCATGGCCTCGCGGATCTCCTGAAGCTCCGTGACGCCCGTGACCATGACCGCCGGCATGCCGCGGCCGGTGCTGCGCACCCAGCGCAAGAAGTCCAAGCCCCCCCGATCGCTCGGCGCGTCGCTCAAGCGAATGTCCAGCAACATGGCGTCGATATCCTGGGTTTCGACGCGAAGGCGGGCTTCGTCTTGGCTGCTCGCTTCGACGACCTCGATGTCGGGGCGGGCTTCGAGCAGCCGCTTCAGCACCAGGCGGGCGCCGCGCTGATCGTCGAGCAGCAGGAACTTCATGCGCTCTCCTTAGCCCCCGGCGAGAGCTCACGGTGAGGAATCATCAGCCACACTTCGGTCCGGCCGCTCTCGGCGCGACACTCGAGCGAGAGCCCGTGGGCCCGCGCCGCGCGCAGGGCCAGCGAGAGCCCGAGGCCCGCGCCGCCAGCGCGCGTCGAGACTCCCCAGGTCAGCGCCTGCTCGAACGCGAGCGTGAAGCCGAGCCCGTCGTCCCACACGCAAAAGCCTGCTCGTTCGCCGAGCACCACGCGCACCCCGGCGCGGCTGCGTCGGGCTTCGAGCGCGTTCTGGAGCAGCTCGCCGAGCGCTAGCCCCAGAAGCTCTCGGTCGCAGGTCAGCCCCTGCGCGTCGGCGCCGCCGTCTTCGATGGCAAAGGCAGCGTCACGCGCGTCTACCCCCGCCGCGTCACAGCCGAGCTCGAGGAGCCGCTTCAAGGAGGTGGGCTCTTTGCGTCCGCCGACCCGCGCGAGCTCGCGGAGGCGCGCCGACAGCCGGCGGAGCCGCGCGAGCTCTTCCCGGAGCGAGGCCGCGTCCTCGTCGTCGAGTGGCTCCTTGCGCTCCGCGCGCAGGGCGACCGATAGTAGCAAGTTCACCGGCCCCTGCAGCTCGTGACCGACCTCGGCCGCCAGGGCACCCAAAACTGCGCGGCTCCGAGCACGCTCCACGCCGAGTAGGCTATCATTTGCGCCGTGAGCACCGCTGTCTTGTTCGTCTACGGCTCGCTCAAGCGGGGCGGTCGCCATCACGAGCTGATGGCGGGGGCTCGCTTTCTCGGTGTCGCAGAAACGTCGTCCGGCTATGAGCTCTCGGCGCTGGCTTCGGGTGACTACTGGGCCCTCGTGCAGGGGCCGGGCTCGCTCGGAAGCGTCCCCGGAGAGCTGTTCGAGATAGACTGCGCGCGCCTGCCCGCTCTCGACGAGTTCGAGGGCGAAGAGTACGTGCGGGGTGACGTCCCGATCCGCGAAATCTCCGGGGAAATTCGCTTCGCCCTCGCTTACCTGCGAAAGCCGCGCTAAGTTTGGTGGTTCCGTCGCTCGAGCGCTCTTGACGCTCGAGGAAAGCGTGAGCGAGCGTGGCACCTTGTCGCTAGACTCTTTCCAGATCTTATCCACCCCGGTTTGGGTCTTCGATTTCGGCAAGCGCCGGGTCACGTGGGCGAACCAAGCCGCCGTCGCCTTCTGGCAGGCCGAGTCCGAGGCGCAGCTGCTCCTGCGTGACTTCGGCAAAGACCTGTCTCTGGCGAGTGAAGGGCGGCTCATCGGCTACGCCGAGCGTCTGCGGACCGAGCGCCGTCTCACGGAGCAGTGGACCTTCTATCCCAAGTCCGGGCCCGTGACCGTGACGTGCACGTTCTCGCTCATGGCGGCCGCCGCGGGCGAGGGGCCTGCGTTCTTGGTCGAGGCCACGCCGGTCGTGGTGAGCGGCGTGAGTGACACCCTGCGCGTGGTCGAGGCGTTCCGCCATACCACCGCGCTGGTGAGCGTGATCGGCGTCGACGGGCAGATCTTGATGGAGAACCCGGCCGTGGTCCGCACCTACGGTCACCTGCGCGCGACGCCCGGCAACGACGCCTTCAGCGTGCGCTTCTCCGACCCCGACGACGCCGCGCGTGCGCTGCACCGCGTCCGAAACGGAAAAGAGTTCGTGGAAGAAGTTTGGGTGAGCACGCTCGAGGGTCAGCGTCGGCACGCCATCGAGGCGCGGCCGACCACGGACCCCGTCACGGGCGGTCGCGCCATTCTCCTCAGCGAAATCGACGTCACCTTCCGCTACGAAGCCGAGGAGGTCGTGCGGCGCGTGTACTCCGAGCTCGAGTCGCGCGTCAAAGAGCGCACGCTCGAGCTCGAGCGCCTCAACCGCGAGCTCGGGGAAGAGCGCCAGTTCGTCTCCGCCGTGCTCGAGACCGTCGGCTCGCCGCTGATCGTCGCCGACGCCTACGGCACCATCGTGCGCGTGAACCGCGCGCTGTGCGAGCTGACCGGCTACAGCGCGGAAGAGCTCACCGGCAAGGCGCTGTGGGAGGTGCTGCTCGCGCCGCCCGACGCCGAGCTCGTCGAGCGCGCCTTCGCCCAGCACGGTCCGCGCTTTCACCTCGTCATGCCCAAGAACCTCGAAGGCGCCATCCGCACCAAGTCGGGGGAGGCCCGCACCGTGTCGTGGACGAACGCGGCCCTGCTCGACATGAGCGGTCTGACCGAATACGTGATCGGCGCTGGCGTCGACGTCACGGATCGCAAGGAGTTCCAGGTTCGGCTGCAGATCAGCGACCGCATGGCCTCGATCGGCACGCTGGCCGCGGGCGTGGCGCACGGCATCAACAACCCGCTCGCCTACGTGATCGCCAACCTCGACTACGTGCGCAGCAAGCTGGCCGCGCCGTGGGGGCAGCTCCCGCCGGACGAGGTGCGCGAGGTGCGCGACCTCGTCGACGAGAGCCTGGAGGGGGCCGATCGCGTGCGCCGCATCGTTGGCGACCTGCGCTCGTTCTCGCGCCAGGTCGACGAGCGTGTCCAGCCCGTCGACCTCGTCAGCGTCATCGAGCGCGCGCTCAACATGGCCATGAACGAGATCCGGCATCGGGCACGGGTCGTGCTCTCGCTGGAGCGAGTGCCGAAGATCCTGGGCACGGAGTCGAAGCTCGGCCAGGTCGTGCTCAACCTGCTCGTGAACGCGGCGCAGGCCATCGAGGCGGGCAACGTGGAGAGCAACTCGATCACGGTGCGCACGCTGCTGGACAAGCATGGCCGCCCCCGCGTCGAGATTCAGGACACGGGCGTCGGCATCCCCGAAGAGTACCTGCGTCGCGTGTTCGATCCGTTCTTCACGACCAAACCCGTCGGCGTGGGCACGGGGCTCGGCCTCAGCATCGCTCACCGCATCGTCAGCGAGTTCGGCGGCGAAATCGGCATCGAGAGCCAGCACCAAAAGGGTACGTCGGTCTGGTTCGCGCTGGAAGCGGCGCCGCTCGAGGCGCCGACCCCCACCAAGCCGCCCACCTTCCCGCCGCCGTCGAATCGCCCGCACGCCGCGCGCATCCTCATCGTCGACGACGAGCCGGCCATCTTGCGCGCGCTCAGCCGCGTGCTCTCTGGTTTTCAGGTCACGCGCGCGCTCTCCGGCAAGGAAGCGATCGCCCACATCGAGAGCTCAGGGCCGTTCGACGTCGTCTTCTGCGACGTGATGATGCCCGAGCTGTCGGGCCTCGACGTGTACGAGCGAGCCAAGCAGGTTTGCCCGGGGCAAGAGCAGCGCATCGTGTTCATCACGGGCGGCGCGTTCACCGAGCAGACGGCGGCGTTCATCGATAACATCGACAACCCCAAGCTCGGCAAGCCCTTCGACGCAGGTGAGGTGCGGGCGCTCGTGAAGGCGCTCACCCGCGAGCCGATCGTCGAGCGCGAAGCGTGAGGCCGCCGCTCATCCCCGAATCTTAAGGCGATGGGCCGCCGCTTATCGAAGCCGAATCGCCCGCTCGTCGGCGATTCGTGAAAATGGCCCTTGGCCGCCGACGCAAACTTGGCCCGCGGCGCGCTCGGCCTCGTACCATTTCGCTTCGGAGGTTCTTCGATGCGCCGCACCCCCACCAAAGCTCAACGTCGCTCCACTCGTCGCAGCGTACGCCTGGCCTGCCAGGTCGTTCGTGAACGCGACTTCCAGCTCGTCGCCGACCGCATCGTGAACCTCTCCGAGACGGGGCTGATGGTGAGCCCGGCCGATCCCGCGCTCACCGGCGAGCGCCTGATCGTTTCATTTCAAATCCCCCACTCCGGCTACTGGGTCGACGCCGAAGCGACCGTCGCGCGCGTCGTCCACGGCCGTCGTCCTGGAGAGCACACGCGGGCTTTGGCCCTTGAGCTCGAGAACGTCGAAGAGATTCCGCAGATGCTGCTGGAGCGCGCGCTGAAGCGCTGCCCGCCGACGCCGCCCGGCCACCGCCACGGGCGCCGTGGCGTGACGGCGCTGGCGCAGCTCCTGGGCTAGGCCGCTCGAACGGCGCCGCCCTCCCCGCGCGCGGGCGCAGTTGGCGCGCTGGACCGACCTCATGCCTGTCGCTGCAGCGTCTCGCGCTCTTCGAGGCTGGCGCGCACCGCTTCCACCAAGGCCAGCGGTGAAAATGGCTTCATCAGGTAGGCGGCGCCCACGAACTCGTCGGCGCCGGCGCTGTGCATCGCCTCGGGGTAGCCCGACATGAAGACCAAGCCGCGACACTTGCCGAGCTTGCGGGCTTCGCGCACCATCGCAGGGCCGCTGAGCTCCGGCATCACCACGTCGGTCACGATGACGTCGAAGGTTTCCGTGCTCTCCACGAGGCGCAGGCCGATCGCACCGTTGGCGGCCTGCGTGACCTCGAAGCCACTGGTCGCGAGCGCGCGCGCCGCGATCGCCCGCACCTGCGGCTCGTCTTCCACGACGAGCACGCGCTTTCGCCCCGCGATCGCCACGACGCCGCTCGTGCCTGGTTGGCGCCCCTCACCGCACGCCAGCGGCAAGAGCACGCGCATCGTCGTGCCTTGACCGGGCGTGCTCTCGACGCGGATGGCGCCATCGTGCTGGCGCACGATACCGAACGAGGTCGCCAGCCCCAAGCCGGTGCCGCGGCCCGCCGGCTTCGTGGTGAAGAAGGGCTCGAACAGGCGCAGCTGCACGTCGCGCTCCATCCCCGTGCCGCTGTCTCTCACCTCGATGCACGCATATTCACCGTCGGGTAGCTCGTCGAGCTCGCGTCCGCTGCGACCGGTGAGGCTCGCGCGCCGAACCAGGATGTCGATGCGGCCCGCGCCAGAAATCGCGTCGCGAGCGTTGATGACGAGGTTCACCAGCACCTGCTCGAGCTGACCAGGGTCGGCGTGCACGCGGACGGGCTCGGGAGTGCAGTACGCTGCCAGCACCACCTCGTCGCTGATCAGGCGGCGAAGCATGCGCTCCGTGTTGGTGACAAGCTCGTTGATTTCGACCTCGCGCTTGACCAAGACCTGCCTGCGCGCGAGCGCCAGCAGCTGCTTGGTGAGCTCCGAAGCGCGCCCGACCGCGAGCTGGATTTCCTGCAAGTCCCCCTGGGCGCTCTGCCCGTTCGCGAGCGAGCGCTCTGCCATCGACGCTGAGGCGCCGATCACCGTTAGCAGGTTGTTGAAGTCGTGCGCGACTCCGCCGGCGAGGCGACCGACGCTCTCGAGCCGCTGCATGTGGAGCAGAGTCGCCTCCAGGTTGCTCGCGCGATCGCGCTCGGCGATGGCCTGGCTAGCGGCCGTCTCCGCTTGCTGTCGGGCCGCTTCCGCCCGCTCGGCCTGCGCCGCGAGGCGCTCACGCGCCATGTCGCCGCTGCGCCGCGCGAGCACCAGCCCCGATACGGCCATGACGAAGCCCAGAAAATCGAGCGGCTGAAGCAGGGGCGTTTGAAAATTCGAGCGGATAGCCAGGCCCAAATAGCCAATTACGGCCGACGCCACGATCCAGCTCGGTGAAGTCAGCATCAGCGCGACGATCGGCGGAAGCACGACCGCGAGCATCGGCCGGGCCGTCAGGTAAGGCTCATGCGTGGCCAAGACGAGCAGCGCCGTCAGCGAGACGACCACGACCTGGCGCGCTGGCTCCCAGCCTCGTCGATACGCGATGAAGCAGACCGCGTACAGAGCCGCCGCGAGCGCAGCGCCGGAGGCGTGCACGTCTCGGTGGGCCGCGAGTAAGACGGCGAGACACACCGTCAGCACGGCCTGCAGCGCCAGGAAGGCCTGGGTGATGGAGCGCTGGCTCACCATCGACATAGCGAGCCGTAGAGCTTAGCAGATGATGACTCCGCTTCATGAGTCTAGACACACGCATCCAGCGTTAAGATTTAATCGACGCACTCAGTCAGCTCGCGCGACATTGCGACATTTCTTAGTCAGCTCGAGCGACGTTGCGACCTGTCATTCAGCTCGAGCGACGTTGCGACCTGTCTCGGTCAGCTCGAGCGACACTTCACGCGAGAGCGCTCGACGGCCAATGTCGCGCTCACGGACAGGGCGCGTCTCACTTTGGCGAGGTCCGCGCGTCGCGCCAGCTCTTCGCTCAGCGTGGCGCGCCGCGAGGTGGGTCGTGAGAGCGCACGCGGCATCGGGCTTCCGCGATCCGGACGACCTCGCTGGCTAGCAGTCGCGCTTTTGTTCGGCCAAGGTTCTGCGGCAATTGCGGCAGCACTCTTACCTTTCCTCACCGATTTGGCTGAGTTGCACCGAGAGTACAAACGGCGCGCGGTTTTGACCGAAAGCTGGCTCGATCCATCAGCCTGCTGAGTTAGCCTCTCAGGTCCCGGCAACGACCGGATGGAAGGCTCATGGCTCTTAGACTTGCAATCCTAGGCACAGCGTTGGTCGCGATCTCGGGCTTCGCTCTACCGGCGCAGGCGGCTGATGTCGTCATCAGCGATGACGCTCGCGCGCATTTCAGCGCGGGCGTGAACCTGCTTCAAGATCCGGACGGCGCTCGTTACGAGGAGGCCTACCGCGAGTTCAAGGCCGCTTACGCCGCCGCGCCATCGTGGAAAATACTCGGCAATCTCGGCATCTGCGCCATGAAGCTCGAGCGCGACGGCGAGGCCATCGAGGCCTACAAGAAGTATTTGGCCGAAGGTGGCAAGCAGGTCGACAGCGAGGAGCGCGCCCAATTCGCGCGCGACCTGGCCACGCTCGAGGCCGGCGTGGTGCGTCTGACGCTCGAATCCGACCCGCCCGGCGCCACCATCATCGACGAGCGCTTTCCCGTGACGGGGAGCGCAGTCCGTAACGGCTACACCTTGCATGGGCCTGTCCAGATCGGCGTGCGCGCTGGGCGTCACCGCTTCACCGCCAGGCTGGCGGGGCATGTGGACCAGGTGTGGGAGGTCGAGCTGTCACCGAAACAGCAAGAGAGTCACGTGTTCAAGCTGCCGGAAGTGGCGCCCGCTGCGCCCGTCACGGCGCCTGTCGCGACGGCTGCGCCGCCGCCCGGGCCGCTGGCTTCGGACACGAGCGAGCTCCCGGCGAGCAACGGGATGCGCATCGGCGCGTACGTCGCGCTGGGCGTCGGCGTGGTCGGTGTCGGAGCCGGAACGATCTTCGGGCTGGGGGCCAAGAGCAAGTACGAGGACGCAAACGAGCTGACGCGCAACAACTGCCCTGACAGCGGCCCTTGCGAGCTCGAGCCGGCTCTGTTCGACAAGCGCGAGCAGCTCGGTAAAGACGGCGACCGTAGCAAGACGCTCTCGCTCGTCGGCTTCATCGTCGGCGGCGCAGGCGTGGCGACCGGCATCACGCTCTTCGTCTTGAGCAGCAAGAAGGAGCAGCCGACGGCCGCGAAGGTGGAGCCGTACTTGAGCCTCGGTGAGCTGGGCATGCGAGGGAGCTTTTAAGCTATGAAGAGGGTCGAGCAGCGTTACGTCAGCGTGGTCTCCCTGGCGCTCGTGCTAGGGGCGACGTTTGCAGCGTGTGGCGGTCTCGATCCGCGCAAGGTGACGCGCGGGTCCGACGAGCCGATGGATCGAGGTGGTGAAGGCAACGAGCCGAAGCCCGGCGCCGGCGGCTCCGAACACGGGTCGGGGGGCGCGGGCAGCTCGCCGTTCGGCGGCGAGCAGGGCTACGACGGCGGTGCTCCCCCCGTCATCGACGAGCCCCCGACCGTCGTGCAAGTGAGCCCTGGCGACGACGCCGAGGACGTCGAGCCGAACGACGACGTCGGCCTGCGCTTCTCGGAAGGTCTCGATCCGGAGACCGTCTCGCTCGACAACATCAAGCTGATGGACGGCGACACGGAGATTGAAGGCGAGCTCTCCTACGAAGGCGTCGACGCGCTCTTCGAGCCGAGCCGTCGCTTGTCCTTGCTGGCGACCTACGACGTATCGGTCTCCACGGGCGTGACGGACGCTGGCGGCATCGCGATGGCGGAGCCATTCACTTCTCGATTCACGGTGCGAGATGGCCGCTGGAGCGCGCTCACGCAGGCCTTCGACGATCAGGAGAACTGGGGTGGCTCCCAAGACATCGGGATCGCCGCGAACGGCAACGCTCTGGTCGTCTACACGCGCTTCGATCCCGCGATCGGCAATGTTCAGGCCTACGCGCGCTGGTACCGCGTGTCGGGCGGTTGGCAGCCGGAGAAGGCCCTCGAGCCCAACGTTGCCACGACCGGCGTTACGGGCGGGCTGCGCGTAGCCGTCAGCCCGGAGGGTGACGCTGTCGCTGCCTGGTGGGTGCAAGAGTCGTCGAGCTATCGCTTGCGCGCCCTTCGCTACTCGGGCGGAAGCTGGGAAGCCGAGCCGCAGTACGTGGAGCAGAGCACGATCACCGCACCCAACGACGTCTTCCCCGATGCCATCGCGCTCGCGGCCCGGGCGGGTCGAGTCGTCATCGCGTGGGTGCGCGGCACGTACCAGAAGGTATCGCCGTACAACTATTATTACGATCTCATGCTGTCGAGCGCGGGCATCGATGAGCCGTGGCCGGAGTACCCGGCCAGCAATTACACGGTGACCTACAGCGCTCCCTATTATGCCAGCTTGGGGGGCCTGCAAGCCGTGATCGACGACAAGGGCAACGCGCTCATGACGTTCTTCGATCGCTCCGGTCAGGTGGCGCCAACCTACGGCGGGGGCATCTACTACGCGCGCAAGCCGGCCGACGACGACAACTGGCAGTACCCGGTCAAGATCGCGAATACCGACAACCTCGTCGAGCAGGTGCCGCAACTCGCATCCGATGGCAGCGGCGCGATGTTGGTTTGGTCCAACGCGGCAGCGAGCGGCGGCAATCGAATGCTGGCCAGTCGCTACACCGTGGCCAAGCAGTTCGGCGCTCCCGTCGAGATTGGGGACCCTGAGCTGACAGACACCATTCACGTGCCTCAGGGGCATGCCCTCGCCAGCGATGGTCGCTCCTTTCACGCCACCTGGGCGCAGTTCGTGGGTTCTTCACGCAACGCTTACGTGCAGCGCTTCGATATCGCGACCGGCAAATGGGCTGCGGCGCCGACGCCGATCAGTGACGGCGTCGCGCGCGTGGACTCCGCGGGCGCGATCGGCGTGGATGGTCACGGTAACGCGATCGCGACCTTCGAGCAGTACGTCGGCCAATACGACACCATCATCATGGGCGCTCGCTTCCGGGCGAGCACGGGCGAGTGGAGCACGGCCGAGCCTCTGACCGAAGCCGGGCACGGCTACGGGACGCCCCAGCT
Organism: Pseudomonadota bacterium; assembly: GCA_023431345.1. Classification (GTDB taxonomy): domain Bacteria; phylum Myxococcota_A; class Polyangia; order Polyangiales; family Polyangiaceae; genus PMG-095. The sequence goes on from JAEYWK010000100.1 coordinate 93,837, forward strand.
CTCCATCGCCGCCAACGGCATCGCGGCTCTTCTTTTCCGAGGCGGCGGCAGGGACAATGGTCAGAATGTCCCGTCGATTGGGGCTCAGCTGCTGTCTTTCAAGTAAGCTATCCCGCATGCCTACCTGCAAAGCCTGCGGTGATGAAACCGATGAGCTCCAGACCGTGAAGGTCGACGGGAAGACGAAGAAGCTGTGTGAGTCGTGCGCCGATGAGGTGAGGGAGCAGGGCGCGGTCGCGGAGGCGAGCGAAGCGGTCGTGCAGAACATGATGGGCTTCAAAGGTCGGCGTTGAGACCCTCGTTCATGGCAGCTCAGCACGAAGTCGACGTGCTGTTGTTGGGAGGCGGCCGTGAGTCAGGGCCGCGAATGGCCAAGTCAGTCGCCCTCGCCGCGATCATCGAATGACTTGGCCATCCGCGGGTCCTAAGCTTGGCCGCATGAAGAGGTCTCACGGTTACGCAATGGGGCTCGCGTTGGTTTGCAGTGGCGCTTTCGCGCTCGCTACTGGCTGCGGCTCCGAGGATCCCAAGCAAACAGCCCGCGGCGAAGCAGGCGCGGCGGGCAGCGGCGAAGGCGGCGAGTCGGGTGGCGGCAGCGACGCCGCTCCCGGCGGAGCCGCCGGTGAGAGCGGCTCCGCTGCCAGGGGCGGCGCGGGCGCGGGTGGCGCGGCAGCGGGCGGCGCCGGGG
>JAEYWK010000129.1 GCA_023431345.1 Pseudomonadota bacterium
GGGTGTCGGGCGTCTCGCAACCCACCGACAAGCAGGCCCTCTCGTCCGCAAACGCTCCCGCTACCGGCGTCTGCGAATTGGCGCTCGTCCGAACCCCACCCCCAGTCCGAGCCCGCAACCGCTCCCGCGCCCGAACCCGGCCCGATCACCAATCAAGGCTGGGGACGGACCCAGATCTCCCCACAGGGAGCGCAGAAGCAGAGGTCAGCAGGGGGGCGCGCCGCACCAGCAGCGTTTGCGTTGCCCCCTGCGGAGTCTTATTGAGCGCCGCGGCGTTAGCCGAGCACGCGGCGTTAGCCGAGCACGCGGCGGCGCAGGCTGTCGACGGCTTCGCGTAGGCCGTCGGGGAAGGCACGCAGGCTCACGTCGAGGTGCTCCGGATCCGACTCGATGCCCGCCACCGTGACGACCGGGGCGACAAGGCTGAGCGCGCGAATCGCACGCTTGTTTTTGGCGATCTTCGGGTGGCGCATCAAATCGATCACGACTCGATCGTCCTTTGCGTCCACGAGCAGCGCGGGGCGCTTGGGCATGTAGGCGGCCAGGTTGCCCGGCTTACTCAAGTCGAGCGCGCCCGAGCGCAGCAGCGCCGAAACGGGCCCTTCGGGAGCGTCGTCGGACACCTTGAGCGACACGTCCGCCAAGCGCAGCTCGAAGCGCAGCTCTTGGGCCGTGATGCTGACGCGCTCGATGAACACCGTCGCCTTCGCGCGCACGGGCGTGCCCATCAAATCAACGGTGGCCGCGACGCGGAGGCCGGGCGGCACCGCCTCGAGCTCGACGTCTTTCGGAGCTTTCTTTCCGCCGGCGCGCCCCGCGAAAAAGCGCAGGGCATCGAGCGGAACGCCGAAACGGAGCGCGAGCAGGTTGCGTAGCGCTCGCAGCAGCTCCTCGGGGTGATCACGCAGGTACTTCGAACCTGCCTCTAAAACGGCCTTCAGCTCTTGCGCGGGCATGGATGGGCGCCGAGTAAGCCACAGCTGCTCGCCGGAATCACCAGCGGATGCTACGCTGGGAGTGACATGCCGCAGTACCCTGTCGCGCCGGCAGACGTCCATGCCACGTTGCGCCGCCACCTGCTGGCGCAAGGGCATAGCTTCGTGCTCGATCTCGAGAAGAGCTCCGGCCCCTTCGTCCGCGACGCCAAGTCAGGCCAAGAACTGCTGGATTTCTCGAGCTTCTACGCCAGCAATCCGCTGGGCTTCGGCGCGCCCGCGCTGCGCGAGGCGGCCTTTCTCGAGCGCCTGCACCGCGCCGCGCAGCTCAAGGTTGCCAACCCCGATTTCTACACGACCTACCTGGCCGAGTTCGTCGAGACGCTGTCGCGCACGGCGGCGCCGGCCACCCACCCGCACTACTTCTTCGTCGAGGGCGGGTCGCTCGCGGTCGAAAACGCGATGAAGGTGGCGTTCGACTGGAAGGTGCGCCGCAATCAGCGCGAGGGCCACGGCGACCTCGGCAGCCAAGTCCTGCATTTCGAGCAGGCGTTCCACGGCCGCAGCGGCTACTCGCTCAGCGTCACCAACACGGATCCGGCCAAGACGCTCCATTTCCCCAAGTTCCCGTGGCCGCGCCTGCCGAGCCCGGCCATGCGCTTCCCGCAGGACGACGCGGCACAGAGCGAGGTGCGCGAGCTCGAGCGCCTCACGCTCGCGCGGGCGGAGCGCGCCTTCGACCTCCACGGCGCCGACATCGCGGCAATTCTGATCGAGCCGATTCAAGGTGAAGGCGGCGACAACCATTTTCGTCCTGAGTTTTTGCAAGCGCTGCGCCGGCTCGCCGACGAGCGCGGCGCGCTCTTGATCTTCGACGAGGTGCAGACCGGCGTGGGGCTCACCGGCAGCTGGTGGGCGCACGAGCAGCTGGGGGTCACGCCCGACATCATCTGCTTCGCGAAGAAGATGCAGCTCGGCGGCATCCTGGTCTCGCGCCGTGTCGACGACGTCGACAACGTGTTCAAGGTGCCGTCGCGCATCAGCAGCACCTGGGGCGGCTCCCTCACCGACATGGTGCGAGCCACCCGCATCCTCGAGACCATCGAGGCCGAGGGGCTGCTTTCGAACGCGGCCGAGCGTGGGCTCGAGCTGCAGCGCGGCCTCGCGTCCCTCTCCGACCGGTTCCCTACCCTGGTGCGCAACGTGCGCGGCCGCGGGCTGATGTGCGCCATCGACTTGCCCACCCCTGATCAGCGCACGGCGCTCGTGAAGCATGCCCTGGCCGAGCAGCTGCTCGTGCTGCCATGCGGCTCGCATAGCCTGCGCTTCCGCCCGTTTTTGAACGTCGGCGCGGAGCACGTGCAAGAGATGCTCGTGCGCCTGAGCCGCGCGCTCGAGAAGCTCTAGCCCTCGCTCTTCTTCGCGGGTGCGGGCAGCTGTGCGCTCGCGTCGTCGGTCAGGCTCTCGCCGAGCTCGGCCCGCGCGCCGGGGGCCGAGCGTGAGGACAGCTCGTGGCGCACGCGCTCGCCGACCGCGTTGGCGAGCCGCGACACGATATCAGGTACTTCCTGCAGTAGCGCCGACCAGCCCGCTCGCTCGTCACCCTCGACCGTGAGCAGGTGCGCCGTGCCGTCGCGCCCTACCGCGATCGCGGCGACGGGCTCGAGCTCGACGGCGCCGCCCGCGCCGTGCCCGCCCGAATCACCACCGACCTTGGCGCCTCGCGCGCCTGCGTTAGCGCTGGCGGCGCCGAACGCGATCTTCAAGCGGTGCACCGGGATGATGGTCGCGTCCCCCGCTTGCTGCGGAGCCCCGATGATGGTCTCGCTCTTCGATATGCCCTGCACGCCCTGGAGCAGGCTCTCTACGACCTCGGCGATCTTGGTTTCGCTCATCGTCTCTACCGTGCCTCGCTCGGGCGCGGGCCCCGCGAAGGGCCGGCCTGCGGCGTCCGCCGCGCCAAACGTCTTACCACGTATGCGGAGAGATCGAGCGCCATGAGCCAGGGGCGCACGAAAGCGCGGCCATCTACCGCGATTTCCCAGCCATCCTCGAAATCCCAGCGCGGCGATTGCCGCACCTGAACCCGCGACGGCAAGACCGCAGACAGCGCCGCGATCGCCCCCACCAAGCGGCCCGTCAGCAGCGGATCACGGAAGCCATAAGTTAGATCGACGGTCAAATAACGAAGGCGCAGGTGACGGCGCTCCTCCAGCGCCTGGAGCGCGAAATCCAACGGATCGAGGCGCCCGAGCCAGCGCGCCCCGCGCGTCCGACCCCGCTTCTCCGACGGCTTCGGCTTCGGTCGCGGGCGCGATTTCAGCGTGAGCTTGCGGCCGAACAGCAGCACGCTCAGCTGCGGCGGCACGCCCCGAGCCCAAACGAAGGTCAGCGCCAGCGCCGCCAGCGACGCGCCGCCCGCGACGAACCAGCGCCCGTCAGCCTCACCCCGCGCGCGGCCGCTCACGTCGAGGCGCAGCGGCCAGAGCACGACCGCCGCGCCGAGCACGACGACGAGCCCGAGCGCGCCGAGCCACGCCCATGCCATGGCGGCTTACGACTTACCGTCGCCGAGGCGCGGCGCTTCAGCGCCGTTCAAGGCGGGCGCGGGCTCGGCGGGCGGCAAGATCTTCACGCCGCGCCGCACCACGGCTTGCTTGCCATTGGCTAGCGCCAGCATATGGGGGGTGCCGTCTTCACCCACCACCACGAAGGCGCGAGGCTCGACGACGACCGCGCCGCCGGCGCCGCCGGCCTGTGCCCCGGCGTCGCTCTGCTCGGCCCCGCGCTTCGCCTTGCCATCGAGGCTGCCAATCGCGGTCCCGAAGCCGATGCTCACTTTCGAGAGCGGCAACACCTTGGCCTTGCCGGCGTCGCGCACGCCGCCCACCACGGCGTCGGCCTTCGCGACTTTGCCGAGCTCTTCGAGCAGCTCTTGCATCAGGTGCTTGAGGTCCACGCCCGCAAGGGAACCACGAGCCTGCCTCCCCGTCAAAGCGAGATCGAGTAGAGTCCGCGCGATGCAGCGCGTGCGTATTGGAGAGCTCGACGTCACCCTCGCCGGCGGAACCGATCGCCAAGGAGGCGGCGACGGCCCCATGCTGGTTCTGCTGCACGGCTACGGAGCGCCGGGCGAAGACCTGGTGCCGATCGCTCGCCAGCTCGCCGTGCCGAGCCAGGTGCGCTTCGCGTTCCCGGCCGCGCCGCTGAGCGTCGAGCCCAACCTGCCGCCGGAAATGTCGGGGCGCGCCTGGTGGCAGCTCGATATGGTCGAGCTGCAGCGCGCCGTGATGCTGGGAGACTACGCGGCTCTGACCACGCGCGTGCCGGCCGGTCTCAGCGAGGCACGCAGCGCCGTCACCGACCTTCTGGCAGCGCTGGAGAGCGAGCACCGCGTGGCTCCTGAGAAGCTGATCCTCGGCGGGTTCTCGCAAGGCGCGATGCTGGCGACCGACCTCGCGCTGCGCGCCGAGCGGCCGCCGGCCGGCCTAGGGATCTTGAGCGGCAGCCTGATCTGCCGCCATGAGTGGCTGCCGCTGATGAAGGCCCGCGCCGGCATGAAGGTGGTGCAAAGTCACGGCCGAGCCGACCCGATCCTCGCCTACCAGCTCGCGGAGGAGCTGCGTGACGAGCTGATCCAGGCGGGCGTCAACGTCGAGTTCGTGCCCTTCGCCGGCGGTCACGGCATTCCGAACGGTGCCCTCGACGCCCTGACCGCGCTCGTTCGCAGCGTCACAGCGTGACGACCGCCGCGCCCGAGAGCCGCGAAGCGCGCAGATCATCGAGCGCCTGCGGCAGCTCGCTCAAGGTGTAAGCGGTCACCTCGCTGTGGATTGGCACCCGCGGTGTCAGCTCCATGAACTCGACGCCGTCACGCCGCGTGAGGTTGGCGACCGAGCGCAGCGAACGCTCGCCCCAGAGCAGCTCGTACGGGAACGCGGGGATGTCACTCATGTGAATACCCGCGCAAATCACGCTGCCTCCCGGACCTACCGCCGCGAGCGCGCGCGGCACGAGCGCGCCGTTCGGCGCGAAGATGAGCGCGGCGTCGAGCGTGACCGGCGGAGACCCGTCGGACGGACCAGCCCAGTCGACTCCCATGCTGCGCGCGAAGATCAGCTGTTGCTCGTTGCCCGGTCGCGTGAACGCGTACACCTCGCGCCCTTGATGGCGCGCCACCTGCGCGATGATGTGCGCCGCCGACCCGAAGCCGTAGAGCCCGACGCGCTGAGCGTCGCCCGCCAACGTCAGCGCGCGATAGCCAATCAGCCCCGCGCAGAGCAGCGGCGCCGCCTGCAGGTCCGGATAAGATCCGGGCAGCGGCAGGGCGAAGCGCGGCGAGACGACCGCGTACTCGGCGTAGCCGCCTTGCCGCTGGTACCCCGTAAATTCCGCTCTTTCGCACAGATTTTCGCGCCCCGTCCGGCACAATCTGCAGTCACCGCAGGCCCAGCCCAGCCAAGGTACGCCGACGCGCTGGCCCTCCGCGAAGCCGTCGACCAGCCTGCCGTGGCTCACGACGGTACCGACGATCTGATGGCCCATCACGAGCGGCAGCCGAGGCGACGACAGCTCGCCGTCGAGGATGTGCAGATCCGTGCGGCACACGCCGGTACAGCGCACGCGGATGAGTAGCTCGTTCGGTCCCGGCTCCGGAACCGGAAGTCTCTGCTCGACGAGCGCACGCGGCGCCCGCTCGAGCACCATAGCGCGCATGCTTGGTGCCAAAGCGTCACTTCCCTCGCTGCCGACGGCGAGCACGACAGCACCGATCAAGATACGCGCCGCTCCGCTCATGGTCAATCAATTCAGCGGCGCCATCAGTCAGCGCGCGCCGGGCGCTCGCGCGCGTCATTCGAGCGCGTCACTCGAGCGGCCAGCGCGTTTCGGGGCCATTTCGCGCCGCTTAGTACGCAGGGCTTTTCAGTTGCTTGTCACGATGCTACGCGCTCTGGCCCTCTTTTTCGGGCCCCATCACGAAAATGTCAGAAGTAACCGAAGACTCCGAGCGCGACGCCATCGCCACCGAGGAGCTCGCCTGCCTCGAGCGCGTGCAAACGCACCTCCGCGAGCGCGCACAGCGCGGCTCGGAGCGCCCCGGGACCGCAGCTTCTGCCGACTACGAAGCGCGCCTCCTCGACCTTCGCGATCAGATCAGCAGCGCGCGCATGGAGGACGTGCCCCCGCTCGTCCAAGAAATGGAGCGCCTGCAGAGCCTGATGGTGCACCGCCGCGACACGACCGCGGTCACGGTTGACCCACGCTCGCCCTATTTCGGTCGCCTCGTGATCGAGGAAAACGGCAAGAAGCGCGAGGTGCTGATCGGCCGGGGGACATACCTCGACACGAAGAGCAGCGTGCGCATCGTCGATTGGCGCGACGCGCCCGTCAGTCGCTTGTATTACCGCTACGAAGAGGGCGACGACTACGACGAGGTCTTCGGCGATCGCGAGGTGACCGGCCTCGTCAAGACGCGCCGCAGCTTGAGCATCGTCGAAGCCGAGCTGCGCCGCATCACCTGCCCTCAAGGCGTGTTCGTGCGCGGGAAAGAGGGCTTCCGCCGCGTCGAGTCGCAGGCGTTCAAGCTCACGGGCGGCGCGGGGGCGGCCATCCGCGCCGAGCAGCATCACCGCCCCGGCAAGCTCGGTATCGGCGCCGACGGCGGCGACGACAAGCACTTGCGCGAGATCACCGCGCTCATCGATCCTCGCCAGTTCGACCTGATCACCCGCTCCGACGCCGGGCTCGTGGTCATTCAAGGCGGCGCCGGTAGCGGTAAGACGACGATCGGGCTTCATCGCCTCGCCTACCTCGCGTTCCAAGATTCACGCCGCTTCCGTCCGGACAAGCTGCTCGTGATCGTGTTCAACGACGCGCTCGCCCGCTACGTGGCTCGCGTCCTGCCCGCGCTCGGCATCGAGGGCGTCGCCATTCGCACCTACGAAGATTGGGTGCGGCGCATTCGTCAGTCGCTCTACCCGCGCCTGCCTTCGAAATACCGCGACGACACGCCGACGGTCGTCACGCGCTTCAAGAAGCACCCGCTGCTGCTGCGCTTGATCGAGCAACAAGTGCAGAAAATCGCCCATCACGTGACGCGGCGCATCGAAACGCTGAGCGCCGAAGCGGGCGAGCAGGGCGAACGGCTCCGAACGGCCTGGGCCAAGAGCGCGGAGCGCCCGCTCGCCCACCGTCTGCACGGCATGATCAACCTCGTCGAGGGCGACGCGGCGCGCAGCTTGCCGACCGACGTGCGCATCGGCATCGAGCGCGCCTGTCGCGCCGTCCTCAAGTCGACCCGCGACGTGGCCGCGACGTGGGCGGAGATCCTCAGCGATCGCACCGTGCTCGGCGCCGCCGTCGAGAGCTTCGCGCCCGGCAGCTTCACCCCCGGTGAGCTGGATCGAGTCGTGGCCTGGTGCAGCGCGCGCGGCGCCGAGATCGTAGGTGAAATCGAGACTCGCCGGGAAGAGCTCGCCGAAAAGCGCGAGCGCGACGACGACGCCGCCGGCAAGAGCCGCGGCAAGCGCAAGCGTGACGAAGACGAGCAGAGCTCCGTCGACGACGAAGACGACGACGAGATGCGCCGCGGCATCGACGGCCTCGACATCTCCGAGACGGCGAAGCTCGACGTGGAGGACGACACGATCTTGCTGCGCCTTCACCAGCGCCTGCGCGGCCCGCTCACGCGCGGGAAGCTCAGTAAAGATCCGATTGTTTACGAGCACATCTTGGTCGACGAGGCGCAAGACTTGAGCCCCGTCGAGCTCGCGGTCGTGTTCGACACCACCAGCGCCGCCAAGAGCATCACGCTCTCCGGCGACGTGCAGCAGCGCCTCCACATGGACAACGGCTTCACGGACTGGAAGACGGTGCTCGGTGAGCTCTCGCTCAGTCACGTCGAGATCGAGCCGCTCAAGCTCAGCTACCGCTCCAGCCGCTCCATCATCGAGTTCGCGCGCGCGGTGCTCGGCCCGCTCGCCAGCGCCGACGCCCCCCAAGCCACCCGCGAAGGCGCGCCCGTCGATCTGTTCCACCATGGCCACACGGGTGACGCCGTGGCCACGCTGGCCGAAGCCCTGCGTGACTTGATGCAGAGCGAGCCACAAGCGTCGGTCTGCGTGATCGCGCGCTACCCGGAGCAGGCCGACCTTTACTACAGCGGCTTGCACCGCGCCGAGGTGCCCTACCTGCGCCGCGTCGCGGAGCAGGATTTCAGCTTCAAACCGGGCGTAGACGTCACCGACGTTCGCCAAGTCAAGGGGCTGGAGTTCGACTATGTCGTGATCGTGGAAGCGTCGGAGTCGTCGTATCCCGACGACCCCGAAGCGCGCCATTTGCTCCACATCGCCGCGACGCGCGCGGCCCACCAGCTGTGGCTGTTCGCCGTCGGCAAGGTGAGCCCGCTCATTCCGCAAGAGCTCCGCGACCGAGCCTTGTGATCGGTCGCGTGGTGCGGCGCGCCGTCGCGGAACGGCGCGCCGTCAAAGCGCCACTGGCAGCGTCACGTGCTCGAGGCGGCTCCGCGCCATCTGCATGCGCCGATCCACGCCCACGATGTCGCCGGCGGCCAGCGGGAGCCACACGTTTTCGCCTTGGAGCGGCTCGCTCGACACGATGAAGTGATTCACGAAGCCGTTCGGTGACGCCGCCTCGCACGCCGGCGACAGGCTCGTGCAGTGCTCGCGGTCGGCGCAGCGCGTCTTGTACGTCGAGAAATACAGCTCTTTACCGCCGTGCGTGGCCACCAACGTCTCACCGTCGGTAGCCATCAACGTGAGCAGCGCCGCCTCGACTCCAGGGCGCCCGTCGCAGCGCTCGCGGACGCGCCTCACGGTGCTGCGCAGCGCGGTCATCGCGTGCGCGAGATCGGGCCGCTCTCCGGCGCCGGCGGCGCGCTTGAGCTCGCTCAGGAACACGAAGAACAGCACCTCGCTGTCCGTGTCGCCCATCACGAAGCGACGCAGGCGTTGATCGATGAGCTCGAGCAACGGCTCGCGCAGCTCTTCGAAGCGCGGGATGTCGCCGTTGTGCGCGAACACCCAGCGCCCGTGCTGAAACGGGTGACAATTGAACACCGTCTTGTCGCCCTGGGTCGCTTTGCGCACGTGGGCCAGCACCGTCTCGGAGGCGACGACGCCGCTCAGCCGATGAAACAGGGCGTCGCCCAGCGCGGTGCTCGGGCTGCGCGTCACATGGGGGGCGCCGTCGATGTAGAAGGCGACGCCCCACCCGTCGGGGTGCTGGTTGCTCTGCACGCCCAGTGCGTTTTCAGCGGCGAGCAGTGAGCGGTGGACCTGGCTAGGAATGACACTACGAAAGCCGAACAGGCGGCACATGGACTAGGCGCAGCATACGCGAGCGGGTCAAATCCCGCCATTTCGACGACATTTCCCCGAAAATTCCGGTCCGCCGCCGGCGCGCGGCCTGCCCCCCTCCGCGGGCCCAGCCTCGCGAGCGGCGCGGCCCGACTTCTCGTCTACTCAGATCGCGGGCCCGCGCAGGAGCCGCGCCAAGGCCGTCACGAGCGGGTCGGCGGCGACCAGCGCATCGAGCGCGGCCTCGAGCTGCAGCACGTAGTCGTCGTTACGCCCGCTCGGTCCAGCCGAGCGCGCGATGTGGGCCGCGAGCTCCGCCAGCGCGAGCTCTCCGGCGTCGTAAGCGTTGCCGGGTCGGGCGAGCCACGTCACCGCCGGCGTCCGGGCGGCGGCTGTTTGAACCTCGATCGAGACGCGTTCGTAGCCAGCGCGCTCGCGGTAATCGAGCTCCGACAGCAGCTCGCGCGCTGGCGCTTCCACCCAATAAATGGCGCCAACCACCTGCTGCTGGGCGCGCGGAGCCAACGTGAGCACGCGGCCCGGATGGTCCGCGGTGCCACGATGATCGGGCGACGCTTGCGAGAACGATCTCGCATAACCATGCAGGGTGGCCCGCTCACGCGCGATGAAGCTGAAGCCAGGCCTGAATAGCAGGGAGCCGTAAGCAAAGATGGCCAGTCGTTTTGTGCTATTTCGCTCAGCATTCATCGCAGTTTTGCGCGAGCAGCGAGACGCGCGCGCGAACCTCGCACGGCGCGCTGAAGCCGGCGGCGCTCCGCTCTACCCGCGCCGCAAAAATCCGGACAATCGTCTCAGTCACCAGCACAGAAGCTGAGTTTTCTGGAATGCGACTGGAACTGTTTCCACATTTGTCTTCCGAGCTATCAGCAAACCTGCTACGAACTCGTCGGCGCCGCGAGCCGGTTTGTAGCCTAGCGCAACGGGTCTCGGCCGTCCCCGCTTGAGGAAACGAGATGAAAATCCGCACTATTCTTCCGATCGTGAGCTGCTTGTCGGCGTTCGCCGCGCCCGTTTTGGCCCAAGACGCTGCCGGAGAGAACCCCGAGCTGGCCAACGAGCCGGGCAAGACGGCTGATCCTCCCGCCGCTCCGGCGCCGGAGTCGGAGCCCGCAGAAGCCACCGCCACGGTCGACATGGGCGGCGACGCCACGGCTACCGCGCCGAAGCGCACGAGCCTGGCAGCTTCTCCTTCGCGCGGCGGCGGCGAGTCGTCCGAAGCCAGCTCGGAATGGAAGACTGACTTCCACGGCTACTTCCGCGTGCCGTTCCGCGTCGGCGTGGGCGCGCGCCCTGCCCCCAAGACGGTCCCTGATCACGGCGCTGAGCTCTCCGAGCGTGACCTGTCCGACGTCGCTCCCGGCCAGAGCAAGACCACGCTGCATGCGCCGCTCATCCCCGACGGTCAGTACCTCAGCTGGCAGTCGACGTCGCACAACCGCAGCGACTGGGCCGAGCTCTTCTTCGGCATCGGCAACAGCTGGGCCAAGGCCACCGTCGGTATCCAAGGCTACAACTTCACCGACGCCAGCTTCAACAGCCCGGAAACGAACTACGGCATCGGCCAGGCCTACGTCACCCTCGCCCCTGATCTCGGCTACGAGAACTTCCGCCTCTCCCTCAAAGTCGGCGCCTTCCAAGACAAGTACGGCGCCGCCGGCAAGTACGACGCGGGCGAGTACGACACGTACCTGTTCGGCCGCACCCACGTGATGGGCGAAACGCTGCGCATCGACTACGACATCACCGAGTCGTGGGGCTTGTGGTTCGAGAAGGGCCTCGGCGGCAAGCGCCCGGATCCGAGCTCGTTCAACAACTCGCGCTTCACGATGCTCGCGCATGCCCACGCCGGCTTGAACAAGGGCAACGACATGCAGTTCTCGACCCACTTCATGTACTCGTGGGCGCAGGAAGAGGACCGCCCCTACAACGTGAGCAAGCCGCGGACGCAATACGCCAGCTCCGTAGTCGACTATCCCGACGGCAACATGTGGACGGCCGGTCTCGACGCGCGCTTCGATCTCGGCGCGTTCGGTTACCTCTACGCCGGCTACTCGCACGTGGGCGCCAAGAACGCGCTGGTGGTCGGCCGCGCCCTCGAAGTGATTCACGCTTCGGGTGGCGGTGAGTACCAGCTCGGCATCGTCGACAACTACTTCGGTCCGGGCTGCACCGCCGGCTTCGCAGGTGGCCTTTCCCCTTACGACATGCCCGGTGTCGAGCGCGTCAGCTCGCTTCAGGGCCCGGGCGGCGTGCCCTCGCCCATGGGCTGCAGCGCTGGTAACGGCAGCGTCGACACCTTCCTCGCGCAGTACGAGTTCTCGCTCACGAACTTCTTGCAACAGAGCGAAGGCGGCCAGAAGTTCTGGGGCGAAGGCTCCGACTTGAAGGCCGTGCTCTACGGCATGGTGAACAAGGTCAAGAGCGACTACAAGCCGACGGACACCAAGCTGTGGGGCCCGACCGACGGCAACCTGAAGCTGAAGTACGGCGTCGATCTCCAGTATCACGCGACGCCGTCGATCACGGCCGCGGTGCGCTTCGACCGCCTGCAGCCCAACAGCGAGATCCCCGAGCAGTCGTTCGCGATCTTGTCGCCGCGCGTGGTGTTCACGTCGAACTGGGTCACGCGTGAGCAGCTCACGTTCCAGTACTCTCGTTACATCTACAACCAGCGCGAGTGCGCCAACGGCGTGTCTCCCGCTGAGCCGGCCCGCCACCGCACCACCGGCACTGCGCTCTGTGTGCAGCCGCCGCCCGCGGCCACGCCGCCCGACGGCTGGGGCGCCAACAGCGAGGTTCAAGACGAGGATTTGCGCGACGCGCCCTCGCTGCGTCCGGACCTCAACGTGTTCAAGATCGAAGCCACCTTCTGGTGGTGAGCGCCGCGCAGCGCGCCTGACCGGCGTACTGCCAGGTTTCGCAAAGGGGCGTCGCACTCGACGCCCCTTTGGCTTTTTGTGCACCGCGCGGCGCCCGCGTACCCGCGACCGCGCACAGCGGCTCAACAGCCGACCTTTTGTTCGCGATCGCAGCGGTCGCGTCGTCGAGCAGCAGCGCGGAGTTGCGGAGACGCTGCCCTCGTCCGATGAGGCTTAATTTCAACCGTAGGAGCGCCTCGCCTTCATGGAAAAAGCGAGCGTTTCCTTGCACGCGATCTCGCCAAATCTGACGTCTCTGCTAACTTGGCCCTATGAAGACGCGTGCGTGGACGTCGGTCGCGGGTGCTGCGCTTTGCTTGGCGTTTCTGGCCTGCAGCGCCAGCGGGACTGACTCCAAGACGAAAGTCGACAATCCCGGCTCAGGTTCCAGCACCGGCAGCGGCGGCATCACCTTGGGGGGTAACGGCCCTGGTCCCGGCGCGAGCGGAAGCACCACCCTCGGCGGTAGCGTCAACAGCGGCACCGGCGGCGCGTGCCAGGCCGGCGGGGTCGACTTCGTGCCCAAAGTGCCCACCGTCATGCTGATGGTCGATCGCTCCGGCACCATGTTCATCAATCAAGGCAACCCTTGGGGCACCTTGCGCGATGGCGTGCTGCCGGTGGTTCAAGAGCTGAACGAGCAGGTTCGCTTCGGCTTCATGGCCATCACGGGCGAAGCGGGCATGTGCCCGCTCGTCGACGAGGTCGCCCCCGCCGACGCGAATTACGACGCCGTGCAGTCGAAATACATGGCCCTCGCCGCGCCGACGAAGGGCGAGTCGCCCGGCATGCTCGGCTTGCAGCGCGCCTACGAAACCCTCTCCGCAGACCCGACGCCCGGCGACAAGTACATCTTGTTCGTCACGGACGGCGAGCAAGACTACTGCGGCGACGGCAACGCGCTCTGCCCCACCGACTCGGTCGTGTACTGGCTGCAAAAGCTCAAGGCCCTCGGCGTGACCACGATGGTGTTCGGCCTGCCGAGCAGCGGCGATCAAGTAGCCTACGGCAACATCCTGCAGGCGTTCGCCAACGCCGGCGCGGGTGAGCCCGTGGCGCCCGCCGTCGGCGCCTCGCAAACTCAACTCGATATCTTCAATCAATGCTTCTACGGCGGTGACGCGAACGCTGCGGGTTGGCAGCTCGAGTACGCAGAGGCCGAGCACCCCGTCGACGACCCGGCGACCACGGACGTCAATGAGAGTCAGGTTCCCCTCGGCACCTACGCCGCCGTGGGAGGCACCGCCAAGGTCTTCAAGCCCGACCCCACGGACCAAGACGCGCTCGCAGAGGAGTTTCGAAAGGTGCTGGCCGGCGTGAAGAGCTGCACCTTCGATTTGGGCGGCGACATCAAGGTCGTCCAGAGCTTGCTCTCGGAAGCTCACGTGTTCATCGAAGGCAACGAAGTCCCGCTCGATCTCACGATGGCGAACGGCTGGTACATGCCGACTCCGACGCAAATCGAGCTGGTCGGTACCGCCTGCGATACCTGGCGCACGCCTCAGGCCAACAAGATCGCCTGGGATTTTCCCTGCAAGATCCTCGAGCCCAAGTGAGCGCGCCGCGCGTCGGCGCGGCCATGTAGGCGCGCCGCGCGTCGGCGCGGCCATGTAGGTCCACCTGCGACCTGGTCGACCGCAAGCGTTCACCCGGCGCGGAGGACGTGAGAACGCGGCCACGCGAGCGAGCCGCGGACTCATCCGCTCACGGGCTGCGAGCGAGCCTTGGGGCGCGAGCGAGCGCCTTCGAGCTCGGCCGAGCGCGTCGAGCGCCCCACGAGCCGAGTCGTCAAATGTGACGCGCCTGCTACCCTGAGCCACATGAAGACGTTGGCGTGGATGGTGATGGGTAGCTTGGTGTGCGGGGCGTTCATGGGCTGCAGCGCGAGTGGGGATGGCAATGGCGGCAACGTGGGGGGCAAGAGTGGAACCAGCAACAACAACAACAACAACTCCGCGGGCACCCCTTCGCTGGGCGGCAAGATCAACACGGGGGGCATGCCTTCGCTCGGTGGCCTGAGCAGCGGCGCCACTGGCGGCGACGAGATGGGCTGCAACGATCTCATGGTCGAAACCAAGGAGGTCACGCCCACGGTGCTGCTGCTCGTCGACAACTCCTCCAGCATGTTCAGCCCGATGGATTTTTGGACACCCCTCCAGAACGTGCTGATGAAAGCCGAGGAGGGCGTCGTCGCTTCCCTGCAAGACAAGGTGCGCTTCGGCTTCACCAGTTACCGCGGCAGTAGCACGCCCAGCGATCCGGCTTGCCCGAACCTGTTCGAGGTCGACTACGATCTCAACAACTACGACGCGATCAAAACGATTTACGATCAGCAAAGCACGGAGTGGATGCCCGGCCTCAAGTGGGAAACGCCCACCGGGGCCGCGATTCAGAAGGCTGTCGCCAAGCTGGCCGCGTACAACCCCGATCCGCCGGGGCCCAAGTACATCGTGCTCGTGACCGACGGCAACCCGAACACCTGCGTCGCGCTCGATCCGCAGTGCGGCTCCGACGAGAGCATCAAGGCCGTGCAGGACGCGAAAGCGATGGGAATCGGCACCTACGCGGTGGGCATCGGCGATATCATCATGAACAACTCCGGCTGTGAGCCCCAGTGGGGCCGCTGCGGCGTGCTGCACCTGCAAGACATCGCCAACGCAGGCCAGGGCCTTCCGGTGCAAGCGCCGCCCGAAGGCCTGAAATATCAAGCCTGCACGCCCACGAACGTCTTGGCCGCCACCTACGCTGGCGCCGCCGAAACGCCCGGCACCGCGCCTTACTTCACCGCCGCCAACGAAGCCGAGCTCAAGACGGCGCTCAGCGGGCTGCTCAACTCCGTCGTCTCCTGCACCTACGACATGGACGCCAAGGTCGTGGGCAACCCCGCGCTGGGCACCGTCAAGATCAACGGCGTCGAAGTCCCCTACAACGACCCCAACGGTTGGAAGCTCGAAGACAACCAGGTCCAGGTGACCCTCCAAGGCACCGCCTGCGACACTTTCAAATCCACCCCCAACGCCGAGCTCTTCGTCTCCTTCCCTTGCAAAGTCGCCGTCCCCAAGTGACCGGAGGCTCTGGAACGGTTCTCGACGGAGCGAGAGCTTGAACAGGAAGGGTGGGAGGGTGGAAGGGGGTGGGGCGCACAGCCGATACGGCGCGCGCGTCGCCTCGTCAGGCGTGTATCGCCACGCGCGCGAGCGTGAGGGGCAGCGTGCACCTGCCTTCGCGCGAAGCGAGCCTTCAGTTCGAACGCACGCCCTACCGATGGGACGCCGCACGGGGCGAGAGCTTGAACAGGAAGGTGGGAGGGTGGAAGGGGGTGGGGCGCACAGCCGATACGGCGCGCGCGTCGCCTCGTCAGGCGTGTATCGCCACGCGCGCGAGCGTGAGCGGCGGGCACGAGCCTTCGCGCGAAAGCGAGCCCTCATTTCGAATGCACGCCCTACCGATGAGGCGCCGCCCTGCCCCTCAGGCTTTGGCGCCACGACAACCCCGCGCGCAGCTCGTCGCAGCCCTCGCGCCGACCCACCAGCCCGCAGCGCGCCCCCCACCCTCTCTCCTTCCACCCTCCCACCCTTCCTGTTCAAAATCAGGGAGCCGTCTCGATTGGGCGCCGCAGCTCGTCGCAGCCCTCGCGCCGACCCACCAGCCCGCAGCGCGCCCCCCACCCTCTCTCCTTCCACCCTCCCACCCTTCCTGTTCAAAATCAGGG
>JAEYWK010000130.1 GCA_023431345.1 Pseudomonadota bacterium
GCGTCGGGCGGTGGCGGCGGCGGAGCAGGCGGCGGCGGAGCAGGCGGCGGTGGCGCGGGTGGTGGCGGCGCGGGGGGCCAGCCTGGCTACAACCCCTGTCCGACCAACGGCGATGCCTGCCGGGTGATGCCGCTCGGTGACTCGATCACCGACGGCGCGGGCTCCAGTCACAACGCGGGCTACCGACGCGAGCTGTTCCGCCTGTCTCTGATGAACAACAAGAAGCTCACCTTCGTAGGCTCGCACGAGAGCGGCCCTGACATGGTCGATGGCGTGGCGTTCCCCAAGAAGCAGGAGGGGCACAGCGGTTGGACGATAGACGACGGTGGCGGTCGCTCGGGGCTGTATCCGAAGATTCAAGGCTGGCTCACGGCGATGCCGCCGCACATCGTCACGCTGATGATCGGGACCAACGACGTGAACATCCAGCTGGATCTCGGCAATGCGGATGATCGGCTCGCGCTGCTCATCGATCGCATCATCACGAACGCGCCGAACGCGCTCGTCGTCGTCGCGCAGATCGTTCCCACCACCGACGACGGCATCAACCAGCGCGTCATGACCTACAACTCGGCGATCCCGGCGCTCGTGAAGGCGCGCGCCGACGCGGGCAAGCACATCAAGCTGGTCGACATGTACAGCGCGTTCACGAAGAACGGCAGCTACAAGAGCCAGCTGATGGCCGACGCGCTTCACCCGAAGGATGCCGGCTATGTCGTGATGGCGAACACCTGGTACGACGCGATCGGCGCCTATTTGCCGGCAAAGTGAGGGGGCGGACCGCGCACCCGTGACATGTTGTCGCGGGCGCGCGTGTGCTCTCTGGTGCGCGGGCCGTCGACGGGACGCAAGTTTCCGGGCCGGTGGCCGTGGTTGAGAGGGTGACGTCCAGCTGTCCCCCTCCCAGCGGTGCCGAGAAGGCGCGCCTACTGCGCCGCGCGCAGCTCGTGGCGCGGCTGCGGCATCCGAACTTGGTGCGCATGCTGCCGCTTCCGGGCGGCGCTGGCCTTGCCCCGGTGTTGAACGAGGCGCGACGCCTGTCCGACTTCACGCTGCCGGCGGGCACCTTCAAGCGCTTCGACTTGGAGCAGGTCGTGCGGCTCCTGCTCGACGTGCTGAGCGGCCTCGCGGCGCTGCATGAGGTCGAGCACGAGGGCGCTGCGTTCGTGCACGGCGAGGTGGCGCCTCAAAACGTGTATGTCGACGAGCACGGCACCGCGCGTCTCGTGCCGCTGTTGAGCTCACACTTGATGGTTGGCGCCAGGCCCGAGCGCAACGGCTACGTTGCGCCGGAGCGGCTGCTGGGAGACGACGTCGACGTGCGCGCTGACGTATTCAGCGTCGGGGCCATGCTGTGGGAGGCGCTATCGGGGCAACGCCTGTTCCCGGACCCGACGCCAGACGGCGTGATCGCCCGCCTCGTCGGGCGGAAGGTGCCGCCCATCGAGCTGAGCCCGCGACTTGCTTGGGCGAAGCCGCTCTGCCGCATCGCCGAGCGAGCCATCTCCGTCGAGCCGAAGTCGCGCTTCGGCAGCGCCCTCGAGCTAGCCAACGCCGTAGCGGCGGCCGCGGCGCAGCAGCTGTCGACCGTCGACACCGACGCTTGGCAAGAAGAAGCGCCCACGCCGGTATTTCAGCCTGGTTTGCACCTGTCGACGCGACGCGCCGTCACGCCCCAGCCTCAAGTCATCGACATTCCCGGTCGCTCGACCAGCTCGGCCCCGCCTGCCCCCCCGTCGCCTTCGGCTCGAGCGCCGCTGCCCACGCTCGAAGAGCCCACGCTGGTGATGGTCACCAAGGAAGCGTCGGCGCGTGTTCTGGAGACGAGCGACGAGCGCTCGCTCGTGGACGCTTCCGCTGGCGAGCCCGTCGCGGCTTGGCGCAGCAGTCGCCGCCGTCGCGGCGTCGTGCTCGGAGCGCTGGCCCTAGCGCTTGCTGCCGTTGCCGTCGCGGCTCCGCGCGCGCCGGGCCTGTTGCAGCACGTTCGAGCGCACGCGGGAGCCGCTGCGCTGTGGCTGGGCGCGCCGCGCGGCTCGGGCGAGTCGTCCACAGGTCACGCTGCGGTTGCTCCATCAGCGTTCGAGCTCGCTCCGCCCGTAGCTCATGCGGAGGCGCTCGAGCCCGCTCCGCCCGCGGCTCACGCGGAGGCGCTCGAGCCGGCTCCGTCGATCGAGAGCGCGCCCGCAGCGCCTTCGTCCAGCAGCTCCGCGGTGCCCAGCAGCTCGGCGGCGCCCAGCGGCTCCGCGGCGCCCAGCGCGAGAGTCGTCAAGGGGCGCCCGCCCGTCACCCTGAAAGCGCCGAGCGCGCCCGGTCGCGCCGCGCCGGCTCAGGCCTCGCCTCCCGCCGCCAAGGTCCGGTCGAAATCGAGCGAGGCCAACGCCGATTACGGCATCTGAGGCTGGGCTGCTCGCGGCTTGGTCTCCGTGAGCCCTCTCGAGGCCGCGGCGTCCAGCGATAGCTCCCGACCTCCAGCCGCCGCCATCGCCTCATCGCTCGCGGCGACGACGCGGCGGGCGGTCCCGATGCCGCACGAGCGATGAATTCGCTCCAGCAGCTCGACGGAGGCGTCCACGTCCGCGGGGCGGGCCGTCAAGCTCTCGACGTTGCACCCCACCACGAGCCCCTGCTGCTCCGCGAAGCGTTGAAGTTGCGCGAAGCCTTCGGCGGCGAGCTCAATCGACCGCTCGAGCATGTCGCTCGCGTCGAGCAGCTCGCGCCGTAGCTGCGGCGGGACGTCGACGCCGAGCCAGCGGAGGAACTCGAGCGTTTGCGCCGAGCCGCACGGGCTCAGGGTCAGCAAGAGCGGCGGAGGCTCCACGCCTTCGACGTCGGCGCGGACCCGCAGGGCCGTCAACAAGCGCTGCGTGGTGCGCACGGACCACACGGTTTGGCTGACGAAGAAGCGACAGCCCGCCTGCATCTTCGTCCACACGCGGGCTTCTTCGTCGCCGGACGCGGCGTGCCGCTCGGGGATCACCACGCCGCCGATCGACAGCTCCGGCGCGCGCCGGCGGCACACCGCGAGGGCGCGCGACAGCGTGAGCGAGCCCTCGGCTCGGCGCGAAGGCGCCCCCACGAGCACGGCGCGTCCTTCGCGGGCTCGTAGCTCGTCCAGCCAGCGGCAGAGCGACGCCTCGCTTTGCGCGGCCACCGCCCGATACACGACGCGCGGCAGCGTGCCGAGCGCGAGCTCGTCGAACGCGTACGCCAACGGATCCACCTTGGGCACGAACGGAAATGGGCGCGCGTCGTCGGTGCGCGCCGCCTCGTCTTGCACGTCGTAAATCAGCAGCGCGTCGATGGGTAGGCTCGAGATCCGGGCCGACTGGGCGGCGGCTATCTCGCGGCGGCGCCCGAGCGGCGTCGTCCGATTCGGCGGCGCGATGGCGTAGGTGAGCTGCGCCCGCGCCTCCGTGACGGCGCCCGCCGAGCTCGGTCCGCGCTCGCCTCGCCTCGAGCTCATGCGAAGGCCCTCCCCAACGTGACCTCGACCGTCGCCTCGTCCGTTGCGGGAACCACCGGCACCACGGCCTTGGTCACCGCGACGCGCACGAGCTCCGCCGCGGGCCAGCGCTCGACCAGCCGCCGCGCCACGCGCAGCGCGAACGTCTCCAGTAGCCGGTAGGCCGCTTCACGCGCGCACTCGTCCGCGGCTCGGACGATCTCCGCGTAGTTGGCGGCCCTGTCGAGCTCATCGGCGGTCGGGTAGAGCGGGCCGGCGAGCTCCACGTCGGCGGCGACGATCAGCTCCTGCGCGTGCGCTCGCTCCTCGTCGCTCACCCCCATCTGGCTTTGCACTCGAACGCCGCGGAGGCGCAGCGCGTAGCCGACGACCTGCCTAGTGATTCGCGCGTCCATAGACCGGGTAGCGGCGGGTGAGATCGCCTACGGCAGCGCGCACGCGCGCGCGCACCGCTTCGTCACGCGGCTGGTCGAGCACGTCGGCGAGCAGGTGGGCGGTGGCCACCGCTTCGGCCACGCCAAAGCCTCGCGTCGTCATGGCCGGCGAGCCGAGGCGAATCCCCGAGGTGACGGCCGGCTTCTCCGGGTCGCGTGGGATGCCGTTCTTGTTGCAGGTGATGTGAGCGAGGGCGAGCGCCGCCTCGGCTTCTTTTCCGGTCAGGCCTTTCGAGCGCAGGTCGACCAGCATCAAGTGGCTCTCGGTGCGGCCAGAGACGATGCGCAAGCCGCGCTCGGTGAGCGTGCTCGCCATCGCGGCGGCGTTCTCGAGCACCTGCGCTTGATAGGCGCGAAACGCCGGCGAGAGCGCCTCCTTGAACGCTACCGCCTTGGCCGCGATCACGTGCATCAGCGGGCCGCCCTGCAGCCCCGGGAAGACGGCGCTGTCCAGCCGCTTCGCGATCGCTTCCTCACGCGTGAGGATGAAGGCGCCGCGTGGTCCGCGCAGGCTCTTGTGCGTGGTGGACGTCACCACATCGGCGAGCGCGACCGGGCTCGGGTACTTACCGGCCGCGATCAGGCCCGCGTAGTGCGCCATGTCGACCATCAACCGCGCGCCCACGCTCTTGGCGACGGCGGCGAAGCGCTCGAAATCGATGCAGAGCGAGTAGGCCGACGCGCCCGCGATGATCAGCTTGGGCCGATGCTCGTGAGCGAGCCGCTCCATTGCGGCGTAGTCGATTCGCTCGTCGGCGTCCAAGCCGTAGCTGACGACGCGGAACCACTTCCCGCTCAGGTTCAACGGCATGCCGTGCGTCAAATGGCCGCCTTCGGCCAGGCTCATGCCCATGATGGTGTCGCCTGGCTGCAGTAGCCCGAGCAGCACCGCCTGGTTCGCCTGAGAGCCGGAGTGGGGCTGCACGTTCGCGAAAGGGGCGCCGAACAGCTGCTTGACCCGCTCGATCGCCAGCCGCTCGATGACGTCGACGTGCTCGCAACCGCCGTAGTAGCGCCGCCCCGGGTAACCCTCGGCGTATTTGTTGGTCAGCCTCGAGCCTTGTGCCTCCATCACGGCCGGAGAGGCGTAGTTCTCCGAGGCGATCAGCTCGATGTGCTCTTCCTGACGCCGATTTTCCGCGTCGATCGCGGCCAGCAGCTCCGGATCGGTCTGTTCGATACCGTCGGTGGTGAACATGCTGGGTGGAACTTGGCAGCCGCGTTCGTTGAACACCATCGCTTTGTTTTCAACAATCCATGAGTAAAGTTCATCGAGATGCTCGAGCGCGTACACCTCGTCGTGGTCCGTGAGGTCGACAAGCACGGTTCGCTGACCGCGGCCGCGCAGGTGCTCTCGCTGACGCAGTCGGCGCTGAGCCACTCGATGAAGAAGCTCGAGGCGCAGCTGGGCATGGAAATTTGGCGACGCGAAGGGCGGCACTTGCGACTCACGCAAGCCGGGCAGCACGTGCTCGCCCTCGCCAACCGAGTGCTGCCGCAGCTCGAGCTGGCGGAGGAGCGGCTGCGCCAGTTCGCACAGGGTGAGCGCGGCACGCTGCGCATCGGCATCGAGTGTCACCCTTGCTACCGCTGGCTGTTGAACGTGGTGGCGCCGTTCCTGGCGGCGTGGCCCCAAGTCGAAGTGGACGTGAAGCAGAAGGTGCAGTTCGGCGGGCACGCCGCGCTGCTCGGCTACGAGATCGACTTGCTGGTGACGCCCGATCCGGTGTTCACGCCCGAGCTCAGCTTCGAGGCGGTCTTCGACTACGAGCAAGTGCTGGCCGTCGGCGGCGGACACCGCTTGGCCAGGGAGGCGGTCGTCGAGCCGCAGCAGCTGAGTCAGGAGGTCTTGATCACCTACCCGGTGTCGACGGATCGCCTCGATGTGTACACCCAGTTCCTGCTGCCCTCCGGGGTCGCCCCGCAGAGCCAAAAGATGGTCGAGAACACCGACATCATGATGCAGCTCGTCGCCAGCGGACGCGGCGTCGCGGCGCTGCCGCGGTGGTTGGTCGAGGAGTACGGCTCGACGCTGGGCATCGTCGGCCTTCGGCTCGGTGAAGCCGGGATCTTCAAGCAGATCCACCTCGCGGTGCGCGAGGCCGATGCGCGCGTCGACTACATCGCGGCGTTCATCGAGCTCTCGCGCCACGCGCAGAAGCCCTGCCGCGCCTGAGTCGCGTACCGGTGACGCCGGGCTCAGCGCGCTCGCGGGGCGCGGCGACGGCGGGGCTTGGGCGGCTGCCTCTGCGCCATCCGAATGAAGTCGGCGATGAAGTCGACGTCGCCGTCGCCGGTGCGCACGCCCAGAAAGATTTGCTTGGCGATACCGTGGCGGCCGAGGCGCACGGAAGCTACCGGCATCGTCTCCTGGTACTCGGCCACCAGCCAGCCCGGTAGAGCCGCGACGCCGCGATCGCACGCCACCATTTGCAGCATGATGTCCGTCGTTTCGATGACCTTGTGCCGCTTCGGAACGGCGCCGGCAGGCAGTAGGAACTGGCTGTACACGTCCAGCCGCTCGAGCTCCACGGGGTAGGTGATGAGCGTCTCCGCTTCGAGCTCGGAGGGCACGACGTAGGCACGCCGAGCGAACGGGTGGCTTCGGCTCACCACGAGCACCTGCTCGTAGTCGAACACGGGCTGGAACTCGAGCCCGCGACGACGCAGTGGGTCCGGCGTGACGAGCAGGTCGATCTCGTGGCCGAAGAGGGCGCCGATGCCGCCGAACTGGAACTTCTGGCGCACGTCGAGGTCGACGTCGGGCCACGACCGCAGGTAGGGCTCCACGATCTGCAGGAGCCAGCGGTAGCAGGGGTGGCACTCCATGCCGATACGCAGGGTGCCGCGCTCGCCGCGCGCAAACTGCTCGACTACCTGCTCGGCGTGCTCGAGCTGGGGCAGCACGCGCTGGGAGAGCGCGAGCAAGTAGCGACCCGCGGGCGTGAGCCGTAGGCCGCGACCCTCCTTTTGCCAGAGCGCCGTGTCGAGCTGATGCTCGAGGCGCTTGACCGCGTGGCTCAGCGCGGACTGCGTGAGCCCCAAGCTCTTCGCCGCAGCCGTGAGTGACCCTCGCCGATCGACCTCGCGCAGCAGGCTGAGGTGAAGGCGCTCTAGACGGCTCGGCATCGATGACACTGCGTCATGGATGCCTGACAAATCACCATTGTTCAACATGGTTCAGCTGATTCATATTCAGGCACGAGAAAGCGAGGAGTAAGCGATGGCGCGCATTCATAACCTGGGTTTTCCCCGGATCGGGGCGGAGCGGGAGCTCAAATTCGGACTCGAAAAGCACTGGAAGGGTGAGCTCGACCACGCCGGCCTCGAAGCGCTGGGCGCCGAGCTGCGAAGCCAGGCGTGGCGCCGGCAAGCGGGGCTCGATCTGGTGCCGGTCGGCGACTTTTCGTTCTACGATCAGGTGCTCGACCACAGCTTCCTCCTGGGGAGCGTCCCGCTCCGAGCCCGCCCGAGCGAGGGGGAACCCCTCGACGCCTACTTCAGGCTGGCGCGCGGGCGCGCTGCGGGTGAGCGCGACCGCGGAGTCGCGGCGAGCGAGATGACGAAGTGGTTCGACACGAACTACCACTACATCGTGCCCGAGCTGTCGTCGCAGACGACGTTCCGGCTCGACGCGCGGCGTTTGCTGACGCAGCTCGCCGAAGCGCGAGAAGCAGGGGTGCCGGCCAAGCCCGTCATCATCGGGCCTGTCACGTACCTGTGGCTGGGCAAGACGAAAGATGGCTCCGACCGCCTCGCGCTGCTCCCGAAGCTGCTGCCCGTGTACCGCGAGCTTCTCGCGACGCTGGCGCGTGCAGGGGTCGATTGGGTTCAAATCGACGAGCCTGCGCTGGTGACCGAGCTCGCGCCGGACTGGCAGCAGGCCTACCGCCGCGCCTTCGAAGCGCTGCGGGGCGCCGGCAGCAAGCTCTTGCTCACGACCTACTTTGGCCGCCTGGGCGAGAACCTCGAGCTCCTGGCCTCGCTGCCGGTCGACGGGTTTCACCTCGATGCTGTCAGCGCGCGCCAAGAAGCGGCGAGCATGCTCGACCTCCTGCCGGAGGGCCGCGTGCTCTCCCTGGGCATGATCAGCGGGCGCAACGTTTGGACGTCCGACTTGAGCCAAGCCCTCGACTTCCTCGAGCCGCTCCACGAAAGGCTGGGCGATCGACTGTGGGTGGCGCCCTCGTGCTCGCTGCTCCACGTGCCCGTCGACTTGGCGGGGGAGCACCAGCTCGATGACGAGCTCCGCTCATGGCTCGCGTTCGCTCAGCAAAAGCTCGAAGAGCTGCGGGCGCTGGGGGCGGCGCTCAATCGCGGCCGGGCCGCCGCTTTCGCCGCGCTCAGCGAAAACCAGCGCGCCCTCGCGAGTCGCCGCACGTCGCCGCGCGTGCATGACCCGAAGGTTCAGGCCGCGGTCGAGCGACTTTCGGGCGGGCTCGCGCAGCGCAAGTCGCCCTACCCGGTGCGGGCGGCCGCGCAGCAGCAGGCGCTCGGGCTCCCGCCGTTTCCGACGACGACGATCGGCTCGTTCCCGCAGACCGCGCAGATCCGCAAGGCGCGCAGCGAGTACCGCGCCGGTAAGCTGGACAAGGCCCACTACGAGCTGCGGATGCGCGAGGAGATCGCGCGCGCGGTGCGCGAGCAGGAGCAGCTCGGGCTCGATGTGCTCGTGCACGGAGAAGCCGAGCGTAACGACATGGTCGAGTACTTCGGCGAGCAGCTCGCCGGCTATGCTCTCAGCGAGCGCGGCTGGGTCCAGTCGTATGGCTCGCGCTGCGTGAAGCCGCCCATCTTGTACGGCGACGTCAGCCGCCCGCGCCCCATGACCGTTGGCTGGACGCGCTACGCGCAATCGCTCACCGCTCGGCCGATGAAGGGAATGCTGACCGGCCCCGTCACGATCTTGAATTGGTCGTTCGTGCGAGACGATCAGCCTCGCTCGGTGTCTGGCTATCAGCTGGCGCTGGCCATTCGCGAGGAGGTGGAAGACTTGGAGCGCGCTTCCGTGCGGGTCATTCAGATCGACGAGGCCGCGCTACGTGAAGGGCTGCCGCTGCGGCGAGCGGAGTGGGAAGGTTACCTGAGGTGGGCTGTCGAGTCGTTCCGTATCGTGGTGAGCGGCGTCGAGGACACGACGCAGATCCACACCCACATGTGCTACTCCGAGTTCAACGACATCATCGAGTCGATCGCGGCCATGGACGCCGACGTCATCACCATCGAGACGTCGCGCTCCGACATGGAGCTGCTCGACGCCTTCGACCGCTTCGCGTACCCGAACCAAATCGGCCCGGGCGTCTACGACATTCACTCACCCAACGTGCCGAGCGAGGGGCAAATCGTCGAGCTGATGACCAAAGCTGCGCAGAAAATTCCGCCTCAGCGTCTGTGGGTCAACCCAGACTGCGGTCTCAAAACGCGCGGCTGGGAGGAGGTGCGGCCGGCGCTGCAAAGCATGGTCAGCGCCGCGAGGCGGATGCGCGCACAGCTCGCCGAGGGCCGCTTCCAAGGCCCCACTTCCGCGGTCAGCTCACGGAGCTGAGCTGGCCCAGGATCCGCGGGACCTGCGCTGGTAGCTCACGCGCGAGGTAGCCGACTGGACCGCAGCTGGCGGCGAGCGCTTCGCCAGCCTTGGCGTGCAGGTAGACGCCCCAGACGGCGGCTTTGAGCGGGCTCGCGCCGCGAGCGGCGAGGCCCGCGATCAGCCCCGCCAGCACGTCCCCTGAACCGGCCGTAGCCAGCCCGGGGTTGCCGGCGACGTTGCGAAACACGTCGCCGTCGGGAGCGGCGACGAAGGTTTCGACGCCTTTGAGCACGATCACCGCGCCGAGCGCGTGAGCGGCTTCTCGGCTCATCGTTAGCGGATCCTCGAGCACTCGCTCGCGGCTACAGCCCCACATCTCGGCCATCTCACCGGCGTGCGGCGTGGCGATCACGCCACGCGCGAAGCTCTTGAGCGTCTCCGCGCGTTCGCCGAAGACGCGCAGCGCCGCGGCGTCGAGCACCAGGCTGCCGCTACCGAGCTCGGCGTAGCGCTCGACGAGCTCCGACGACAGCCTTTCATCGAACATGCCCGGCCCGACCAGCAGGGCGCCACAGCGGCGCAGGTCACGCTCGAGCGCCTGACAGCCGCTCGGGTGCAGCTCTCCCGATTCGTCTTCGTCGAGGCCCAGCACGCGCGCCTCGGGGAACGCGACGGCGAGCGTCGTGGCTACGCTGCGCGCGGTCGCGATCTGCACCCGGCCCGCGCCGGCCCGCAGCGCCGCCGAAGCCGCCAGCGCGACCGAGCCGGGGATCTGACTCGAGCCGCCGACGACCAGCACGTCTCCGCGCTCTTTCTTGTCCGCGCTAGGCCCGAGCTCTGGCAGCGGCCAGTCGCGCAGCAAGGCGTCGTCGACGAGGCGGGGGGCGGCGGCCGCGCTCATGACGCCACCGGTCGATCGGGAGAGGTCGTCACCGGCTCACCCGCTTGCTCGAGCGGGGCCACGAAGTTGTATGCCTCCAGCATCAGCTTGCTGCGACCTTGAGCGTCGGCGCCGCGCTTGAAGCTCGTGACGGAGCAGTTGGCCACGTCGCGCTCGCGATCGATGGCCAAGATGCGGTCTTCGTCGAGCTCCTCGATCAAGTAGCGAAAGCAGAGCACGATCACCTGGTGGGCCACGACCAGCACGCGCTCGTCGGGGTAGTGCAGGTGAATGTGATCGAGCACGCTGCGTAAGCGCAGGATCACGTCGCACCAGCTTTCGCCGGCGGGAGGCCGGTAGTAGAATTTGCCGATCTCCGCGCGCAGCGAGGCTTCGTGCGGGAACTTCGCCAAGATTCCGGCTTTCGTGAAGCGATTCAGGCTGCCGAACTCTTTCTCACGCAGCCGCTCATCGACGACGAGCGCGACGCGGTCGTCGTGCAGGCGGGCCTCGGCCATCAGCAGCTCTGCGGTTTGACGGGCCCGACGGTAGGGCGAGGTGAGCACCACGCTGGGGCGCTGCTCAGCGGGCAGCCGCCCGAACCAGCGCCCCAGAGCACGGGATTGCCGCTCGCCCAAGTCGGACAGGGGCACATCGATGTCACGACCCGTCAGCTCGATGAGGTGGTGCCCCTCACGTTCTGCCAGATCGCGCGCCACGTTACCGGCGCTCTCGCCGTGCCGGACGAGCCAGACTGACCGAGGGTTGGGCTGTGCTCCGCGCATGCGTGTGCTCGGCTCCGAGCAAGAGGTGAGCCAGCCCTGTTTCGAGCGACGAAGCCCGTCCTGGCTTCGCCCTTTCTGACTCGGATGGGGCAACGTTTCTCGGACGCGCGTGCGCCGCGTCGGAAGCTTGGCGGCTACGTAGTACGCGGCGGGGCCTTCAGGTCGCGCGGCTCCGGGTCCTTGCCGGTGCCGCGCAGCGGGCACTGCCGAGAGTGCTCGGGGGCCTGCTCGGTGTTTCGCCCCGTGAGCGCCAGCGCGCAACGCAAGCAGTCGAACTCGTCCGTGCTCGTCGGGGGGCGATGCTTCGGGTCGCTCATGCCAACGAGCGCTGCACGGAGGGTGCCACGCTCGCGGTCGAGGCAGCCTTCATGACAAATTGGCACAACGCTTGCTGCGTAGCCGTCCAAGAACCCATGGCGCAGACCCCTCACTCGTCCGAGATGACGCGCGGCGCTTCGCAACCTTCGGGAACGGCTCCCGAATCAAGCTGCGCCAGCGCCGAGCCCGAGCTTCGAGTGGAAGCTGCAGGCTTTACCGATGTCGGGCACGTTCGTGACAGGAACGAGGACGCTTTTCTCATCGCGACGCTGCAGCGGTCGCTCGTCGTCCATGACGCCAGCCCTGGCGCGCGCGGCTGGTTTCGCGGCGAGCCAGCGGGCACGCTGCTGATCGTTGCCGACGGCATGGGCGGACAGGGCGGTGGCGATGTCGCGAGCAGCGTCGCCGTCAACACCGTCACCAAGCACCTCCTGAACGTGATGCCGTGGGTGCGGCTCGGCTCTTCGCGCGCGCGTTCCTCCCAACTCGGCCTGCGCGATGAGCTGTCTGACGCCGTGCTCGCCGGCGACGAGAGGGTGCGCGCCGAGGGGGCTCGGACCGTAGCGCCGAACATGGGAACGACGCTGACCCTGGCGCTGCTGGTGCCCCCGCTCCTCTACATCGCGCACGTGGGAGATACCCGCTGCTACCTGCTCGAGCACGGTGAGCTCCGCTGCCTGACGACGGATCACAACCTGGCTGAGAAGTACGCGGCTGAGTCGCTCCAGCCGGTGGAGCCGCCGGTGCAACTGCAGCACATCCTGTGGAACGCGCTGGGCGCGGGCATCGACCAGCCGGTGCCGGACGTGTGCAAGGTGCCGATCTCGCCGGGCGCGGTGGTGCTGCTGTGCTCGGACGGGTTGAATAAACACGTGCCCGATCAAGAGATCGCCGCGATCCTCGCGGAGAGCGGCAGCCCTGCGTCGCGCGCGGCGCGCCTCGTGGAACGAGCCAATGAGGCCGGCGGTACCGACAACATCACGGCCTTGGTCGCGACCGTGCTCTCCGCGACTGAGCCTGAGCACCAGAGTTAGAGGCGAGAGCCCTCAGGGTCGGGAGAGACGCGGCGCGACGTGTCGCTCACCGCGCCCCTCCCTGCTTTCAGCGCCTTTCCGTAGCGGCGACCATTCGGAGGGGTGACCGCCTCTGCGTTGGGCGCGCTTTGATTATTCGGCTACGAGCACGCTATCGATGACGTGAATGACGCCGTTCTTGGCGATGATGTTCGCGCTCGTGACCTTCGCGTCGTTGATGGTGACGCCGCCGGAGAGGGCCACCGTGACCGACTTACCTTCGAGCAGCGTCGAGACGTCGCCGGCTTCGAGGTCCCCAGAGCCCACCGCGCCCGACACGACGTGATAGAGCAGCACGTCCTTCAGCGCGTCGCCGCTGGGGACGGCGCCGAGCTTCGCGAACGCAGCGTCGGTGGGTGCGAAGACCGTGAATGGGCCGTCGCCTTGCAGCGCGCCGACCAAGCCTGCGTCTTCGAGCGCTTCGGCTAGCTGGGTGAAGCTACCGGCGGCGAGCGCGGTCTCGACGATGTCCTCGGCCGGCGGCAGGATGATCCGGTCGATGACGTGGATGACTTGCTTCTTTCACCACACCTCGACTCTAGCCCGCCAGGCGCTGCGCGGCGCTACAGACCGTATTCAGCAGAATACGGACGCTAGCTACTCCGCGGCGGTCTGCAGTCGCTCCTTCTCCGCCGCGAGGGCGTGGATGCGGCAGTGCGCGAGGTAGGCGCGTTCATGGGTGCCGATGAGCTCGACGACGCTCGACCAAAGCCAGCTGGGGGCGTCGAGCGAGCGCGACGACGCGTGCTCCAGCTCCCTGACCCACGACTTGCGGGAGGCCTCGTCCATCTGACGGGCGTGGCCGAGGCCAACGACCCGAGCCAGCGCGCGAGCGGTGGCCCGCGCCTCCGTTTCGTTGAGCAAGCCGAGCTCGATCTTGAGGTCTTGAGGCAAGAGCTCGCGCACGAACACCTGGTAGTCGAGCACGCTGCCGCTCAGCGTGCGCTTGCCGAGGGCGGGCGAGAGCGCGGCCGTCCCCGCCACCACGCGCTCGCCGTGGTGCCGCGGCGCCACCTCGCCACTGGCGAGCGGCGCCAGCGGCAAGATGGCTTGCTTGATGTCGAGCAAGCTGTAGCCGCCCTGCCCGTGGGCGTGGCCAATGACCTCCACGAGCGCGGCGCAGCGCCACAAGCCGAGCGAGCTGCAGCCCTTGATCCAGTACGCGGCGTCGATGAGCCGGATGCGGGCGTCGTCGTCACGGCACTCGATGCGAGTGACGAGCCGTCGCACCCGTTCACGGTCGAGGAAGCTCTCGACCGCCGCCCGCTCAGCCCGCACGAGCGGCAGGAAGCGGTTCCCGCTCGGGAATCGGGGCACTTTCCCGAGGCGCTCGCGGTGCAGGTGGCGCCATTTGCGGCGCAGCGCTTCGCGCACGACGAAGCGTACGGCGGCGGAGTCTTGCGGCACGCTCTCGTCGTGCGGCCGCGCGAAGGCCTCGAGGTAGCCGCTCATCAGCTCTTCCATCAACAGCGCGGTGACGACCCCCGGCAGCACGGAGCTTCGTGCTGCCATGGCCAATGACAGCGCGAGGCGCACCAGATCGTGGGCTGGGTTGCCTCGCACCGATTGATCGAGGTCACGCAGCTCGACGACCACTCGCTCATCGCAGCGCGCGATGGGGCCGAGGTTGCCCGCGTGCGCGTCGCCGCAAATCCAGACGGTGGGCCCTTGGGGGATGCTGCGCCCGTCTTGGGTCGTCAGCCAATCGTAGAAGCGCTCCGTGCTGCCGCGAACATAGGCATGCGGGTCGCGTGCCATCTTCAGCTCGCGCCGCCGGTGGAGGCCCGGTATGCGCGCTGCTTGCGCCTCTGCGGGCGTCCAATCAGGGTGCGGGTGCACGAGCTCTCGTGCTTTGCTGTCCTCGCTGCGGCGCTTGTTGCCCATGTACGTAAAGGGAAGTCACGTCTGCCTTTGCAAGCGGAGTGCCCGTGACCGGTGCGCGGCTCCAAGAGCTTTTCCGCGCTGTCCGTTCGCGGCTGGCTGGCAAAGCTGCCGCAATTGAGACGAAACGGGCGCGCGGCTCCGGGAAATCAGCGGTAAGGCCGCGCTACCGCCGCGGCTCGGCCTCGATTAGGCTTGAGGATCTGCCCGAGCTCTCATGACCACGCAGAAGCCGAACAACAAGCGTCCCAAAGCCATCGTGCTGACGAGCCACCCCGGCGGTCACGGGCCGAAACCCGTGCCCATCGTGTGGGGCGCGGAGGACCCGCTCGAGCGCGGCCCGCTGATCGGCACCGTGACCAATAAGGCGCAGCGCAACGTGATTGGCACGCACGCCGGCTCCTACTCCGTGTATCGGGCGGTGGCGGTGGCGGCGGGCGCGCTCGATCCACTACGCAAGCCCGACTTGACCAACACGGCGCCCACGCACCCCATCGGGCCGTTCCCGCAGTGGTTCGATCCTAGCAAAATCGTCTCACTGGACCCGTTCGGCGCCGTGGTCAGCGAAGCTTTCAAGCCATTCTTCGAGCAGGGTTACGACATCCGCCCCACCATCGCGGTCACGCGCGCCCACATCCAGATGCCGGAGTTGGCCGACGCGGTCGAGGCGGGGCGGCTGCAGGTCGACGGCAAAATCTTGAAGCCAGGCGGCTCCATCCTCGTCACCAAGGCGGCGCTGGAGCCGGTCTGGTACTTGCCGGGCGTCGCGGCGCGCTTCGGTTGCAGCGAGAGCGAGTTGCGGCGAACATTGTTCGAGCACACCGCGGGCATGTTCCCGGAGCTGGTCACGCGAGGCGATCTCGACGTTTTCCTGCCGCCTATCGGCGGCGCCACCGTCTACATGTTCGGCGACGTCGCGAGCATTCCGGACGCTCGAAAGCCGCTCGCGGTGCGGGTGCATGACGAGTGCAACGGCTCGGACGTGTTCGGGTCCGACATCTGCACCTGCCGCCCGTACCTCACGCACGGCATCGAAGAGTGCGTGCGGATGGCGCAAGCCGGCGGCAGCGGCGTGATCGTTTATAACCGCAAGGAGGGCCGCGCGCTGGGCGAAGTGACCAAGTTTTTGGTGTACAACGCGCGCAAGCGCCAAGAGGGCGGTGACCGCGCCGAGCAGTACTTCGCCCGCACCGAGTGCGTGGCGGGCGTGCAAGACATGCGTTTTCAGGAGCTCATGCCCGATACGCTGCACTGGCTCGGTATCAGCAAAATCGACCGCTTCGTGTCGATGAGCAACATGAAGCACGACGCGGTCGTGCGGGCCGGCATCCAAATCGTCGAGCGCGTTCCCATCCCTGACGCGCTCATCCCGCCCGACGCGCGCGTGGAAATGGACGCCAAGATGGCGGCTGGTTACTTCACGGAGGGCGCGGTGCCAGACGGCAACGAGCTCTCCAAAGCCAAGGGGCGCGCGCTGGATGGCTGAATCGGGCGACAACTACGACTACCTGCTGACGACGCGCGCGATCCGCGAGCGCGCGGCGCTGATCTACGAGGCCGCTCAGCAGGGGAGGCTCGCGCACTTTCGCTTGAACGAGGCGCGCCTGCCGTCGGTGGCGGAGCGCGTGATCGCCGTGACGCGCTCCGTCTACCCCGACCTGCGTGCGATTCCGTACCACGGACGCTACCGGCATTTCGACGCGGGGCACGTCCCGCGCTTGGCGGAGTTCCAGGCCAGCGTGCAGGGCCTCTCCGACGCCGACAAGCTGCGCGCGCGCGCGGAGCTGGTCATCACCAGCGTGCTGCTCGACGCGGGGGCTGGGCCTAGCTGGCGTTACCGAGAGCGCGACGGGCACACTTACTCGCGCTCGGAGGGGCTCGCCGTCGCCAGCTATCACCTCTTTCGGAGCGGCGCCCTCAGCGCCGGCGGCCACGTCGCTGCCGACGCAGAGGGCCTCTCGTCCTTCACCGCGGCGCAGCTGGAGGCGGCGTTTCAAGTCACGCGCGAGAACCCCCTCGCCGGGCTCGAAGGGCGGGCCCAGCTGCTGCAGCGGCTCGGCGCCGTCGTCGCCACGAGCGACTATTTTGCCGGACCCACCCGCCGCCTCGGCAACTTGGGCGTGTTCCTGGCGCAGTCGGCGGATGACGGAAGGCTCCCGGCGACGGCGGTGCTCGACGCCGTGCTGCGCGCGCTGGGGTCGATCTGGCCCGGGCGCGAGCAGGCAGAGGGCAAGCCGCTCGGCGACGTCTGGCGCCACTCGAGCTTCGGTTTGGTGCCCTTTCACAAGCTGTCCCAGTGGCTCAGCTATTCGTTGCTCGAGCCGCTGGAGGCGGCCCACGTGCGCATCGATGGCGTGGGGGAGCTGACAGGGCTGCCCGAGTACCGCAACGGCGGGCTATTCCTCGACGCGGGCGTGCTCTCGCTGGTCGACGCGAGCGCGGTGGAGCGTGAGCACGAGGTGGCTTCCGATTTGGTGATCGAGTGGCGCGCGCTCACGGTAGCCTTGCTCGATCGCCTGGCAGAGCTGGTGCGGAGCAAGCTTCAGCTCAGCGCGACGGAGCTGCCGCTGGCGCGCGTGCTGGAGGGCGGCAGCTGGCGCGCGGGGCGGGTGATCGCGGGGGAGCTGCGGGCCGACGCGGGGCCGCCGCTACGCATCACCAGTGATGGAACGGTGTTTTGACGAGCGAGGGGCGGCAGGGAGCATTCATGAGCCAGAAAGTTACGGTCATCGATCACCCGATGGTGCAGCACAAGCTGACGCTGCTGCGCCAGAAAGACCGCAGCACCAACTCGTTTCGAACGCTGCTCGCCGAGGTGAGCATGCTGCTCGGCTACGAGGTCACGCGCGATTTGCCGCTCGTCTATCGACAGATCGAAACGCCGCTCGCGACGATGAACGCGCCGCTGATCGACGGCAAGAAGGTCGTGCTCGTGAACATCTTGCGCGCGGGGACGGGCATGGTCGAAGGCATGCTGCGCATCTTACCCGCGGCGCGCATCGGGCAAATCGGCTTGTACCGAGATCCGGAGACGCTCGGCGCCATCGAGTACTACTTCAAGCTGCCAGGGGAGATGTCGGATCGTGACGTGATCGTGGTCGACCCCATGCTCGCGACTGGAAACAGCGCCGTGGCGGCGGTGGAGCGGGTGAAGACGTCGTCTCCGCGGTCGATCAAATTCGTGTGCTTGCTGGCGGCGCCCGAAGGCTTGGCCAACATGGCTGAAGCGCACCCCGACGTACCGATCTTCACCGCTTCCATCGACTCGCACCTCGACGAGCATGGCTACATCATCCCGGGCCTGGGTGACGCGGGAGACCGCCTCTTCGGCACCAAGTAGCGGGCGCGCTGGTCGAGGCGCGAGATGGCGACAAGGTCGCGCGCTCCCGTCCCCTTGGCGCTACCATGGCGCAAGCTCGAGGTCGGCTTCGAAACTTGATGGGGACGAGGCGGCCCGCGCAACTAGAGGGCATGAGAGCGAGTCGGAGCTTGCCGCTATTTATGCTGCTGCTTCAGGCGTGCAGCGGAGGCGGTGAGCCAGACGTGGGCGGCGCTGGTGCGGGCTCGGATAGCCCGCGCGGCGGCGTACCCATCGCCGGTCAGCCCCCGAGCGGAGGAGCGGCAGGCGGAGAGAGCGCGGGCGGCAGCGGTGGGAGCGACGCCAGCAGCGGCGGCGTGAGCACGGCCGGTGCGGGCGGCGGTGGGACGGCCGGCGTAGCGGCAGGAGGCAGCGGCGGCAGTGGCAGCGGTGGCGGCAGCGGCGGCAGCGGCGGCAGCGTAACGCCGGGCGAGCTGGTGGCTTTCCCGGGCGCGCAGGGCTTCGGGCGCAAGGCCGTGGGCGGGCGAGGCGGCAGCGTCTACCACGTGACGAACCTGAACGACTCCGGGGCGGGCTCGCTGCGCGACGCCATCAGCCAACCGAATCGCATCGTGGTGTTCGAGGTGGGCGGCGTGATTCGCATCGACTCGCGGCTGGTCTTCAAGAACAACCAGACCATCGCGGGCCAAACCGCGCCCGGCGGTGGCATCACCATCTACGGCAACGGCACGTCGTTCTCGGCCGCGTCGAACACCATCGTCCGCTACGTCCGCTTCCGCATGGGCAAGGTCGGCGAGGCCGGAAAAGACACGGTGACGATGGCCAACGGCCACGACGTCATCTGGGACCATTGCTCGCTGAGCTGGGGGCGCGATGGCACGTTCGACCTGAACCAAGAGAGCGGCGCGGAGCTGAAAAACCTCACGCTGCAAGACTCCATCGTCGCGCAGGGTCTCGAAACCCACAGCACCGGCGGGCTGGTCAACACGCAGGGAACGTCGATCATTCGCTCGCTGTACATCGACAACCATTCACGCAACCCGAAGGCGCGCGGCACGCTGCAGTTCGTGAACAACGTGGTCTATGGCTGGGTCGTCTCGGGCTACATCCTCGGCGACACCAGCGGGCGCTCCGACGGGTACATGGTCGGCAACTACCTGCTCACGAGCCCGGTCACGAACGGAGGTACCCTCGACAGCCCGACGTCGGCCTATAACATCTACGCGGCGGGCAACTATTACGACAGCAACAACGACGGCCTCTTGAACGGCCGCTTGCTGGGTAAGGGCGACTTCGGCAGCGTGACCTGGCACGAGGCGCCTTCCATCGAGTTTCCGGAGGTGTCCGCGCTCACGGCCGAAGAGGCGCTGAAGCACGTTCGGAAGCACGCGGGGGCCTCCAAGTTCCGTGACGCCGCCGATGACTACGTGATGGCCGAGCTCGACTCGTACGGCAAGCAAGGCAAGACCATCAGCGACGAAGCCAGCCTTGGCCTGCCGAACGTGGTCGGCGCTTTGCCCGCTGGCACCGCGCCTCCCGACACCGATCGTGACGGTATGGCAGACGCTTGGGAGATGGCGAGCGGCCTCGATCCCAACGACCCCCAAGACGGTAACGCCGATCGCGACGGCGACGGCTGGACGAACGTCGAAGATTACATCAACTCGCTCGCGAAGTAACGGTCGCCCGCAAGGCTCCGCGCGAGCGCAGCCTCGATCCGTAGACGAGGCCCCCGCGAGCGCGGCCCCGGGGGCGGGGCCGCCTTCGGGAGCGGGAGCGGGCTCGGGAGGGGCAAGCCGCGCGGGCGCGACCCAGCTTGTCGAGGAAACTCCGGGCCCGGGGCGGCATCGCAAAGCCGAATCAAATCCGGCGACTCTAGACTATGGTGCCGAATCATCGCCCCGATGAAGTGTGTAGTGATCGCCGCCTTTGCTTTGGCCTCTGCGTTCGTGGGGCGCGTCAGCGCGGAGCCCAAGCAGCTGAGCGAAGAACGCACCCCTGACTACTACCGCTGGCACGCCGGGCTTTCCGCGGGCGGGCTCGTCGCGTCGATCGTCAGCGAGCGATTACTGCGCAATCACGGCTCCGGGCCCTACTGGCACAGCTTCCACGGTGACGACCTGGTGGAGCTGAACTTCAGTGACTCGGCGGCGGCG
The DNA here is from genome assembly GCA_023431345.1 of Pseudomonadota bacterium. Taxonomy (GTDB): domain Bacteria; phylum Myxococcota_A; class Polyangia; order Polyangiales; family Polyangiaceae; genus PMG-095. The sequence goes on from JAEYWK010000130.1 coordinate 19,837, forward strand.
CTGAGCGACAAAGTATTGCTCACGACCGTGCTGTTGCCGGTCGCCACGCAAATGTCAGTGGGTTTCGACACGAGCATGGGCAACGCCACGCTGGTCTACGCCGAGGCGCACTCGCTGAATCTGGCCCTGACCGTGGCGACCAAGCTGATCGCGCGCCGACCACGGCCGTACACCCGCTCCGAGAGCCCTCGCATCGTCGAGTTCAAGGCAGGTCAAGGCTCCGACGCTTACGTCTCGTTCTTCTCGGGCCATGCGTCGGCATCGTTCACCGCTGCCAGCGCGGGCTCCGTGCTCTACTCGATGCGCACCGACGACCTATGGGCGCGCCACACCGTGTGGACGGTCGAATTCTTGCTCGCGGGCATGACGGCGCAGCTGCGGGTCCGCGCGGGGCGCCATTACCGCAGTGACATTTGGGTCGGCAGCTTGGTGGGTGCGGGCATCGGCGTGCTCGTTCCCGCGCTGCACGAGCTGCCACTTTCGCGCATCCGCGGCACTGAAGTCGCCGCCGCCGGCGCCGCCACCGTCGTCACGATGGGCCTGAGCGAGCTGGTCGATTTTTGCGGGATCCTCGGCGCCATCGGCCTCTGCAGCCTGCCGCGCGACGTGCGAGTGCCGATGATCGCGCGCGCCGAGCCGCCGTCACCCTCGAGCTGGCTCGTGCTGCCCGCCGTCTTCGACGGCGGCGGCGGCCTGCAAGTCAGCGGCTCGCTTTGAGCCGTCTGAGTTTCGCGGCGCGCCCGCCGCGCTGAGCGCTGGCTGGCGGCGGTTCAGCTCGGCGGGGTAACCCGGCTTGCGTGAAGCGCGGCTATTCGGGCAAGAGCGGAGCGAAGCCTCCGAAGATCAAGCGCTTGCCGTCGAAGGGCCACGCCTCGGGCGGCTTCTGCATGCGCGGATCTTTCATCACCTTGTCGTTGACCTCGTCGCGATGGGCGCGCGACTCGTAGACGACCCACGCGCACACCACCACTTCGTCGTCGCGCAGCTGAACGGCTCGCGGGAAAGACGTTACCTCGCCGGGCGCGACGTCGTCCGCCAGCCACTCGCGGTAGTCGAGCGCGCCGTGCTCCCTCCAAACCTGCGCCCCGAGCTCCGCATACTTCCGATACTCGTCGAGCTTGCTACGCGGAACGGGCACCAGGAAGCTGTCGATGTAGGCCATAGTGTTCTCCTCGCTGTCGATTCAGGCCTGCGGCGTCGCGCGTCAACGAAATTAGCCTGAATCGCCGGCGCGTCGCTCCGGAACGCCGCGAGCCACGGTGCCACGGTTGAGTCAGCTGTGACGCGAAGAACTGGCTTTTGCGGCCAAATATCGACGTAAGCTCGCGGGCCGTCGTGGCGCGAGGGGCTTGGCTCGCCGCTTGCTGAGAGAGGTGCAGGAGTCTGTCATGAACCTTCGCCTTGCCCGCGTGGCCGCCGCTGTCTTCTTCCTCTCCGCGACTTTGAATGCGGTCGCCGAGCCACGAACACGCAGCGCCGCAGCCACCAAGGGCGCGGCCGCGAAGGATCCCAAGCTGGCTTTGCCACGGCTCGTCAGCAAGCACGCCGCCGAGAGCGGCATCGACCGCGAGCTACGAGGCTATTCGCTGTCCCCGCAGCTCGTTCAGCTGCGGCGCTACGTCGAGCCCGGCCAAGACCAGCTCAAAGTGATTTGTATCGTCAGCATCGCCCTCAAGGATCCGAGCGACTCGCTGGTCGGCGAAGTGAAAGGCACGGCCTCGACGAGCGACGGTAACGCGCTCGATGCGCTCGATGCGGCCGCTCGCGCCGCGGTGTTGCGCGTACCTTCCGCGCTCGCCAAGCTGCGCGCCAGCTCGGATTCGAAGCTCGCCCGACGCTGAAGCCGCGGCCGCTCGAGCGGCTGGAGTGATATTCGGGTGATATATCCTGGCAACCCCGCCGGCTTGGCCGTTGCGGGCCTCTTTCGCCGTCCAGTTTCGCGTGCCTCTACAGCTCGTGCCGCTCGAGTGGCTTCTTGGCGGGCCCGTCCAGCACGGCGCCGTCCACGTCGAAGCGCGAGCCGTGACACGGACAATCCCAGCTTTGCTCGGTGGGATTGAAGGCGACCTGGCAGCCTTGGTGCGTACAGATGGCAGAGACGGCGTGGAGCGCTCCCGCGGCGTCGCGGTATACGGCTAGTCGCTTGCCGTCGCGCTTGATGATGCAGCCATCACCGCTCGAAAGCTCGCTGAGCGGGCGGTCCGACACTGGCTTCACGTGTCCGGCGACGAGGTGAGCCGCCGTCTCCGCGTTCTCGGAGAGCACCGAGGTCGCTGCCGCGAGCGGCTTGAGCCGATCGGCCCGGTACAGGTCCGCATAGGCGTTGTCGCGCCCGAGGATGGAATCACTGATGAGCATGGCCGCGAGGGTGCCGAACGTCATGCCGTTACCGGAGTAGCCCTGAGCCACGTACAGCTCGGACTTCGGATCGGGCTTGCCGATGAAGGGCAGGCCGTCCGCGGGCTCTGCTACTTGCGCGGACCAGCGCTCGGTCGGAGTACAGCCGAAGCGCGCCGCGAGCTGCTCCAGCTCCTCGAAGGGGGCGCCCGGGCCGCCTTCGGGCTGCGTGCCCGTGCGGTGGTCGCCGCCGCCCACGATCAGGTACTCTTGCTCACCGAGCTTGACTGAGCGGTAGTAGTGATACGGATCGGCCAAGTCCCAGAAAAGTCCGCCGAGAGGGCGATCGAGCGGCCCCGACACGACGTAAGAACGATACTGCGCCAGCTGCAGCTCGAGCTTCATGGTCTGAAACGGCGCGTGCGTCGCGAGGACCACCCGGTCGGCCGTGACCGTGTGCCCGGTGCTGGTCTCGAGCCGGAAGACACCCTTGCTCTCGACGTTCGTCACCAGCACGCCCTCGGCGACGCGAGCCTTGGTCTGCGCGAGGCGCTCCGCGAGACCCCGCAGGTAGTCGAGCGGACGGAACTGTGCCTGGTCGGCGAAGATCAGCGCACCTTTCGCGGCCAGCGGCAGCGGCAGCTCGGTCGTCCTCGCCACCGTCGCGCCCGCGCGCTGGGCGGCTGGCAGCTCTGCTTCCAGCTCGGCGAGTTGCTGCTCGTCGGTCGCGAACAAGTAGCCGGGGACGCGCTCGAAGCCGCAGTCGATGCCGCCCGAGCCCGCCAAGCGCCCGATCAACTCGATGGCGTCTCTGCTCGAGGCGCGCGCTTTGGCTGCGCTCTCACGGCCGAGCTTCGATTCGAGCTGATGGTAGCGCGTATCGAGCTCTTCGGTGAGGTGGGCGGTCGTGCGGCCGCTGACCCCGCTGCCGAGCCGACGAGACTCGAGCAGGGTGACTCGCTTGCCTGCCTCCGCGAGCAGCAGCGCCGCGGTGAGGCCGGTGATGCCGCCGCCGATGACCGCGACGTCGGCGTGCATGTCCGCATCCAGACCGGGGAAGGGCGGGGACGGGGGGCGGCGCGACCAAAGGGGCTCGGTAGATCTCATGGCGGTCTGGCCCCGTGCACACCTCGTGCCTCGCGCTCCGTGCGAGATGGCAGCGCGATTGACGCCCCATGTCCGCGTTCCGACCGAGCCAGGAAGCCCCGCACCTGCAAACTTGTCGCAAGCGGGCTTCGCGTCCGCTCAAGGGGGAGCCGCGCTGGGCTCTTCGCGTTGACCCAGCGCGAGCGCGACGGCTTGCCCCAGGGCGGCGCGCCCGAAGGGCTTCTTCAGGAAGCTGACACCTTCGTGGCGGATGAGATCTTCCAGCAGCTCATTTTGGAGGAAGCCTGACACGAGCAGGATCGGCAAGTCCGGCCGCAGCGCGCGGAGCGAATGAAAGCACTCCCGTCCGCTCATTTGCGGCATGATCATGTCGACGATGGCGAGGTCGAACGAGTGCGGCGTCGCGCCGAGCAGCGCGAGCCCGGCGGCGCCGTCGGCGGCCAGCGCGACCTCGAGACCCATCTCCTCCAGCATCGGCTGCACCGCCTGCAGCACCGTTTGCTGATCGTCGATCACCAGCACCCGACCGCTGCGACGCAGGCGAGTCGGCGAGCGGCGTCGTGGCTCGGCCGGTGCATCCGTGACGGGCAGGTCGAGCAGAATGGCGGAGCCGCGCCCCGATTCGCTCTCGACGCGGATCGCGCCGTGATGAGCGACCATCGCGCCATACACGGCGGGAAGGCCGAGGCCAGTACCGGCGCCTGCCTCTTTGGTCGTGAAGAAGGGCTCGAATGCGCGCTCGCGAGTCTCGGGCGTCATGCCGATGCCGTTGTCACGCACGGTGACGCGCACGTATTCTCCCGGCGCGATCTCGAACTCGCCCGCCGTGCGCTCGCGTGCGTCGATGGTGACGTTGGCGGTCTCGAAGGTGAGCTTGCCGCCGTTCGGCATGGCGTCGCGCGCGTTCAAGCCCAGATTCAAGAGCGCACTCTCGATCTCGGTGACGTCGCCCATCACGACGTGGCGCTTGGCGTCGAAGATCATCCAAATCTTGACGTCGGGGCCGACGCTGCGCGTCAGCAGGGAGACGACGCTCTCGATCGCAGCGTGCACGTCGACCGCGCGACGCTGCATGATCCCGCGACGGGAGAAGGCGAGGAGCTTGCTGGTGAGATCGGCGGCGCGCTCCGCCGCCGAAGCGACGCCGAGCGCGAGGCGCGCTAGCTCGGGCTTGTCGTCGAGCTGCCGCTGAAGCACGTCGGCGAAGCCCAGGATGCCGGTCAGGAGGTTGTTGAAGTCGTGCGCGATGCCGCCCGCGAGCCGCCCGACCGACTCCATCTTGCGGGCGCGGAACAGCGCCTCTTTGGCGGCGCGCTTCTCGGTGATGTCCGCCCAAGTGCCCAAGATGCCGACCACGTTGCCGGCGTCGTCGAAGAGCGGCACCTTCGTGGTTTCGAGCCACGCCTCCCGGCCGTCGGCTTGGAGCTGAGGCTCGACGATGTTGTAGCGAGCCACCGCCGACTCCATCACCTCGCGGTCGATCTTCCGAAAGTGCTCCGCCTCTTCACGCTTCCACGCCAGATCGAAGTCGGTCTTGCCGACGATGGCTTCGGGCGACTCCACGCCCGCCACCCGTGCGAAGTTCTTGCTGCAGCCCAGGTAGACCGAGTTGCGGTCCTTCCAGAAGATGAACTGCGGCAAGCTATCCATCACGAGCTGGAACAGCTTCGCAGCCTCGTCAGCACTCCCCGGCCGACCGCTAGACATCGGGGTGATCTTCTCACCGGGCGGGGGTGAGGGCGCAAGGAGACGACGCCGAAAGTCGCGCTCCGAGGAGAAACGAGGGCCTTTGCGCGGGCAATGGCCTTGACCGAGGGGTCGGCCTTGCCCCGGTCCGAGCACGACCTGGGCTGACAGCTCGGCTTCTCCGCCGGTGGCTTGGCCCGGTGCCACAGGCTGCGTGATGCGCGCTTCCCCAGTGCGCGCGGCTGCATGATGCGCGCGGCGACCAGCCTTGATTGGTGATCGGGCCGGGATCGGGCGCGGGAGCGGCTGCTCGGGAGCGGTTGCGGGCTCGGACTGGGGGTGGGGTTCGGACGAGCGCCAATTCGCAGACGCCGGTAGCGGGAGCGTTTGCGGACGAGAGGGCCTGCTTGTCGGTGGGTTGCGAGACGCCCGACACCC
>JAEYWK010000103.1 GCA_023431345.1 Pseudomonadota bacterium
CTCGTGGCGCCGCCGCTGGTGCCCGCGTCGCCGCCGGTGCTCGGCACGCCGCCCGCGCCGACATTTCCGCCCGCCGGTACGCCGCCGCTCGGCGCGGCGCCGGCCGCAGGGTTGCCGCTCGTGCCGCCATTCGTCGCGCCGCTCGTACCCGGGGCGCCGGCGCTACCAACGGTGCCGTCGGCGTCGCTCGGACCGCCGCACGCGACGAGGCAGGCGCAGCTCAGGAGGGAAAGAACCACGGAGGCACGAGGAATGGTTTCGAAGGTCATGGGCGCGTCGACGTCACGCAGCCAGTGGAGGGCTACGGTCGGCTCGTCTTCCGCAGTGCAGCTCCTGTGAGTGTTCCGTCGAAAGAAGAACACGAATGCTCGGCGAGCCCGGCGCGCGCGCATTTTCGCATTGAGGCCATGAGGTCTGCTCGATGCGGGTGAAAAATCATTCACCTGCAGTCGTCGGGCGGGCGAAGGTTTGCCGTGTCGCGCTGCTCTAACTGATGTCGTGCCAGTCGCTTCGCGTCAGGGGCCACGACGGACTCAAGTTTCGTCAACAAAGAGGTATTCGGATGCTACGAACCCGCTTCGAGCTCGGTGGTTTGGTGTTGTCGCTGTTCGGTTTGGTCGCCTGCGGTGGTGGATCAGGCGCAGCGGACGGTGAAGCTGGCGAAATCAGCTCCGCGCTCACCACGCAGGAGACGGTGTTCGGCTTCGAGAGCGTGCAAGCTTGGTCGGTAACGGGCGGAGCTCTCGCGCCCACGACCGTACATTCACAGGGAAGCTCGGCGCTGAGCGTCACGCCCAACGGCTACACGGAGCTGACGTCCGTCCCGCTTTCGTCGCTGACGTCGGTGAGCGCCACGCTGTCGCTGGATGTTCGCCCTTCGTCGTCGCTAGCCTGGGGCCAGGTACAGCTGGTGATCGACGCGCCTTCGCGTGGTCTTTACAGCTCTTACGTGGGTCAAGCTTCGGTGCAAGGGCTGCCCGCGGGCTCGTTCAGCAAGCTGGATTTCACCCTGTCGTCACAGCAGCTGCAGGCGCTCGGTGGCAGCTACGCAGACCTGCGCTTCAAGCTCGCCGTCAACGTGCCGTCGGGTAGCGGCGCCGTCATCCTCGATAACCTGCGCTTCGGCGGGCAACCGACGCCGGATTGCGCGGACGGCAGCTCCTACACGCTCACCATCAGCGGCGCGTCGGGTATCCCCGCGGACACCATCGACGGCATTCGCTGCACTTTTTACGAGGTTTATCCGCAGCTGGCGGCCGCCTTCAATCCGTCGACGCTCGTGACGGTGCCGCTCTCGTTCGTGGAGGAAACGCCGAACATGCCGCCGGCTTGGGTGAGCGGCGGGGGCATTTACATCAACAAGGGCCACATCTTGCGTGCCCCTCTGGACTGGGACGTCATCGTTCACGAGGGCATGCACATCGTGCAAGAGGGCTACAGCGGCACCGTGCCCGGCTGGATCATCGAAGGGACGGCCGACTTCGCGCGCGACAAGTACGGCTTGACCAACGACATCAACGGCTGGTCGATTCCAACCGCGTACTCGTACGGTCAGCATTTCATCAACGGCTACGGCGACGCCGCGGCCTTCTTCAAGTGGGTCGACGCTCAGTACCGCGGCGGGCAATCGCCCGTCGCGGAAGCGCTCGACGACATCTTGCGCGCTGGCACGTACGCGGAGCCGCAAACCTGGGTCAGCCTCACGGGCCACGACGTCGAAGCCCTGTGGTTCGCCTACTCGGGAGGCCAGGCGCCCGTGCAGCCGGCGCAAGGCATCACGGTTCATGAGCACGACAACTTCGGCGGTCGCTCCGTCCGCCTCGGCCCCGGCAGCTATCAGCAGATCGACCTCCAGGCGCGCGGTATCGCGAACAATTGGATTTCGTCAGTGACGGTGCCGGCCGGCTACACCTTGAAGGCGTACGACAACAGCGATTTCACGGGGACCGAGACCGTGTACACGTCGAGCTCGAGCTTCGTCGGCAGCAACTTGAACGACACGTTCAGCTCGCTCGTCGTCCAGTAGACGGAGGGCGGGGACGGGCGGCTCTGCTCGAGGGGCCGCCCGTCACTGCGTCTGCACTTCGAACCGGTTCACCCAGGTGGTGCCGCTGCCGCCGCTGACCTCGTTGCCGAACTCGACGGTCGCGACGTAGTGCGCGGGGTCGACGAGGCCACGCTCGACGAGCACGCGCAGGAAAGCGGGGATGTCGAGCGTGCCCTGGAGGTGAGGCACGACCCGATTGAACGTGATCAGTCGCCAGCTCACCGACGCGGCGCCGCCGCCGTTCGCGCCCTCTTGAGACCAGAGATCGTATTTGTCGCCGCCGATCTCGAGCCCCTCGGCGATGCGAGCGCCGCCGGGGCGAGCCTCCCCGCCGCTGTCGACCCAGAACATCACCTCGGCGCTGATGGCTTGCGGAGCGGCAGGGCCGTCCTTGACGCTGCGCCGTGTGATCCAGACCTCGTGCGCCAAGTTGAAGCTGCCGTTCGCTTCGCTGTCGACGTCGTAGATGACCGTCAGCTTCTTTAGGTCAGCGATGCGTGCGGGCAGCGAGGGGTGCGTGGTCTTCCCGCCCGTCCACGGCTTCCAACCGAAGATGATCTCGGGATACGAAAAGACGCTCGTGTCGGTGCCCGGGAAGTTCCAGCTCCAGCCGCGCTGCTTCTTGCCGTTGACGGTCCGCTCGAGCAAACACTGCTCGTAGCGGCCTTGCGACTTGCCGGCGCCCCACTGGTTGTTCTCGTACACGTAAGGCCCGTCCGCGACGGCGTAACCGCTGTTGCACTTGCTCTCGACGCCCGCGACGAGCTTACCTGGCGCGTTCCAGTCGTCGTGCCGCACCCGGCAGCCTTCGAGCCCGAAGGCTCCGAACGCGAGCAGCAAGAGAGTCAGGGATGAGGAGCGACCGATGGCAGGCACGGCACGACACTAGAACGCCGAACGGTTCGACCGCTCGGCGTTCTAGCCGTTTCCTGGTGCGGGCAGCACGCGCCGCCCCCGTCGCCTGAAGTGAATTCAGGTCGCCAGGGCAGGGCGCGCTCCGGCTCGATTGTAAATATCGCTCTCGAACCGGCTGGATCGGCGAGAGCGCGCGAATGTGCGTGCTCGTACGCGGTTCCTGTGCTTTCACGAGGCCGTGAGTATTCGCGCTTGGGCTTCGCTGGGTTTGGCGGCGGCAGTCGCCGTTCAGGTTGGTTGCTCGGACGACGCCGCCAACGACGGTGCGGGAGGAGCGACGAGCGCTTCAGGCAGCGCCGGCACACCGACCTCGGCGGGCGGCGGCGGGTCCAGCGCGGGCCAGAGCAGCAGCAGCGGCGGCACCGCGGGCGGCTCGAGCGTCGCCGGCTCGAGCGTCGGTGGCGGCGGCAGTGCGGGCCAAAGCTCCGGCGGAGCGAGCGGCAGCGGAGCAGCCGGTGGCGGCGCCGCGGGTGGCGGCGCAGCAGGCGGCGGCGCGGGCGGCGGCGCGGCTACTGGCAAGGGCGCGGCGGCGAAGTGGGTTTGCCAGGCCGGCGCGACGTACGGCGAGCCTTTGGCGGGCATGGGAACGGTCGCCTCGGTGGCGGCGCCGCAGGGCGACTACTTCGCGTTCCTCGAAGGGCCCATCTGGATCGCCAGCACGAGCACGCTCTATTTCTCGGACAACGCGCACAGCCCCACCGAGAACATCTTCAAGCTGGTGCCTCCGTCGACGACGGCGGTGGCCTTCGTGCCGATGAGCGGTAGCAAATGGCCTCGGGGTGGACAACGACGGCAACATCATCGCCGCCGATCAGCGAAATAAGCAGATTTCACGCTTCGACCCGACCTCGGGGCAGAAGGTGGGAACGCCGATCTCCACCGGTAGCGCGAAGCCCAACGACTTGATCGTGCGCAGCGACGACAACATCTACTTCACGGACCCCGATAGCGGATTTTATCGCATCGCTCCGGGCAGCACTTCGATTGGCACGCCGATGAAGCTCACGCAGTCGACCAAGCCGAACGGCGCTGTGCTGTCGCTCGACGAAAGCACCTTGTACGTCGGTGATGTCGGCGGCAAAGCCATCGCCAAGTACACGTTGGCAGCCGACGGCAGCGTGATGGGCGCCGGGAGCGCCTTCGTCGCGCAGACCAAGAGCGACACGGTGGACGGCATGTGCGTGGACTGCGCCGGCAACGTTTACGCCGGTACGGCCAACGGCGTCGAAGTGTACTCGCCGGAGGGGACGTACATCGGCACCGTCCCGACGGGGGAGTCTTCGAACTGCACGTTCGGCGGAGCCGACCGCAAGACGCTCTACGTCACGTCGCGCTCCGTCATCAAGTCGGTCACGCTCGGCGTCCCCGGCTTGCCCGACTGAGCGCACCTGGCGTTCGCTTCGAACGCGGAGCGGGGCCAACTGGCTCTCAAGCTGTGCGTCAGCTCGAGCGCCTCGGCGTCGTCGTAGACGATCACGCCCTCGGTCCAGCTCAGCACCCGCGCCGGGCGCGCGCGCTCGTCCGTCTCGTACACCGGAATGACGTGCACGTGGTGGTGCGCGTAGGTCATCGGCAGGTCCACGGCGGCGCCGAGCGTGGCCGTGAACACGCGCGCCGGCCGTAAGCTCGCGTCGATCGCCACCGCAGCCTCGTAGGCGAGCCGCTGCACGTCGACGAAAACCTCCCACGGCAAATCACTCAGGCGCTCCACGTGACGCTTGGGAATGATCAACAGGTGCCCCACGCGGCACGCGAAGCGGTCGAGCAGCACCACCGCGTGCTCATTCTGAGCGACGTAAGGTAGCTCAGCGCCGCCGTGAGCGAGCGCGCACATCACGCAAGTGGCGCCAGTCTTCAGCAGCCTGTCCCTGTGGACCGCGAGCTCGGCCAGCGCCGCCTCTTTGCCGAGAGTTTTCATGTCAGAGCCTGAAGTGGCGAGCGCACGCCAACAAGGTACGAGCCCGCGCCGCGCGCAGCAAAGCCCGAGCTGCCGCGGCCCTTACTGCGCCGCTTCGAGTCGGTAGATGCCGCCCATCAGTGACACGAAGTAGAGCTCGCCGTCGGCGCCGTTTCGGATGGCGACGATGGAGGTCACGTTGTTGATGTCTTGCTTCAGGCTGACGGGCTTGCTGGCCGTGCCCTTCTCGCGATCGTAGACGAGCGACCAGATCGTGTTGCTCTGGTAGTCCGCATACAGGTAGGCGCCGCGCAAGGCCGGGATCGCGGAGCCGCGATAGACGGCGCCGCCCGTGATCGACTTGCCCGCTTGGTGATCGTACTCGGCCAGCGGCTTGGTGATGCCGGTCTCGTCGCAGCCCGTCATCGGCTGGAAGCACCGGCTGGCCTCCATCTTGTTCCAGCCGTAGTTCTTGTTGCCGTCGCCGGCCTTCTCGATGTTGACCTCTTCCCAGAGGTTCTGGCCGACGTCAGCGATGTAGAAGTCGCCGGTGCAGCCGTCGAAGCTGGTACGGAACGGATTGCGGAGGCCATAGTCCCAGATCTCGGGCGCGGCAGCTGCCATCTTGTCTTTCAGGTTGCCAGGCGGGTTCGTGTACGCGCTGCTGGCGCCTTTGACGGGGTTGATGCGCAGTATCTTGCCGAGCAGCACGGCTAGGTTTTGACCGTTGCCGGTGCCGTGCGAAGGATCGGTGTCGTTCGACCCGCCGCCGTCGCCGAGGCTGATGTAGAGGAAACCGTCGGAGCCGAAGTCGATGGCTCCGCCCTTGTGGTTGCGGAACGTGTTCGACGAGTTGTCGGGCTGCTCGACCTTGAGCACCACACGCCCGCTGCTGGGGTCCGCTTCGTCGGCGGTCGCGCTCGCCGCCTTGTACTCTTCGATGACGCTGTCCCCGGTGTCGTTCGGATCGGCCTTGTCGCTGTAGTGCAGGTAAAACAAGCCATTGTTCGCGTACTCGGGGTGGAAAGCCATCCCGAGCAGGCCGCGCTCGTCGCCGTTGGCCGTGCCCGCCACGACCTTGCTCTTCACGTCCAAGAACGGCTTGGTGACGAGCGCGCCATCTTTGATGATGCGCACCGTGCCCGCGCGTTCGACCACGAACAGGCGCTTCGTCGCGTCGTTCGGCGCGTGCGAGAGCGAGATGGGCTCCGACAGCCCGGTGGTGACGACCGCCGTCGCCTTGAGCGTCGGCGTGCTGCCGCTGGGCGGTGCGCAGTCGTAGCCGTCGGTGCCCGGAACTCGCGTGCCGCTGACGCCGCCACCGCTCCCGCCGTTGCCTCCGGCACCTGCGTCGGCACCTCCGTTGCCACTGCCTCCGCCACCAGTGTCCGCGCCGCCGTCGCTGCTGCCCGCGCCGCTGCCGCCCGCGCCGCTGCCTGCCGTGCCGTCGCTTCCGCCGCTCGCGCCGCTCCCGGCAGTCGTTTCACTTCCGGCGGTGGCGCTGCTGCCGGCGGTCGAAGGCGAACCGCCGCTTCCGGTCGTGCCTCCGGCGCCGTTACCCCCGTTGCTGTTGCTGTCGCAAGCGGAGCTCAAAGCGACGGCCCCCAGGGCGAGAGTCGACAGGGCGGCAGCAGTGAGCCGGACGTGATTCGAGGAACGTGCCATGCCGCATGAGTAGCGCACTCTGTGCCCGGAACAAGACTTACGATGCTGAATCGAACGCGAGGCACCGGGTAGCGTGCCCCCCGCTGCGGCCAACGACGTGGCATTCGGGTCGACGTGGCAAATTCGCCGAATGGGTGAAAAAAAGTTCGTCTCGATGGAAGGATCGGAGTGGCGCGCAAACCGTGTGCCGATCGGTCGTTCGGGATTAAGCTGGTCGGAGAATGACTCGCAACGAGAGCGCCGCTCGCTGCCGCGTGAGCCCCCTAGGTTTCTTGATAATCGCTACGCTCACGGCCTGCTCCGACGACCCGGGAGCCGTGGGTGACAACGGCGGTAGCGCGCCGGGCGGAGCGTCGGGGGCGAGCGGCTCTGGCGGTGCAGCTGGTGTGGGCGGGGGAGGCGCGACCGCGGCAGGCGGGAACGGCGGCGCGTCCGGCGGTGGTGCCGCTTCGGTCGGCGGTGGCGGCGCGGGCGGCGCGGGCGGCGCCCCCACATCGCCTACCGCTTGTCACGAAGAGAGCGAAGCGGGGCCGCTCACCACCCGACTGCCGTGCGTGCTTTCGGAGACGGGGTTGTATGCCGCCGACATGGTCGCGCTCGCGCCGGGCGTGCACCCGTATGCTCCTCAGTTCGAGCTCTGGTCGGACAGCGCCGCCAAGAGGCGCTGGATCGCCCTGCCCGAAGGGGCGAAAATCGACACCACCGACATGGACTATTGGTCCTTCCCGGTCGGCACCAAGCTCTGGAAAGAGTTTGTCCGCGACGACGTGCGCGTCGAAACGCGCCTGATGGAGAAGCAGGCGTCCGGCTCTTGGTACACGGTTGCGTATCAGTGGCGCGCCGATCAGAAGGAGGCCGATGCGGTACCCAACGGCGTGAGCAACGCATCTGGCACGGAGCACGACATACCGAACAACGACCAGTGCCTGACTTGTCACAGTCAGTTGCCCGACAAGGTGCTCGGCTTCTCGGCGATCCAGCTCTCGCACGAGAAGATCGACGCGAGCGATCCGCTCGAATGGACCCTCGGCACCTTGATCGAGGATGGCTTGCTCACGAGCCCCCCCGCGGCCACGTTGAGCGTGCCTGGCACGGAGGTCGAGCGAAAGGTGTTCGGCTACCTGCACGCCAACTGCGGGCACTGCCACAACCCGAAAGGCACCGCGAACTCGCAAACGGGTCTCGACATGTGGCTCAAGGTGGCGGACCTTGGCGGCCCCGTCAGCGACTTCTCGGTCTATCGAGAGATCGTCGACGCCGATATTTCCTGGCTCGGCGGTGAGCGGCCGGCGGCGCCGAAGCGGATCGCATCGGGATCGCTGTCGGACAGCGCGGTTTATCAGCGTTTGATCGAGAAGGCTGAGGAATGGAGCATGCCGCCGCTGGGCACGGAGCTCGTCGATCCCGAAGCCAAGCAGCTGTTCGAAGATTGGATCGGCTCGCTTCCGTAGCGCGCTGCCCCCGGCCAGCGCGGACCCGCCCCGGGCGAAAGGTCACGCTCCGGTCTCGAATTCTTACTCGAAGCTGCGCGCCGGCATTGCGGCCAGCGCCGGGCGGATGACAATCACGGCATGAAGGCGATGGTGATCCGTGAGTTCGGTGGTCCGGAGAAGCTCGAGCTGGCAGACATGCCGGTGCCGAAGCCTGCCGCTCACGAGGTGCTGGTGCGAGTGCGCGCCGCATCCGTGAACCCCGTCGACTACAAAATCCGCAAGAGCGGTGAGTGGGCGCGCGTGCCGATGCCGGCGATCTTGGGCTACGACGCGGCGGGCGTCGTCGAGGAGGTAGGCGCGAACGTCACGCACCTCGCGGTGGGCGACGAGGTCTTCTACAGCGCCCGCATCTTCGGTCGGCAGGGCACGTACGCCGAGTACCACGTGGAAGATGCGGCCATCGTGGCGAAGAAGCCGCTCAACCTCACCTTCGAAGAGGCTGCCAGCTTGCCGCTCGCGGCCATCACCGCCTACGACGCCATCGTTACGTTCTTTCAAACCAAGCCTGGCGACACGGTGCTGGTTCAGGCCGGCGCGGGCGGCGTCGGCGCTTTCGCGGTGCAGCTGGCGCACGCGGCGGGAGCGCGCGTGCTCGCCACCGGCCGGCGCGAGAACGCCGAGCTCATCCGTGACTTGGGCGCCGACGAGGTCATCGATTACCGGGAAACGCGCTTCGAAGAGGAGGTGAACCGTCTCACCGATGGGCGCGGCGTCGATGCCGCCTACGACACCGTCGGTGGCGACGTGATTTCCCGGAGCATCGATTGCGTGCGCCCTTACGGCAAGCTGGCGACGATCGTGCGCGTCGACGGCAGCATCAACGGCATGCAAATCAAGAATCAGACTCTGTATTTCGGCTTCATGGAGCGCACGCGCGAAAAGATTCAGGCCCTCGCTACCCTCGCCGGCCGCGGCCAGGTGCGCCCGCTGATCGACAGCGTGCTTCCGCTCGAGAAGGTCGCTGACGCTCACCGCAAGCTCGAGGGCGGCGGCATGCGTGGCAAGATCGTGCTTACGACGTAGCTGGTGGAGCCTTTCGATACAGCGGCGGCCGCTGGCTCCTGCGCGTAGGCCTGCCTCGCTTGACGTGCTTCATGGGCGGCGCAAGGCTCTCGCCTATGAAGCACTCAGCGACCCACGTGATGACGAGCTTGTTGGTGCTGGCCGTCGTCGGCCAAGTCACGCCGGCCTTCGCCAGCATCAGCGACGCGCAGCCGCAGTGCGGCGACGAAAAGAAGGGCGACGCCAAGGGCGGCGACAAGAAAGAGACCGGCGACACGAAGCCGAAGGCCCCTTCGCTCCGCTGAGCGCTCAGCGCGGTTGCGGCGCTCCCGCTCCGGCGCGCAGCCATCGCTCCGGTAGCGTCACGGTCACGCTCTTGCCGGCGTCCCTCGCCGATGTCGCGAGCGTGACCGTGTAGTCACCTGCCGCCACGTGCCAGGCTCCTCGCTTGGCGTCGAACATCGCGAGCAGCCGCGGGTCGACGCGCACGGTCTGCGAGGTAACAGCGCCGGCGGCGAGGTCGACCTTGGCGAATGCGCCCAGGCGTTTCGGCGCTTCCCAGTGCTTCGACGCGGGCGAAACGTAAATTTGCGCGACGTGCTTGCCGGAGCGGGCGCCGGTGTTGGCCACGCGAAAGCTCACCTCCAGCTCGCCGTCTTTGGAGCGCGCCTGCAGATCCGTCTGGGTGAAGCGTGTGTAGCTCAGGCCGTGACCGAAGGGCAGCAGCGGCTCGAGCTGTTGCTTGTCGTACCAGCGGTAGCCCACGGCCGCGCCCTCGCTGAAGGCGACCTCGAAGCGCTGCCCCTTCGGCGAGCCTTCTCCGGCGATGCGAGGCCGCGGCAGCTGATCGACGGAGCGCGGAAACGTGGCTGGCAAGTGACCGGAGGGGTTCACGGCGCCGCTCAGCACGCGCGCGATGGCCGGACCGCCTTCGCCGCCCGGGTACCAGGCCTCGAGCGCGGCCGCGACGTCGTCGAACCAAGGCATCAAGACAGGGCCGCCCGTCTCGAGCACCACCACTGTGCGCGGGTTGGCGCGCGCGACCGCTTCGACCAGCTTGTCTTGCCCGTCGGGCAAGGTGAGCGGGAAATCGAGCGCCTCCGCCGTCCACTGCGTCACGAAGACAATCGCCACTTCGGCCGAGGCGGCCGTCTTGGCGGCGGCGGCCAAATCTTTGCCGTCGGCCCAGCTGATCTCGGTCGTCGGCAGCTCGGCCCGAAGCGCGGAGAGGGGCGACGAGCGCGCGTACACGTGCGGACCCGGCCAGTGCTGGGGGCCAAGGCCGCGCACGGCGTTGCCGCCCCGCGAGTACACCTGCGCGGAGCCGCCGCCGGTGAGCACGCCCACGTCGGCATGTCCGCCAATCACCGCGACCCGCTCGAGGCTGGTCGTCAGCGGCAAAACATCAGCGTTTTTGAGCAAGACGATGCCCTCTTCCGCCACCTCGCGAGCCACCGGTGCGTGCGCCGCGAAGTCGATGGGGGCGGGCGCCACGGGGTCGTCGATCGCGCCCTTCTCGAGCAACGCGAGGGCGATGCGCCGCACCATGTCGTCGAGGCGCGCGGCTGACACTTTGCCCTCGTCGATGGCCCGGCTCAGCTTGCCCAGCCACTGAGTGGTGTCGGCGCTGCGCACGCCCGTCTCTTGATCGAGGCCGGCGTTGGCGTCTTTGACGGTATCGCGTTGGGCGCCCCAATCGGTCATCACGTAGCCGCGAAACCCCCAATCACCTTTCAAGACCCTTTGCAGCAGCCACTCGTTTTGGCAGGCGTGGGCGCCATTGACGAGGTTGTAAGCGCACATGATCGAGCCAGGGGCGCCCTGCTCGATCGCGATCTGGAACGCGAGCAGGTCAGACATGCGCGCGGACGCTTCGTCGACCTTGACGTCGACCTCGCGCCGGCCCGTTTCTTGGTTATTGAAGGCGAAGTGCTTGACGGTGCTGACGATGCGGTTCGACTGAATGCCGCGCACCAGCGAGCCGACCATCACGCCCGCGAGCCAAGGATCTTCGCCGCCGTACTCGAAGTTGCGGCCGTTCCCCGGGTCACGCAGCAAGTTGACGCCGCCGGCCAGCATCACGTTGAAGCCGCTTTGACGCGCCTCTTTGCCGATCATGGCGCCGGCGCGCTCGGCCAGCGCCGGATTCCAGGTTGAAGCCGTGAGGATGCCAGCCGGTAGCGCCGTGCGCTCCAGCTCGGGAGGCGCCTCTCCTTGGGTGGCGACGCCGCTGCCCGCGTCGGTCTGCCACTGCGGCGGGAAGCCGACGCGAGGCACGCCGCGTACTAGGCCTGCCGACTGCGGGCGCGCTTCGGGAAACTGGTACTCGTTCCAGGCCGTTTGGACGCCGAAGTAGCCAGTCACGAGGGTGAGCTTCTCTTCGCGAGTCAGCGTGTCGACGAGCGCCTGCGCGCGCTGATCGGCCGAGAGCGCTCGATCGAGCCAGCGCGTCGGCGAGACGGCCGTCGCGGAGGCGGTCGAAGGCGCCGCTTCGGAGCCCTGCTTGGCGCAGCCCGTTACCCCTGAGACGCTGGCGGCCAACAGCAGCGAAGCGCCACGGAGAACGCGCCACGGACGAGTGCGACCGGACGGTACGGCTAAGCGGTGCGACGACACGGGGGCGTCTTATCGCATCGCAAGAGCGACCGAAAGCGAGAGCGGGAGCGAGAGCGAGATAACAGGAAGGGGGGGAGAGTTGGGCGCGCGCGCGAGGAGAGCGGTTTTGGCTCTCCCCTCGCCGCGGTCAGGCGAGCGCGGGGCTCTTCACGGGTGTTGCCCGGTGCGGAGCGGAGGCGCATGCTACGAAGTCGGAGAGGTCGAGAGTGCGGAAGCTTGTCGGAACGGCTGTGGTGCTGGCGGCGTGGGCGTCGACGGACGCGCGGCCCGCGGCGGCGTGCGGGGCTTGTACCTGTGATGACGAGCCGCGAGCCGTCATCAATCTCGTGCGAGGCGTGCCGTTGAACTTGCAGATCCCACTTCGCGTGGTCGATGAGAACGAGGAAGCGCCCTGGCTCGAGCGCGCCTCGGATAGCGCGCGGGTGGCGGCTACAGTCGAGAGGTTGCAGAGCCCTGCCGACGTCTGGTGGCTCGCCGTCGATGCGGACCTCGAGCCGAACACCGACTATCGCATCGTTCGCGGTGGCGGGGTGGATTCGGCCTTTACGACGGGCAGCGAGCCCGACCACGAGCCGCCGGTGCTCGAAGCCATCAACGCGCGGGGCGGCGGGAACGCAGCCCTGTGCGGCTCTTCCGTCGGCGGTGTGCTGACGCCGAGCGGCGCGACCGATGGCGACACCTTCAACGTCTGGCTCGAGCTCGAGTTCCTCGCCGGCGGCCCGCCCCATCTCGCCTACGTGCCGTATTCTCACTCCACTCAAACGCTGCCGCTCGGTAGCTCCGAGGGAGGCTGTTTCGGCCCGCTCGAGTTGCCACCCGCTGCCTCGACTGGCTACGTGGTTGGTGCACGTCTCCGCGACGCCGCGGGCAACTCCAGCCAGCTCGTGACGACGACGTTCACCGCAGAAGCAAGCGAGCCGGGCGGCTGCGGCTCGATGGGCGGCACTGCAGGCACCAGCGGGTTGGATTCGAACGGCAACGCGGGGACGGGAGGCGATGTGCCTCCTGATGGCGATAGCGACGGCGATGGCGACGCCGGCCAGCGCACCTCGAAGGGCTGCGGCTGCGCCGTCCCAGCACAGCGCGGCGTCTCAGGAACGATGGCCGCGCTGACGCTGCTTGGTCTGATGGCTCTTCGGCGCCAGCGTAGATGCTGCCTTCGCGCCTAAATTGCCGGCGGGCCCGCGTCGAACTGCGGCAACTCGTCGGTGATCACATCCCACGGCGCCTTCGATGCGACGTGGATGTGGCGCTCGGGGCGCGCGACGGGATCCTCGTCGAGCGAGCCCATGGGTACGACGGTGAAGCCGCGCCCTTCGTCGAAGCGAGGCATGGTGGAGCCGCACACCGAGCAGAACCAGTGCGCGAAGAATTTAGCCTCTGGGTAACGGTACTTCGTCAAGAGCTCTTCGCCGCGCACGAAGCGTAGGCCGTCGAGGGGAACGATGAAGTTGGTGGCGTTGGCGGTGCCGCGCGTTTTGCGGCAGCGCGTGCAGTGGCAGTGGGTGGCGCCCCGCGGCGACCCGGTCATTTCGAACTCGATCCCTCCGCACAGGCAGCTTCCTTTGACGCTTGGCATGGCCTGAGCCTAGCCCGGCGCCTGCGGGTGGGAAACGCGCCGCGAGCTAGGCCGGCCGCGTAAGCCTGAGAGACACCAGGCGCCCAGTGCTGCTAGAAGGAGCGACTCTGGACCGATCTTCGTTCGGGCAGGTCCCCCGGGAAAGCCAGTCGGATGTTCGTCGTGCGCGCTACCCCTCGTGTCCTCACTGCAGTCGCGGCCTTGACCTTCGTGCTGAGCGGAGCCCGCTTCTCCGCTGCGGCAACCGCGGAGGAGCGCGCGGCCGCCAAAGAGCACCTCTCCAGGGCGCAAGAAGCCAAGAAGGCAGGGCAGCTCGCCGAGGCCTGCCAGCACTTGGAGGAAGTCGAGCGGCTCGACCCGAAGCTGCCGACGCTGATGGAGCTCGCCGACTGCACCGAGCAGCAGGGTCTGCTGGTGGAGGCGCAGGCTTGGTGGGCGGCGGCGCGCGATCGGGCCCGGCAGACGGAGAAGCCGCAGTCGCGAGCGCGCGCGGAAGAGCGCCTGGCCGCGGTCGAAAAGCGCGTGGCACACCTGACGCTTCAGCTAGCGGCCGAGGCTCCTCCGGAAGCTCAGGTGCTGCGTGACGGCGTGGTGGTCGATGCGGCGTCGCTCGCCGCCGCGCAGCCCCTGAATCCGGGCGATCACGTGGTGGTCGTGAAGCTGGCCGGCCACGAAGACGCCCAGTACGACGTGAAGCTCGCCGAAGGCGACCATCAAACACTTACCCTCGCGCCTGGCCCCGCTACGCCGCCACCGCCGGCGCCGCCCCCGCCGCCTCCGCCGGTGATCGCCCCTCCGCCGAAGGTCCCAGTCGACAGCTCGTCCGGGTCTTGGTCGGGGCAACGCACGCTGGGGCTGGTCACAGGCGGCGTGGGCCTGGTCAGCGTCGGCATCGGGGCGCCGCTCTGGTTCGTTGGCTACCGCGACGGCAACAGCCTGGGTCCGACCGCAGATCAGCAGCTGCTGGCTGGACAGATTTTGGTCATCGGCGGCAGCGCCTTGGTGGTCACCGGTGCCGTGCTGTTCTTCACGGCGCCGAGCGGCGCTGCGCCGCGCGCCAACTTTCCGGTGCTGCCAACGGTAGCTGTCGGCAGCGGCACCGCCGTCGTGGGCGCTGCAGGCTCGTTCTGAGGCCGGGGCGGTGAGGCAGAGCAGCAGCGCGAGCGGTCCTTTTCGCTGGCCCCGAAGGATGCTGAACGAGGCGCGCGTCTGGGTGATTGTCGGTGGGTTGAGCACGGCCGCGTGTAGCGCTGGGAAGCCCGCGCCCGCCGCCAGCCCCGGCGATACCCGCGAGTGTGCCACGCGGCTCGCAGCTCGTGCTCCAGACGCCGCCACGGACGCGCGCGACGCAGCGGCGACCACGCAGCTGGCTACGGCGGGTGACGGGGCGAAGGCCGGCGAAGACTCCTGGGCCCCGCCATCGCTGGTGGTCGTGAACGTGGTCGTCCCGCTGGAGGCACAGCGCGCACGACTCGAAGCCCAAATCCCCCAGCGCATCTCAGAGGGCCGCGTCGGAATTGGTAGCCGGGGCTTGGCCTACGTGGCGGAGCGGGACGCGCTGTCGCTTCGCGTCAGCGGCGGGCAGGCCGTCGTCGACGCGCCGCTGCGCGTGGAACTCAGTGAATGCGACGGCGGCCGCTGCAAGCCGCTGTGCGAGCTGCGCGGCGTAGCGCGAGCGCAGGTCCCGCTCCTGTTGAGATCCGATTACGCCTTCCAAGGCGCGAAGGTGAAGCTGCATTTCACGAAGGGCTGCAGTGTGCGCGTGTTGGGCTTCGTCACCGTCAGCGTCACGCCACAGCTCGAAGGCCTGCTCCGGCCTCAGCTCGACCGTGTCGCTCGCCAAATCGACGCGCAGCTGCCGGACACGCGCGCCTACGCGAACCAAGCCTGGGCGGAGCTCCATCGAGCACGGGAATTGCCGTTCGGCGCGTGCGCCGTCGTGCAGCCGACGGGTCTGGTGCAAGGGCCGATCGAGGACTCAACCGAGCTGTTGCGAGCGCGCTTCGCGGTCATCGCCCAGCCAGAGCTCAGGTCACGTTGCGACGCGCCGCTGAAGCCTGCCCCGCTGCCTGCGCTACAGGCCGACGCCGCGCTCTCGGAAGACGGCCTCGTGATGCTGGGAATGGCGATGCCGCTCACCCAGCTCGAGCGAGCGTTCACGACGGCGGCGCATCCTGCAGAGCGCCGGGTCGAAAGCGCGAGGGTCGTGCCCCGTGGCAGCGAGGTCGACGTCGAGCTCGAGCTGTCCGGTCGCGTCTGCGGCCCCGTCGCTTTCACGGCCCAGCCTACCTTCGAAAGGGACGGCGTGCAGATTGGTTTGAGTCACGCGCAGCTCTCGGCGGCCGAGCGCCGCCGTTGGACTGCGGCCGGTCTCGAGCCCAGCGCCACGCTCGAGCAGCTGCGCGCGCTGCCTCGGCTCCCACCGCCGATCTCCGTGCAAGGCGTGCGCGACGCGATCCCGGTGCTGGGCAGCGTCGAGCTTCGACCGGGGATCTCGCTCGAAACGCGCGTCCTCTCGGCGCACGCTGCCGGCGCCGCCGCGCGCCGACAGCGCGATGGCGCGCAGGCGGATGAGCTCGTCGCTTGGATCGCCGCGCGCGGCAGCATTCGACTCGCCGTAGCGCCCTAACGGCGTCACGCTAAGGAGTGGACTTGCCGCAGATGCGGGCCAATTGGGCAAAGTTTACCGTGCGAAGCGCCGCAGCCGCTGCGGTGGCAGAAGCTGCCCCAGGGCGCTAGCTCCCAGCGGAGCTTGGCCGGTCTCGGCGTCGTCACTTTCTGCGCAACTGGGGTGGAGGCCTGCCCGAAAGGGGGGCATGGCGATGCGAAGACTTGGGGCGTCCGTGGTGCTCGGTTGGCTCTGCTGCAGCGGGGCAGGTTGTTCGGCGAAGGAAGGAGCGCGTCCAACCGATGTGTGGCCGCCCGCGGGTGGCGAGGGCGGTGGCTCTGAGCTCACGGTGGTTGCGGGCGCCGCGTGGGACGACGACGGCCAAGTCGACGACGGCCAAGTCGAAGGCGGCCAAGTCGAAGGCGGCCAAGTCGGAGACGGCCAGGTAGGAGACGGCCAAGTCGGAGACGGCCAAGTCGAAGGCGGCGTGTGCGCTTCGTCGGCCGATTGCGACGACGGGGTCCTTTGCAACGGCGCTGAGTCCTGCCAGGGCGGTCGTTGCGTCGCGGGCTCACCGATCGTCTGCGGTGTGGGCCGGGAGTGCTCCAACGACGCGATAGGAGCTTGCGTGTACACGGACGCGTCGCCGTGGCTGGTCTATCAAGCTGACGACGATACGCCGGCTGTTGCAGAGGTCTACGCAGTGAAGCGCGATCTGATCGGAAAGATGGACCCGATCCAGCTCAATGACCAGCTCGAGCCGGGCTGGCAAGCGCACTGGTCCGACAATTGGTCGCCCGATCGAAGCTGCTTGACCTTCGGTGTCAGGATGGATGAGGCGCCGTTCACAGCCGCGATCGACGTGGTCGCCTTCGATGCTTCCGGCCCGCGCTTTCAACGACGCATTCCCGGCGAGTACGGCCACTGGTCGCCATCGGGAGCGATGCTCGCCGTCAGCGGGCCGCGCGGATTCTCGCTCTACGAACGGACGAGCAGCGGCGACGTCGCGCTCGTCTTGCAGGCGCAACAGGACGGAGTGTCGAACGTGCATGGCGTCTGGAGCGCCCGCGGTGAGCTCGTGTTCGCCTGGACCGTGATTGCGACGCAGCAGGCACAGTTTCAGCGCTTCGCGCGCGTAGGTGGCGCTTGGGTCGTGCAGCCGCTCATCAGTAACGTCGCGCTTTCGCGCTTCAGGCTGAGCCCGACCGGAAACGAGCTGGTCTTCGAGGAGCGTCCTGGCGTCGACAGCACCAAAGGCGCGCTCTATTCGTTCGACCTGGTCGGCGGCGGCCCGCCACGGCTCGTGACGGCGCCGGGGTCGTATTCCTATGCATGGTCCCCCGATGGTCAGAGGTTCTTGCTCGTTCAGAACAGTGACGCCGATCGCGGACGAGCGTTCATGGCGACGGGCCGCGTTCACCAAGGGGCGCTTGCTCCGATCGCACCCGCGCTCGAGTTTCGTGACGCGCGCATGAGCCCCGATGGCAAGCTGGTCCTGTTTCGCGAGCCCGTCGCTGGTGACATCGAAGACGTCAGCGTCTTCGACCCGTCCTCGGGTGGCGCTTGGCCTCACGACACCATCGGCCGGACGGGTCAGCGCGATGGGGGCCCCGTCTTCGCAGCCAACAGCGACCTGGGGGTGCTTCCCGTTCGAGAGGACGCGGCGGCACCGGTCGAGCTCGAGCTGTTCTCACTCCGTGGTCGTCGCTCGGATCGTTTCGACTCCATCCCCCACGACCACAGCTACCAAGCGCTCCAGCTCAGCGCCAAGGGCGAGTTCCTGGCTTACAAGAAGGGCGTCTATCAAGCCTACGAAGGGGTATACGTCGACCTCCGCTACCACGTGGGCGACAGGCCCAAGCCGGTGCGCTTGCCCGGTGACGGCTCTGTTTACGGGTTGGAGCTCGATCCCAGCGGCCAAGCGCTCTACTACGTCCTCGAGCGAGCGAACGGGGCGCGCGAGTGCTTCTACTTGGATATCTCGCAGCAGGTGGCGGCCGCGCCAGTGAAGGTAAGCCGCGCCGGTCGCGTCGACTACTGTCGCGCCCAGCCCGCGAAACCTTGAGGCGCAGGGCGTCGCCGCCGGAGCGCGAGCTTTCGTGGCGCGGCGGCGACGTCGATCACGACCTGGTTCATTGAAAGTAGATGTTGTCGACGCGTAGGTAGCCGGTTTCGGTCTCCGCGATGAGCTCGCCGTCGGCGTCGAGCGTCGGGGCGGGTGAGAACGCGAGGCCGTTCATGCGGCTCAGCACGAGCGCTAGCGCCTCTTCATCGGTGCCGGGGAAACCTTGGTCGAGTTGCCACGCCGCGCGCGCCCAACTCGGATACACCAAGCTCGAGAGGTCGATGACGATCGGCTGCGGCGTCACGTCGACGCCGCGCTCGACGCTGAACTCCTGCCAAATGCCGCCGAAGGTGTCGTCGTAGGCAGGGCTTGCAACGCTGATGCGCACCTGCCGAGGCGCGTCAGAGGCGAGCCAGACGACGATCTGCGTGAAACCGGAGACGTCGCCTGGCGCCGAGTACAGGGCGAGGTTGACCCACTCGTCGAACGGCTCCGGTCCGCGCGTGAAGGTGAAGTCGAGCCGTAGGTCGGCCGTCCCCGAAATGGGCGTGACGGTGCTCCACGTCGGCGTGTAGGTGGTGAGCGGGTCCGCGAACGCGAACGCGCCGCTCGGTACGAGGTTTTTCGGAGCCGCGGCGAACTCGAAATTCGTCAATCCGCCGACGTGCAGGCCCGTATCGGACGTGATCGAGTCCAGGGTCGGCTCTGGCTCTTCGAGCAGCCCGCCGGCGAGGAACTCATCGAGGCCAGCCGCTGCGTCGGAGAAGATGGCCGATAGCTTGTCCGCGGCCAGCTGCCACGTCGCGCTGTCGAGCGTCGGATCTTCGGCGACGATCGGCTCGATTTGTCTGCGGTAGTGATCGGCCAGCGCCTGCATCCGCTCTGGAGCGAGCGCGTCTTCGCGCAGCGCGGTGCCGACGCTGACCAGATCCGACCAGTGGCTCTGGATCAGCAAGTCGAGGAACTTGTCACAGCGAGGCGGCGTCACCCGAACCGCGCTCGTGGGATCCCAAACGGGGCGCGGATCGCAGCTGTTCGGCTGCATGTTCAGGTCGGGCAGGGGAAGCGCGGTGACCCACTGCTCGGGAGCCATGAAGGGGTCGAACTCCCACAGCGTGTTGTCGAGATCCCAGGGGATCAGCTGGAAGCGGTCGTCTGCTTCGGCGCCGCGGTACCAGAAGAAATTGTGCGGCGTGAGCGGCGAGTAGAAGGCCGTGATGCCGTCCCAGTTGCGCAGCGCGCGATCGACGGCCACGTAGCGCAGCAGGGGATCGAGCTGCACGAGCGGCGTGACGTCGTCGTCGAAATCCTCGAGCGTCGTGGCGAGCACGGCCTCGGCGAAGGCACGTATGTCGGCGACGTCGGGCGCCTCGTCGTTGGTTTCGAGGGCGGCCTCGAAGGCTTCGTCGCTGAGGGCTGCGTTGGGCCAGATCTCCTTGTAGAGGTTGCCGTCGGGGCTCGCTTCGAAATGGGTCTTCGCGAAGATGCCATCGACGTCTTCGACGGCGATGAAGATGCCCTGAAATTCGTCGTTGATGTAGACGCGGGCGGGGGCGGCGCGGGGCCCAATCACGCCCGCGTCGCGGAAGGTTTGGTAGGCGACGAGCTCGCGCAGCTTCGAAGCGTCGCCCGACGCGGCGTGCAGGTTGAGCCGCTTCAAGCCATCGAAGCGAACGCCCGAGACGTACTCGTTGAACTTCAGCTTGTAGGAGAGCTTCTCGCACTCGGCCAGGTAGCTCCGGACGCCGCCGAAGTCGTCCCAACAGTGGTGCAGCGACCAAGCGCCTTTGTGGCGCAAGCCCACGTCCTCCAGCTCGACGGCGGCCCCGCCGTTGATGCTCAGCGTTGCGCTCGCCCGCACGTACTCCTCGAGGTTGCCGTGCTCTTCGAGTGACCTCCACAGCTCGTCGGCGAGCGTGAGCCGCACCTCGATGACGCTGTCGGCCGCAAACGTTCGCTCGCCAGGTTCGGTGGGGGTGACCTCGCCGGCTCCTGCTTGGCCGGCGCTGGGCATCGGCTCGTCGCCTGCGCCTCCCAAACCCGTGCCGCCTTCGCCTCCCGGAGCCCCGCCTGCAGGGCTGCCTCCGGTTGCCGAAGGTTCTCCGTCGGCGCCGCCGTCCCCCGCGTCCCCCGCGTCGCCAGCATCGCCCGCGTCGCCGACGCTCTTTGACTCGCCGCAGGCCAAAGCCGTCACTAGGGCCACCGCGCAGCTCCACACTCCCAGTCGTCGCATCCGCGAAGCATAACAGCGTGTCGGCGGCGACGTTCTACGAACGGCTGGCGACGGCGCCCGCGCACCTTTGCGCACCGAGTCAGCGGGTTGACGCGCGCGCGGAGATTTGCGCGCGGCGCGGGGCGTCAAGCGGTTGACATGTTAGATGTTGAGAATCGCTCGACTTTTTGGCGGACTCGGGCGGCCGATCGTGACAGTTTTTTACCCGTCGTGACTGTCAGTTGGATCTCGAAATTCAGCACGGAGCAGATCAAGAGTCTGTCGACGACTGATTTGCAAAGCGTCGAGGCCGCTGACTTCGCCAACTTGCTCGAGTCGCAGATCGCGGTGCTCAGCACGACCCAGCTCGGAGCGCTGAGCGCACCGCAAGTCTCGGCCTTCACGCTCAGCCAGATCCTCGACTTCACGGCCGCTCAGTTCTACGCGGTCTCGACGCAGCAAATCACGTCCATTGAGCCGAGCGAGCTCTCGGAGCTGCCCGCGACGCAGCTCGCGCAGATCAGCGCGACGGACATGAGCGAGCTCACGCCAGCGCAGCTCGCAGCGCTCACGCCCACGCAGGTCTCGCTCTTGAGCCCGACGCAGCTACGCGGCTTGAGCGCGGAGCAGCTATCATCCCTCACTCCGGAGCAGCTCTCGGGGCTCACACCGAGCAAGCTAGCGGCGCTCGGGCAGGCCTTCGCGGCCCTGACCGTCACTCAGCTCAGCTCGCTCACGACCACGCAAGTCGGCGGCATCACGCGCACTGAGCTTGCGGCCCTCGATACGACTCAGATCTCGGCGTTCTCGCCGGCGCAGCTCGCCGCGCTCAGCGCCTCCGCCCTCGGCGGGCTCTCTGCCGAAGACGTGAGCGTGCTGACGCCTCAGGCGCTGTCCGCGCTCACCGCGGCCGAGCTGGCCGGGCTCTCGGTCGTGGCCATGTCCGGCTTCAGCTCGCAACAAGTCGCGCTCCTGTCGCCGATGCAGGTCGGGGCGCTGAGCTCGGCGCAGCTCGCCGGCCTTTCGCCGGGCGCGCTCAGTGGCCTCAGCCCCAGCCAGCTCTCGGGCCTCGGGCCGCAGCAAGTCGCAGGGCTGAACGCGACCCTCCTCGCCGCGCTCAGCACCACGCAGCTCGGCGCCCTCTCCGCGACGCAGCTGTCGGCGCTCAGCGTGGCCTCGCTCGGCGGCCTGGCCGAGACTCAGGTCGTCTCGCTCACGGGGCTACAGCTGATCGGGTTCAGCGCCACTCAGCTCGGTGCGCTCTCTCCGGCCGCGTTCTCGGCGCTGTCTTCCTCGCAGCTGAGCGCGCTCACGGCGACGCAGCTCAAGGGCATGACCGCCGGCAGCGTGGGTCGACTGAGCCCGCAGCAGCTCTCGGCGCTGAGCTCTTCGCAGCTCGCGTCGCTCTCGGTTGCTGCGCTGAGAGGCTTTGCCGATGCACAAATCTCGTCCCTGAGCGTGAGCCAGATCGGTGGCTTCAGCTCTTCGCAGCTCGGTGCGCTCTCGGCCACCGCCTTCGACGCGCTCAGCCTCACGCAGCTGTCGGCGCTCAGCGCGACGCAGCTCGCGGGCCTCACGGCGGCGGAGGTCGCGACGCTCGGCGCGCAAGACTTGGCCACGTTTTCGGCGGGTAAGCTGGGCGCGCTCAGCGGCGTCGCTCTGCGCGGGCTGAGCGAGGAGCAAGCGTCGCTGCTCACGGTGACGCAGCTCGGCGGCTTCACGTCGCTACAGCTGAGCGCGATCTCGGTCACGGCCATCAAAGGCTTGAGCGCCAGCCAGCTCGGCTCGCTTCGCACCCAGCAGCTCGCGGGGCTCACGGCGGCGCAGCTCTCCGCGCTCGGCGAAGGCGGGTTCGCGGCCCTGTCGGCGACGCAGATGAGCGCGCTGTCGACGGCGGCGCTGCGCGGCGTCAGCGCGACCTTGGCCGCGTCGCTGTCCACGACTCAGCTAGTGGCGCTGTCCACGACGCAGCTCGGCTCGTTGCCAGGCGCGGCGCTGCGCGGCTTGACCGACGCGCAGGTCGCGGCGCTGTCGACGACGCAGCTGCGAGCGTGGTCGGGCGCTCAGCTCGGCTCCCTCGCGACGGAAGCCCTAGCGGGGCTCGCCCCCGTCCAGCTGGCAGCGCTGTCGGGGAGCGCGCTCGCGGGCCTCTCCGCGTCACAGGTGGCCAGCCTGTCCACGACCCAGCTTGGCGCGCTCGGCGCAAGCCAGCTCGCAGCGCTCGGCGCAAGCCAGCTGCGCGGCCTCGCGGGCAGCCAGCTCGCCTCGCTCTCGGGCTCGCAGCTCGGCGCGCTCAGCGCTACGCAGCTATCAGGGCTCAGCACGAGCGCCGCCGCCGGCTTCACGGCCACGCAGCTGGCGGGCCTGACTAGCTTTCAGCTGCGCGGCTTGACGGCTGCCGTCGTGTCCGAGCTGAGCGCTGAGCAGATGGCGGCGTTCTCGTCGAGCCAGCTCGGGTCGCTCACCACCGCACAGGTGGCAGGCTTGAGCGCCACCGACGCCAGCGAGCTCACGCTGGCCGAGCTCTCCGCGTTCTCCTCGACGCAGCTGGCTGCGCTGAACGCGCGCGCGCTCGCTGGCTTCTCCGAAGCACAGCTGTCGGCGCTCGCTACGACGCAGGTGGCCGGTCTGCGCGGCTCGCAGCTGGGAGCGCTCAGCGACACGCAGCTCTCGGCGCTGTCGTCGACGCAGCTCGGCTCGCTCAGCGCGAGCGCCATCAGCGGGCTCAAGGCCAGCGAGATCGGACAGCTTACCACCACTCAGCTGGCGGGGCTCACCACGAGCAACCTCGCGGCGCTGAGCTCCGCGCAGGTGGGCGGCCTGCGCGCCGAGCAGGTGGCGGCGCTCAGCAGCACCCAGCTGAGCGCGCTTCGTCCGACGCAGCTCTCCGGTCTCTCGGCGGTGGGCGCGGAGGGCCTGAGCGTCGCTCAAATTGCGGCGCTCTCGCCGGCCCAGCTCGCTGGGTTCGGCGCGTCGACGCTCTCTTCGCTCAGCGCGACGCAGCTCGGCGCGCTCGCCGACACGCAGCTCGCGGCGCTCGGCGCCGCGCAAATTCGCGGGATCGCGCCCGCCAGCATCGGTCAGATCTCGACCGCGCAGCTCGCGGCGCTCTCTTCGACGCAGCTCTCCGCGCTCAGCGCGGCAGGGGCGACCGGCCTGACGGAGGCTCAGCTCTCCAGCCTGAGCGCGGCCCAGCTGCGTGGCCTCAGCGGCGTGGTCTTGGCCTCGTTCGCCGACACGCAGCTCGCGGCGCTGTCGCCGGCGCAGATCGGCGCGCTGGCTCCGTCTTCGATCAGCGGACTGACCGCGCAGGGAATCGGCCAGTTCAGCGACGCGCAGCTGCTGGGGCTCACGCCAGCCCAGATCGGTGCGCTGAGCGCGGGCGCGCTGCGCGGCCTTGCTCCGCACCAGCTCGGCGCGCTGTCGAGCGCGCAGCTCGCGGGCTTATCTTCCTCGCAGCTCGCGGCCTTGACCACGACTGGCGTCGAGGGGCTGAGCGCGACGCAGCTCGGCGCGCTCTCGACCACGCAGCTGCGCGGGCTCAGCGCCGCTGCGGTCAGCCAGCTCTCTGCGACGCAGCTGGATGGCCTGTCGGCGTCGCAGCTCGCGGCTCTGACCACGACCCAGCTGCGCGGCCTCACCAGCGTCGACGTCGGCGAGCTCACGGTAGCTCAGCTGGGCGCGCTCACGCTGACGCAACAAGTCGGCATCAGCGCCAGCGCCATCGCCGGCCTGACGGCAGCGCAGCTCGCGGCGCTCAGCAGCTCGCAGCTGCGGGCGCTGACCGCCACGCAGCTCGGCGGCATGACCGGCACTGCGCTGTCGTCGCTCAGCGCGGCCCAGCTCGCAGCGCTGTCCACCAGCGCGCTCGGCGGGCTCACCGCGGCCGGCTCGACCGCGCTCAGCCCGAGCCAGCTCGCTTCGCTCAGCACGGCTCAGCTCGGCTCGCTCAGCCTGGCGGCCGTCGGTGCGTTCAGTGAAGAGCAGCTCGGCGCGCTCGGACCGAGTCACCTCGCCGGCATCACGGCCGCGCAGCTGCGTTCGCTGACGACGACGGCCGTGTCGCAGCTGAGCGCGACGCAGCTCGGCGCGCTGTCCACGACGCAGCTCACGGGGCTGACCGGTCCGGCGCTGGCCGCGCTGTCGGAGACGCAGCTGTCCGCGCTGCAGCCGAGCCAAATCGGTGCGCTGGGGGCGACCTCACTGCGCGGCCTCCGCTCCGAGCAGCTGCAAACGCTGACGAGCGAGCAGGTGAGAGGGCTCACCGGAGCCCAGCTGGCGGCGCTGCCCGCGAATCTGCTCGCGTCGCTCACGAGCTCGCAAATCGAGGCGCTCGCCACCACTCAGCTG
Organism: Pseudomonadota bacterium; assembly: GCA_023431345.1. Classification (GTDB taxonomy): domain Bacteria; phylum Myxococcota_A; class Polyangia; order Polyangiales; family Polyangiaceae; genus PMG-095. The sequence goes on from JAEYWK010000103.1 coordinate 24,450, forward strand.
CGAGCGCTGAGCGCGCAGGGTATCGCGGCGCTGGCTGAGACGCAGCTCGCTGCCCTTTCGACGAACCAGCTCGCTGCCCTCTCGTCGACGGCGCTCTCGGCGCTCGACGCCACTGCGGTCGGCGCCCTCGGCGCGACGCAGCTGGCCGCCCTGACGGGGACGCAGCTCGGCGGGCTCAGCGCCGCCGCGATCTCCGGCATCGACGCCGAGCAGGTCGCAGCGCTCGGCACGGCCCAGCTCGGCAGGTTGACCGCGGCGCAAGCGCGCGGGCTCAGCTCCGAGGCGGCCTCCGCGCTGTCGACCTCGCAGCTCGGGGCCCTCAGCGGTCCTGCCCTCGGCGGCCTGAACGCCAGCGCCATCGCTGCGCTCAGCGAGGTTCAGCTCGCTTCGTTCGGCGCGACGCAGCTGAGCGCGCTGGGCGCGAGCCAACTCCTCGGGCTGGGCGCGACGCAGCTCGGGTCGCTGAGCCACGAGCAACTCGCGATTTTGAGCCCAACCCAGCTCGCCGGCCTTTCGAGCAGCGCTATCTCGGGGCTCTCCACGACTCAGCTCGCTGGCCTCTCGTCCAGTCAAGTTGCCGGCTTGAGCCCGAGCACGCTGCGGGAGCTGGGCGCGACGCAGCTCCGCGAGCTCTCCACGATCCAAGCCCGGGCGCTGACCGCCAGCCAGCTGCGCGCGCTGTCGTCGACCAACCTGTCCGCCCTCACCACCACGGCCTTCGCGGCTCTCGCGCCCACCCAGCTCGGCAGCCTGAGCGGCGCCGCCATCGAGGGCCTCACCCTGGCTCAGATCGACGCGATGAGCACCACGCAGACGAGCGGCCTCACGGGCGTCGCGCTGGGCGCGCTCAGCTCCACGCAGCTGGCCGCCTTCGCGACCACTCAGATCGCGGTGCTCACGCCCAGCGCGATCGCGGGCCTGCTGCCCGACGAGATTGAAGCGCTGTCTCTCACCCAGGTGGCGGCCTTCACGCCCCAGCAGATCAGCAGCCTGACCACGCCGCAGCTGTGGGCGCTGACGACGAGCCAACTGGCGACGCTTTCTACGGCTCAGCTGGGCGGGCTCAGCGCCAATCAGATCGCTGCGATCACGTCGGCAGGCGCCGACGCGCTGCCGCCGGCCGCGCTGGCCGCGCTTTCGACCACGCAGGTCAAGGGCATCGACCCTGCGGGTCTGAGCGCGCTTTCTGCGGCCGGCTTCGCCGCGCTCGGTAGCGCTGGTCTCGCTGCGTTGACTAGTCGGCAAATAGCTGGAATGACTAGCGAAAACGTCGCGATGCTCGGCCCCGCCCAGCTCGTGGCGCTCAGCTCGACCCAGCTCGCAGCGCTGCGGCCGGGCGCCCTCGCGGGCTTCAGTGAGACTGCGCTCGCTGCGTTGAGCTCGACCCAGCTCCAAGGCCTGGGCGCCCAGCAGCTCGGTGAGCTCGCGAGCACGCAGCTCGGCGCTTTGAGTCACGCGCAGCTCGGCGCGCTGTCCACGTCCGCGCTCAGCGGCATGACCTCGACTCAGCTCGGCGCGCTCGATAGCGAGCGGCTGGGGGCGCTGTCGACGACCCAGCTGAGCGCGATCGGCACGGCGGCCATGGCAGGCCTCACGGCCACGCAAGTCACGGCCCTGCCCGACGCCGACCTACGCGCGCTCACTTCGCTGCAGCTGCGTGGCTTGAGCGAGGGCGCGATCGGAGCGCTGTCGACCGCCCAGCTCGCCCTCTTGTCGACGACTCAGCTCAGGGGCTTCACCGGCACCGCCGTGAGCTCACTGACCTCGGCGCAGGTGGCGGCCCTTTCGAGCTCGCAAGTCGCCGCGCTCTCGCAAGCGCAGCTGGCATCCCTCACCAGCACCGACGTCGACGAGCTATCCGCGGCTCAGGTGTCGGCGCTGTCGTCCTCGCAGCTCGGCGCTCTCGGCACGAGCGCGGTACGGGGCTTGAGCGCCGCCGATATCGTGGCGCTCACCACGAAGCAGCTGTCCGGGCTCGGCTCGGCTCAAATCGGCGCGCTCACCGGCGCGCAAATCGGCGCGCTCTCTGCCACGCAGCTCGGCAGCCTGACCAGCGCCGCCATCAGCGGCTTCGTTTCCACGCAAGTTCCGGCGCTCGACGAGACCCAGCTCGGCGCGCTCTCCGAGTCACAAATCTTCGCGCTCGCTTCCGGCAGCGTCGGAGCGCTCAGCCCCACGCAGCTCGCGGCCCTGACCACCAAGCAGCTCGCCTCGCTGTCGTCGACCGCCTTCGGCGCGCTCAGCAGCACGCAGCTCGGCGCGCTCAGCGCGTCGCAGTTCGCGGCCTTCACCTCCACCGAATTGATGGGCTTGACGAGCACGCAGCTGCAAGCGCTGCCCGCGACTCGCGTCGCGGCGCTCTCGACGTCGCAGCTGCTCGGCATCCGGCCGACCACGCTCGGCTCGCTGACCAGCGCCCAGGTCGGCGCGCTGTCCACGGCGCAGCTGACGAGCCTGAGCCGACTGCAGCTGGCGGGCTTCGAGTCGACGCAGGTGGCGGCCCTTTCGAGCGCGCAGCTCACGGTCCTCACGAGCGGCCAGCTCAACTCTTTTTCTGCGAGCGCGGCCGCGGGCTTCAGCGCTGCTCAGCTCGCAGGCTTGAGCACGACGCAGGTCGCCGCGCTCTCGAGCGTGGGCGTTTCGGGCCTGGGCGCGACGCAGCTCGAGGCGTTGTCGGCCCCGCAGCTCGGCGCGCTCACGGTCACGCAAATGGCCGGAATCTCGAGCACCGCTGTCAGCGGCGTGAGCAGCGCCTGGATCGACGCGCTGTCTACCACGCAGCTCGCCAGCCTCTCGCCGACGGCCTTCGGCGCCATGAGCCCGAGCGTGATGGCGTCGCTCAGCGGCGCGCAAATGGCCGCCCTCACCAGCGCCGAGCTGGGCGGTGTGACCTCGTCGCAGCTCGGCGCGCTCAGCGCGACTCAGCTGAGCTCGCTGTCCGTGTCGCAGCTCAAGGCGCTGTCCGCCTCGGCCATGAGCGGCGCGCAGCCGACCCAGATCGCAGCCCTCACCACCACGCAAGTGGCGGCGCTCTCCACGGGCCAGGTCGGCGCGCTCTCGGGCTCGGCCATCGCCGGCATGACCTCCGCTCAGTTCGCGGCCCTCACGACCGCGCAGTTCCGTAGTCTTTCGGAGACGGGCATCACCGGCCTGTCGACGACGCAGATCTCCGAGCTTAGCAGCACGCACGTGGGCCTGCTCTCGGCCACGGCGCTCGGCGGCTTGACCGCCGCGCAGGTGGGCGCGCTCGACACCACCCAGCTGTCGACGCTCACCCCGACGCAGATTGGCTCATTCTCGCCGACGGCCATGCCCGGGCTGACGGCGGCCCATTTCGGCGTGCTCACCGCGACCCAGTTCGCGGGCCTGACCCCTACCGAAATTGCCGGCCTCGACCGGACCCAGATCAGCTTCCTGTCGACCACGCAGGTAGCCGCGCTCTCGACCACGCAGCTCGACGGCCTGCAGCGCTTGCAGATCCGCTCGCTCTCCCTGCCGCAGCTGGCCGTGCTGTCGGCGACGCAGCTGCAGAGCCTCGACGGCGCGCAGATCTCGAGCTTCACCGCGACCGCGCTGCGAGCCTTGTCGACCAGCCAGCTCGGCGCGCTCCAGCCTCAGCAAATCGAGGCCCTCACGGCCCTGCAGCTGGGGGTGCTCAGCGCCGACCAAATCAACCAGCTCTCCCCCGCTCAGCTGGGCGGCATCTCGACCACGACCATCTCCGGGCTGTCGGCCACCACCATTTCGTACCTGAGCACGACCGCCATCGAGGCGCTCAGCCCGACTCAGCTCAGCGCCTTCACCCCGCTGCAGCTCGAGGGCATGACCCCCGAGCAAACCGAAGCGTTGCTCGACGCGCTCGTTTAGGCTCTAAATCGGGGCAAGTGGGCGCATGACCGATGACCTTTCGAGCTCGACCGCGCGTGAGCTAGCCGTCTCTGACTTGATCCGCTCCGTCGAGCTACTGACGAAGGCGGGTCAGAGTCAGGCCGCGCTCGCGCTCTACGCCACCTGGATCGACCAGAACCCCGAGCACCCGCTGCTTTACGCCGTGCTGTTCAATCACTCGGTCGCGCTGACCGATTCGGGACAGCTCGAGCCTGCGCGGGCCGCCCTCGAGCGCGCGCTCGCCCTCAACCCCGACTTCATTCCGGCCTACATCAACCTCGGGCGCGTTCACGAGCGGCAGGGCAGCATCGGCGGTGCGCTCTCGCAGTGGTCGCTCGCGCTCTCGCGCCTGAACGCGCTCACCGGCACCGCCGTCACTCACAAGACGACGGCCCTCAACCAGAGCGCGCGCACGCTCGAGGGCGCCGACCAAGACGCGGCCGCCGAGCAGATGCTGCGCCACAGCCTCGAGCTCGACCCGACACAGCGTGAGGCCATCCAGCACCTGATCGCGCTCCGGCAGCGCCAATGCGAGTGGCCGGTGGTGCTGCCCTCGGAGCGAATCGGGCAGCGCGCGCTCATGAAGGGGCTCTCGCCGCTGTCGGCGGCGGCGCTCACGGACGACCCGCTGTTTCAGCTCGCTCTTTGCCACCATTACAATCAGCTCGACGTCGGCGAGCCGCCCGACGTGCCGAGCTACTCGCCCGCGACGAGCAGCACGCCGCTGCGGGTGGGCTACCTATCGTCGGACTTGAGGGAACACGCCGTCGGCTACCTGATGACGGAGGTCTTCGCGCTGCACGATCGCGCGAACGTCGAGGTGTTCGCGTACTACTGCGGCGTCCCTTCCGAAGATCCCTTGCATCGGCATTTTCGAGCCACCGCCCACCATTTTCGCCCCATCAGTGAGCTCGACGACCTCGCCGCGCGCGCGCGCATCCAGGCCGACGGGGTGCAGATACTGGTCGACGTGAACGGCTATACGCGCGACGCGAGGCTCAAGCTCGTCGCGATGCGACCGGCGCCGGTCATCGTCAACTGGCTCGGCTTTCCCGGTAGCATGGCTAGCCCCTACCACCACTACCTGATCGCCGACGACTTCATCGTGCCTCCGACGCACGAGCACTACTTCAGCGAAAAGGTGCTGCGCTTGCCGTGCTACCAGCCGAGCTTCCGCGGGCGGGTCATGGCCGAGCAGGCGCCGACGCGCGCCGAGGTCGGGCTGCCCGAAGACGCGATGGTTTATTGCTGCTTCAATGGCGCGCACAAGATCCATCGCTTCACGTTCGAGCGCTGGCTACGCGTCTTGTCACAAGTGCCAGGCAGCGTGCTCTGGCTGCTCGGCAGCAACCCCGCGACGCAAGAGCGCCTGCAGAGCTACGCCGAGAGCCGCGGGGTGGCGCGCGAGCGGCTGGTGTTCGCGCAGAAGCTCGCCAATCCCTACCACCTGGCGCGCTATGGGCTAGCCGACCTGTTCCTCGACACGACCCCGTACGGCGCGCACACCACCGCTTCGGACGCGCTGTGGTGCGGCGTCCCCGTGCTCACCTTGAGCGGGCGTTCGTTTGCGTCGCGGGTCTGCGGCAGCTTGGTGCGGGCGGCAGGCGTGCCGGAGCTCGTCTGTGAGTCCGCCGCGGAGTTCGTGGAGCGCGCCGTGCGCTATGGTCGCGATCGCGCGTCGCTGCTGCCGCTGCGTCGGAGGCTCGCGGCCGGGCGTGACTCGAGCACGCTCTTCGACACGCCGGGCCTGGTGCGCGCGCTCGAGGCGCTCTTCGCGTCGATGTGGAGCGACTTCGCGCGCGGCGAGCTGCCTCGCCCGCGGCTCACGAACCTCGACGCCTACCTCGAGATCGGCTGCCGCTCGGAGCCTGACGTGGTCGAGATGCAGATGGAAGCTAGCTACGAAGCCTTCTGGCTCGAGCGGCTCGAGGCGCGTCATCGCCATCGCCCGCTGGAGCCGGATCAGCGGCTCGTCACTCCCGAGGTGCTCAGCGCTTGGGGCTGAGCCTCGGCGGCGCCCCTGCGCGACTTTGCTAGCGTGCGGCGCTTCCCGAGCTGCCCGCGCGCCTCAGCGCAGAGTGGCGGCGCCTTTCGCTCGGTCGCGGCGCAGCCAAGCGTCTGCGATCGGCGAAAGCCTCGAAATCACCTGGCGCGCGCCGCGCGGTTGACTATGGTGCCGCCGTGCTCGCCTGGCTTCGAGGTCTGTTGAACGCGCTGGTGCTGCCGTTGTGGACGATGTTTTGCGTCAGCGGCGCGCTGATCGTCGGCTTCGTCACTCGTGATCGCGACTTCTTCTATCGCGGCCAGCGCGGCTGGGCCCGCGGGCTCTACTGGCTGTGCGGCATCGAGCTCGAGGTGCACGGCGCCGAGAACATGGACCCGAACGGCGCGTACGTCATCGTCGCGAACCACGCGAGCTACCTCGACATTCCGGCGCTGTTCGGCTCCTTGCCCAAGCTGCCGCAGTTCATGGCCAAGCGCGAGCTCGCGCGCATCCCGTTCTTGGGCGCGGCCCTGCGCTCCGGCCGCCACATCGTCATCGAGCGTGGTAACCGCTCGAGCGCGCGCGGCTCGCTCGACAAGGGCGCGGAAGCGCTGAAGGCCGGCGCGGCGATTCTGGTATTCCCGGAGGGCACACGCAGCACCGCGGAGGCGATCGACCGCTTCAAGACGGGCGCATTTCGCCTGGCCAAGCTGGGCCAAGTGCGCATCCTCCCCGTCGGCATCCACGGCACGCGGCGCGTGCTGCCCAAGCATGGTCGCACCATCAAGCCGGGCAGAGTGCGGGTGCAGATCGGCGCGCCGATTGAGGTCGCGGACGTGCAAGCCACGCCGCTGAACGAGCTGAGCCAGCGCGTGCGGGTGAAGCTCGGCGAGCTATCGGGTCTGCCGCTGGCGGGCGAACCGGTCGACGCGACGAGCTGACGGCAGCGCAGGCTGCGCGCGATGCTAGCCTTCGACGACGCGGCATGCCGGATCAGGACGATGAGGATCCCGTGGCGGTCCTCGAAATCGAGGACTCGATCGATCTGCACGGCTTTCAGCCGCGCGACATCCCCGACGTCGTCGTGGATTACCTGGAGGCGGCGCGCGACAAGGGCTTCCGTGAGGTACGGCTGATCCACGGCCGAGGCAAAGGCGTGCAGCGAGCCCGGATCCAGGCTCTCTTGGCCAGCCACCCCCACGTCGTCGGTTTCGCCGACGCGCCGGCAGCTCGCGGCGGTTGGGGCGCGACGATCGTGCACCTGCTGCTACCCGGCGCTCGCGACGAGTAGCGCTTTAGCCCTCGGCCTTCGCCTCAACGAGCGCGCCGAAGCATCGGGCAGCGCGCGTCGGTGGCGCGCTGCCCGAGCCGTCGTCAGGGCTTCGATACTTGGATGTAGTTGATGCGCGTCGACTTATCGATGGCCGCGCCCTGCGTCACCGTGAGACGACCATCATTGACGGTGAGCGTCTTGGTGTCGGAGAGGAACTGGTTGGTGCTCAGCGCTCGCGCGTTCCAGTAGGTGACACCCTCGACGATCAGCGTGTGCGTCGAGGCGAAGCCGGCGTCGCCGATGCTCGCCAGCACGTCGTAGGTCCCGCTCGGCAGCGCCAGCTCCCAGGTCCCTCCAGCGTGGATGTGGCTCAGCGTATCGAGCAGTTGGTTGGCGTTGAGATCGCGATCGCGGGTGACGTCGGCGTGGTTCGTGTTCCAGCCGAAGCTGAGCCCGCTTTGGGCCCTGAACGTCAAGCCCGTGTCGGGTACGTAGCCGCTGGGCGTGGGCGCGCCCGCGAGCTGGAAGTTGATGCGAATCGGGAACACGGGACCTACCGCCGGCGACAGCCTCGACGAAGGCACGATTTGCTTGGCTTGGCTGGCGCTCGACCACGATAGCGTGGCGACCGCCTCGCCGTACTTCTCGTAGTAATCAATCTGAATCGGGTAGGCTTGGCCCGCGTTCAGCACGGCGGTGGTGCCGCTGTTCTCGGTGGCCGCGTGATCGGTGAAGTTGTCGATGACCAGCGCGCCACCGACCCAGACGCGGATGCCGTCGTCGCTCGTCGTGTAGAAGGTGTACGCCTGAGTGAAGGCGGGCGTGACGGTTCCCGTCCAGCGCACCGAGAACGTATCGGAGGCGATCTGCGGGCTGGGGCTGCCGGTGCCCCAGTTGAACCCCACCGTCGCGTCCGTCCGCGTGAGCTTCGGGCTCGTGAAATCCATGTTGTCGAAGTACTGCGCCGAGAGGCCGCCCGAGGTGCCTGGCGCAAAGGTGGCGGTGTAGGTGGTGCTGGAGCTGGGCACGGTGATGTCGTGGGTGGCTGCGCCCGAATCCGACCAAGCGCCGAACGCATAGCTCTGTCCGGCGAGGGTTTGCGGCGAAGGCGCTCCGAGCTGGCGGGTCATGCCCACGACGCTGGGGACGTCGATGGGTGTGGTGAGCGGCGTCCCGTCGAGCGTCACTTGCAGCCCCGCTGGGCTCGTGCGCAGCGAGAGCGTCGCGACGCGCGGCACGACGTCACGCGTCGTGGTGTGGGTGAGCCCGGCTGAGTCGCGCACGGTGAGGTGAATGCGATAGAACACGTTGGTCGCGACCTCACCGACCCGCGGAATGGTGAACGTCCCCGATCGGGCGCCGCTCGTCGCGGGTACGAACGGGTGCGTGTGGGTGTCGTGGTGAAACACGACCTCCCACGTGAAGGCGCTGGCCGGCAGGGTGCCGTCTTCGGCGTCACTGCCGGTGCCGGAGTAGCTGATGGTGTCACCAGCGGCGTAGGTGGTGCCGCTCGTCGGGGTCGCGATGGTGGCGACAGGGGCGGCGTTGCTGGAGACGGTGAGCGTCGCGGCGCTGCTGGTGACGGTGCCGAAGGCGTTGGTGACGACGACGCGGAACGTCGCGCCGCTATCGCCCGCGCCCGCGACGAGCGAGTAGCTGGCGCTGGTCGCTCCCGCGATGTTCGAGGTGCCGCGTTGCCACTGATACGAGAGCGGTTGCGTGCCGCTCGCGGCGACGCTGAACGTGGCTGTCTGGCCCACGGCGACGGTGCGGCTCGCGGGCTGGGTCGTGATCGCCGGCGCCTGGTTACCGGTCGCGCGGATGCGGCCGATGGTACCGACGCCGCGGCCCAGGTAGTAGAGCAAGCCATCGGGCCCTACGCGCAAATCGACGGGCGCCGTGACGGCGCTGGCGAAGCTCTGCGCCGTGCCGGTGGCCGGATCGAAGACGCGGATCCAGTTGTTGCAGTAGTCGGCGAAGAAGTACTTGCCGACGTAGCTGCTCGGGAACTGCGGCGTGGTCGGGTTGTAGAAGGTGCCGCCGGTGATGGCGCAGCCGCTACTACCGCCGCTACCGTGCGGGTAGCTGAACAGCGGCGAGCGGAAGCGCGCGTCGCTGGTGGCGCCCTCGGTCGTCGGCCAGCCGTAATTGGAGCCCGAGATGCCGTCGTTGATCTCTTCCCACGTGGTCTCGCCGACGTCGTTGATGAACATGCGGCCGGAGCCGGGCTGGAACGCGAACGTGAACGGGTTGCGGAGCCCCAGCGCCCAAATGGCGCGGTTTTGACCGGTGGCGGTGGTGAAGAAGGGGTTATCGCTCGGGATCGTGCCGTCGGCGTTGATGCGCAGCATTTTGCCGAGGCGGTTGTTGAGCGTCTGCGAGTTGTTGCGGTTCGCGTTCTCGCCGACCGCGACGTAGAGCTTGCCGTCCGGACCGAAGTGCATCGCGCCGCCGTTGTGGTTGTTGGCCGCGCTCAAGTTGTCGAGCTCCATGATCACGACTTCGCTGCCGGACGCGGCGACGTCGCCGTTCGCGGTGAAGCGACTGATGCGGTTGTGCACGCTGGGCGTGGCTGCGGTGTAATAGACGTAAACGTAGCCGTTGCTCGCGAAGCTCGGGTGCAGCGCGATCCCCAGCAGGCCGCGTTCGCCGTTGTCCGTCGTGCTGACGGTCAAGAAGGGTGTCGCGAGGAGCGCGCCGTTTTTGACCACGCGCAGCTGACCACCTTGCAAGCACACGAACAAGCGGCCATCGGGCGCGAAGGCCATCGCGGTCGGGTTCGTGAGCCCGGTCACGACGTTCTCGTCGGAGAAGCCGCTCGGTACCGTGGCGGCTTGCCGGAGCTCACCAGAGCGCTCTGCCTCCGTTTCGCTGCCGCAGCTCGCGAGCGCAAGCGCGAGCAAGCACGTAGACAGCAGCCACCACAATGCACGTCGCACGCCACGCATCGGTGCCATCGTGAACCTCCTCATTTGTAATGAAGCGCATTATGGTGAGCTTCGCGCGAGAGTGTGTGTGTCGATTTAGGGCCTCGCGCGCGTGCGTTATCGAGAGCGCGATCTCGCAGACATCCACGGGCGGGGCGAGATTGCCGGTCGCGACTTGCGACAACGAAAGGCTCAGAACGGCAAGCGCGAGCTCGCGCTCGAAGTCGGCCTGGTGCGCGGCCGGCTCTGCTTCGGCGTCGCCGGCGTCAGCGATTCGTGCGCCGCGTGCTCGCGCGCTGGCCGTGCCTCGTCGCGTACGTGCTCTGGTGCTTCGTCGCGTACGTGCTCTGGTGCTTCGTCACGTGCTCCGTCCGGCGCTTCTCGCTGCGCTGGCGCGTCCGCGTGCTCGCGCGGCGGACGCGCTGCCGGCGCCGTCGTCGGCTCGATTTCCGCGAATAGCGCGCGCACCACGGGCTCCGGGGTCGACGGCCGCGCCGCGGCTAGCCCGTCCGCGCCCCGCTCTGGGCCCTCAGCGCGGTGCGAGTCGGTGCGCGCGACGCTGCCGCTCACGATCAGCAGCGACGCTCCCGCCAAGAGCGCCCAGCGTCGCAGGTGCGATCGGGACGACCCTTGAGTCGCGCCCGCCGCGATGCGCTCGGTCACGAGCTCGAGCGGCGCCGTCGACGCCAGCGTGCTGCCACGCTCGCTGGCGACGGGCTCGCGCATCTCCGCGTAGGGTGGTGGCCGGCGCAAACCCGGCTCTGACACCTTGGCGATCCACTTGGCGGCGATGGGCGCGCCACTGGCGTCCTCGGAAACGCCCTGAGAAATCAGCCAATGCGCGAGGTGGCGTCCGAGCTCGCGGATGGACGAAGGTCGCCGCGCCGGATCTTTACACAGCCCCCAGCACATCAGGCGAGCCAAGTGCTCATCGATGCCGATGCCGGCCGGAACGCGCGCCGGTTCGTCGCTGGCGATGGCATCCAGCACCGCGCGCTTGTCGGGACCGCGAAAGGGGGCTTTGCCGACGACGGCCTTGTACAGCACCACGCAGAAGGACCAAATGTCGGTGCGGTAGTCGACGTCGTCGCCGCGCACCTGCTCGGGAGACATGTAGTAAGGGCTGCCCAGCACCGTGCCGCGTTGGGTGAGCTTGTCCCGCGCCGCGCCGCTCCGGGCCGCCTTGGCGATGCCGAAGTCGAGCAGCTTGGGCTGCACCTGGTCACTCTCGTTCGATAGAAATACGTTGTCCGGCTTCAAGTCGCGGTGGACGATGCCGTGGCTGTGAGCCAGCGCGAGCGCCTCCGCGATCGGCAGCATGAGCTGCACGGCTCGCACGCTGCTCATTCGGCCGCGCGAGAGCGCTTGGGCCAAGCTCTCGCCTGACAGTAGCTCCATCACGATGAACGGCTCGCCGTCGTCGGTGGTCGCGATGTCGAAGATGCGCACCGTGCTGGGGTGCACGAGGTGCGCGCCGGCGCGTGCTTCCAAGCGCAGCCGCTCCACCAGCCGAGCGTTGCTCGTGCCGCCGCGCAGCAGCTTGATCGCCACCGGTAGCTCGAGCTCGAGGTGGTAGGCGCTCCAGACCGAAGCCATACCGCCCTCGCCGAGCAGCATCTCCAGGCGGTACTTTCCCGCCAGCACCGTGCCTCGCCTCGGGCGAGCGTGTGTAGGTGCGCTCGGCAGCTCGCTCTCCTCGGACGCGGTGCGCTCGAGGTCGCTATCCCCTTCGACTGGTGCACGCATAGGAGCTTCCCTGCAGAGGCAACAATCGCGCCCTCTGCCTGATCACCGATTATCCCACGGACCATGGGGCGCGGCCCGAGTTTCGACCGCGAAAAGAGCGGATTTTGCACCGAGACTATCCGCCTCGTTGCGGCGTCTTGCGGCGAAATATTGCTGTGTTTCCGAGTGCGACAGGGGGAGGCGATGTGCGCGAGGCGGATGGAAAAGCTTAGCGCGTTTGACTACCCTCGAGCGTCGATGCCGGGCGAGGGCGCGCGCACACCGTTGGATTTTCAGCTGCTGTTCGAGGCGTCACCCGACGTGCTCTTGGTGCTGCTGCCGGACTCACCACGCTTCACCATGGTCGCGGCCACGGAGGCTCGGCTGCGGGCGACACACACCACGCGCGAAGCGACGCTCGGTAGAGGGCTGTTCGAGCTGTTTCCGGACAACCCCGACGACGCCGCCGCTACCGGCACCAGCAACCTGCGCACCTCCCTCGAGCGCGTGCTGGAGACTCGCGCCGCCGACACCATGGCGGTGCAGAAATACGATATCCGCGGGCCCGACGGCTCGTTTCAGAAGAAGTATTGGAGCCCGAAGAACATCCCGGTGCTGAGCGCCGACGGTGAAGTGAGCTTCATCTTGCACCGGGTGGAAGACGTGACGGAGCTGGTCGAAGCCAGCGAGATCGGTCAAGAGCTCCGAGATCGCACGAAGCAAATGGAGCGTGACGTGATCGCGCGCAGCCGCGAGCTAGCGGACGCGAACCGCAACCTGCGCGAAGCCAACACCAAGCTCGGCGAGCTCGACGCGGCCAAGACTGCCTTCTTCAGCAACGTGAGCCACGAGTTTCGTACGCCCCTCACTCTCATTTTGGGCCCGCTCGAGGCGGCGCTCTCACGTGCCCCGGCCCTGCTCCAAGGCGCCGAGCTCGAAGGCGTTCACCGAAACGCGCTGCGACTACTGCGCCTGGTCAATAGCCTGCTCGATTTCTCGCGCATCGAAGCAGGCAGGCTCGAGCTGCGCATGGCGCCCACGGACCTGTCCGTGCTCACGGCCGGCTTGGGTGGCGCGTTTCAGTCGCTCTTCGACGAGGCAGGGCTGGCGCTGAACGTGCGCTGTCCGCCGCTGCCGGAGCCGGTCTACGTCGACCCCGCGCACTGGGAGAAGATCGTGCTCAACCTGGTCTCGAACGCCTTCAAGTTCACCTTCGAAGGGGGCGTCGAGATTGCGCTCGAGTGGAAAGGCGACCGCGTCGAGCTGTCGGTGACGGACACCGGCACCGGCATTCCCGAGCACGAGCTGCCACGAATTTTCGAGCGCTTTCATCGCGTCGAAGGCGCGCAGGGACGCAGCTTCGAGGGTACCGGCATCGGGCTCTCGCTCGTGCACGAGCTGGTTCGACTCCACGGAGGCGTCGTGCGCGTGGAGAGCGCGCAAGGCCGAGGATCGCGCTTCGTGGTGTCGGTGCCGACCGGACGCGCCCACCTGAACCCGCAGCAGCTGACCCTCGGCCCTGCCGTCGGCGCGAGCGAAACCTCCGAGCGGGGGGTGCGCGGTCAGGTGCTCGAGGCCAAGCGCTGGCTGCGCTCGCCTTCGACGTTGCCTCCGCCCGCGAGCGAGGCGCGCCCCAGCTGGGCGCCGGCGGCTCCGGGCGGGCGCGTGCTGGTAGCCGACGACAACGCCGACATGCGCGAGTACATCGCGCGGCTGCTGTCGCCGCACTGGCTGGTGCAGGTCGCGCCCAATGGCCGAGTGGCGCTCGACCTCGCGCGCGCGGCGCCGCCCGACCTGGTGCTGAGCGACGTGATGATGCCGGTCATGGATGGCGTGACGCTGCTGGCGGAGCTTCGCCGCGATCCGCGCACGCGCACGGTGCCCGTGCTCTTGATCTCGGCTCGTGCGGGCGAGGAGGCGCGCCTCGAAGGCTTGGAGACCGGCGCCGACGACTACCTGATCAAGCCCTTCGCGGCGCGGGAGCTGTTGACGCGCGTGAGCACTCACCTCGAGATGGCGCGTGTGCGGAAGCATGCGTACGACGAGCTGGCGGCGGCGCAGGCGCAGCTGGTGCAGTCGGCCAAGATGGCGTCGCTCGGCCAGCTCGTCGCCGGCATTGCCCACGAGATCAACAACCCCTTGGCGTTCGCGCTCAGCCACCTCTCCACCGTGGAGCGCAGCCTGGCGGAGGTCGCCGCTCGGCTCGAGGGCGAAATCGCGGCCGGTCCCGCGCAAGCGTGGCAGCGCGCGCGGGCGCGAACGGCGGAGATGCGCGGTGGCCTCGAGCGCATCGCGGAGCTGGTGCTCAAGCTGCGTACGTTCTCACGGCTCGACGAGGGGGAGCGCAAGCCGGCCAGCGTTCGCGACGGCGTCGCCTCCGCGCTCACCATCCTCAACCATCGGCTCGAAGGACGCATCGAGGTCGAAACGCGCTTCGGTGAGCCCGACACCATTTTTTGCTACGCGGGGCTGCTGAACCAGGCGATCATGAACCTGCTCACGAACGCGATCGACGCCATCGACGGCCGCGGCAAGATCGTCATCTCCACACATGCACGCGGCGCCGACTACGTGATCTGCATCGAAGACAGCGGCGCGGGCATCGCCGATCACTTGCGCGACGAGGTCTTCAATCCCTTCTTCACCACCAAGCCTGTCGGCGAAGGCACGGGGCTCGGGCTCTCCATCACCTACTCGATCGTGCGCAAGCACGGCGGTCAGGTCACGCTCGAACGCGCGAGCAGCGGCGGCACCGTCGCCACCATCGTGCTCCCGCTCGAAAGCGTCGGCTCAGCCGGCGAGTAGCCCTCACCCCGACGCTCCGCGCGAGCGCCCTCGACCGGGTCAGCGGCAGCTCGCCGCGAAGCGTCGCTTGGCCACCTCGAGCCAGACCTCGAGCAGCCGCTCTTCGGCGGCCGCGGCCGTTCTCGGCTCCGGGGCAGCGCAGCTGCGCTCGTGGGTCAGCGGCTTGCCCGCGACGGCGAGCGCGAGGACGTGCTCGACCTCGTCCAGGCAAGGGTCGATCCCCGGCGACGGCCCGAGCCCCGAGACGGCCAGCAGCAGCTCACAGTCGCCCTCCCGCCGGGCGCAGGCGCTGAACTCGTCGTAGGTGGCGCGGGTCGTGAGCTCCGCCAGCTCCTCTGCCTCCAGATCGACGCGCGGCGGGATCGAGTACTTGGCGTTGGAGAACGCGATCAGGGCCGCCTTGTCTTGCGCGGAATCGAGGAACGCCCGCGCCTGAAAGCCGTTGGCGCCCAGCTCACGCGGCGCCGCGAAGCTATCGGGGGTGTACACGAATGAGCCTCGCGTACCGGGAAACGCGATGGTGGTGACGTCCGGCAGCTGCGCTGGGTCCAGCTGCGCGTAGCCCCAGTCGCCGGTGATGGTGAGCAGCGCTTGCCCTGAGCCGACTTGTCGCAGCGCGTCTTGCCACTTGATGCCGGCGGCGTAGTTGCTGTACCGGACGAGATCGCGCAGCACGTCGAGCATCTCGCGCAGGCTGCGCTCGAGCCGCTGGGCACCCCTGCCGCCGTCGGTCTCGAGGCCGCCCTCCCAGAGGGTCTCGTAGGCGTCGCGCCCTAGGCCGAGCAGCACGTTCTCGTACGCGACCACGGTGAGCGGCCAGTCGTTGGACGAGCCGATCGCGAGCGGTACGATGGGCGCGCCGCCGCCGAGCCGCGCCGTGTCGAGCTCGCTCACCGCGCGCAGCAGCTCGACGAGCTCGGCCGGGCTCTCGAGAGCAGCTGGTGGTGTGAGCGTGATCCCGGAGTCTTCGGCGAGCGCGCTCAGCTGCTCGAAGAGCGCGTGGTTGTAGAACAAGACGTTGATGTGGTGCACGCCGACAGGCAGCGCGTAGATGCTGCCGGCGCAGCGGATCGGCTCGAGCGTCTCCTGAAAGTAGTCGCTCCAGGCGCTGGGCTCGCGCAGCGAGTCGAGGGCGCACAGGTCGCGCTCGTCGCCGTGGCGCCCGTCGACCCAGCCGACGACGTCGGAGCCGCCGTTGACTTGAAACAGGTGAGGCAGCTTTTCGTTCTCGAAGGCATCACGGATGTGCCGCTGGGTGGCGACGCGATCCGGCATGTCGTCGATGCTCACGTAGTAGTTGTCGTCGTCCACGCGGCGAGTCAGCACCCGAAACGCCTCGCGCTCGCGGTCGTCGTCGTACCAGAACGTGGCGATGTTGATTTGCTCCTCGTGCGGATCGCCGCTCGGACGCGCGCCCAGATCGCAGGTGCTCGCGGGGTAGTCACCGAGCTCGCGCTCGCCGCCGCAGGCGACGGCCAGCAGCAGGGCTCCGACCAGCGCGGTCTTCGCTGCGACGAAGCTCCGCCGCACCGCGCGGCCGGCGCGGGTGTCGTCTCCGTGACCAACCATCACGGCTGGCTATAGCCCACGGCCCGCATCATTCCCACCCACGCCGCGTCGCCCTCCCTGAGATGGCTGCGGAGGGCCTGTTCGTCAGACTCGGCTCGTCTTAGGCTCCGAGCCGGATGCTCGGGCTGGGTGCCTTGCTTGCTTTAGAGATCACGACCAGCACGCCCGACGCGCTGTGCCCCCCGCTCGAGGAAGCGCGCGCCGCCGTCAGGGCGCGTGTGGGCGAGGTGCGCGGCGCGTATCAGGCGGAATTCGCCCTGGTTCGCGGCGACGACGGTCGCCCGTCGCTGGAGCTCGTCGTGCGCGAAGCCGACGAGGTCCGCTTGCGACGCTCGCTGCCCCTCGAGGGAGTGCGCTGCGCCGACGCCGCGCAGGCGATTGCGCTCGTGCTCGAGCGCTATTTCGACACGGTCGACAAGCCGGCGCCGGCCAGCGAAGCAGAACCGCAACCCGTTCTTCCAGTCTCGCTCGAACCAGCGGCGAGCTCGCCCGCCTCGCCCGGTCGAGCTCCCGCGCCGACTGCCGCGTCGCGCTCCGATGCGCCCTCCGCACGTGCTGTTGAGGCGTCACCGCCCGCTGCTGCTCAGCGCCTCCGGCTGCGCGCCGGCGCGGTCTACGACGTCGAGCACGAGCTGGGGGCGAGCCTTGGCGTCAGCTACTTCCCCGCCGTGGGGCGCGCCGTCGGGCGACTGCGGGTCGGCTTCTCGCTCGACGGCACCGGCTTTCTGAGTCGCGCGCGAGAGAGCATCCGCGGGCAGGAGGTGAGCGCCACCACCTGGCAAGCGGCGCTTTCAGTGCCACTGTCGTTCGAGGCGGCGCCGGTGCGGCTCGGTGTCGGCCCCTGGGCCCAGCTGCGTTACCAGCGCGCCGAAGCTCCGACCTTGAGAGATGGCGGCGCGGCGTCGCGCCCGCTGTTCGGTATCGGTGGGGCGGCGCTCGCCGGCTGGTCCTTCCATCGCGATTGGGCCCTCGGCGCGAGCTTCGCGTTCGGGGCCCAACTTTCGGAGGTTGCCCCTCGCTTCGTGCTGCGCCAGGAGGGAGGGGGTCGCGAGCCGGTGCTGGTTCCCCACGCCTGGTTCGGCCAGGCTCAGCTCGCGATCGAGCTTTCACTCTAGGAAAAATCGCGAGCGCGAGCGAAGGTTCGCTGTTTGCGGCGGCTCTAATCACCGACGAGGCTTCATGCGCGCCCTGGCCCAGCTCGAGCAGCCGAAAGAGATGCTCGTTTCGCGCTGCGTCGCGGGCGACGAGTCAGCGTGGTCCGCGCTGTACGCGCGCTACTCGCGCATGATCGCGCACTTCTTGCGGCGGCTCGGGGTTGCCCCCGAAGCGCTCGACGACGCCGTGCAAGAGGTCTTTTTGCAGGCCTTCCGTTCGCTCGACAAGTTCCGCGGCGACGCCGCCATCAAGACTTGGCTGTACCGCCTGGCCGTCACTCAGGCGCGACGCTCACGCGAGAAAGCTCGCTTCGTGAGGCGCGTGCGCCAACTGCTGGCGCTCGAAGCGCAGAGCGACGTCGACTCCTGTGTGATGCACGACGCTCGCGAAGATCGGCTGCTGCAAGCGGCGCTGAATCAGCTCACGGCGCTCGAGCGCGAGGCGTTCGTGCTGTACGAGCTCGAAGGCCAGGGCGGGGTGGAGCTCGCGGCCATCTTCGGTTGTCCCGAGACGACCGTGTATCGGCGCTTGCACGACGCCCGTAGGAAGTTCCAGGCCTTCGTCGAGCGCGAGGCTCGCGCATGACCGACCACGAGCTGCCCCCGCCGCGTCTGCTCGACCGCGCAGGGCCGGCGGGCGATTGCGTGCGACGCGCGCTGAGCCAGCAAGAGGTGAGCGTCCCGCGTTTCGTGCAGCTGCGCGAGAAGCGACTGAAGCGGCAGCGTTTGGCGCGCGGCGCTTGGGCTCTCGCGGCCTGCGCGGTCGGGCTCGTGCTGCTGCCCCGGCTTCGGCACGAGCCGGCGCAGCCCAGCATCAGGGCGGAGCAGCCAGGGTCGATGGTCGTGACTGAGCGCTCCCTGGCTCAGGTGTCCGCCGTGACGAACGAGCCCGCGCGCGAGGCGAGCGCGGTGACCAGCACCGCCGCGCCCACTGCTGCGCCGAAAGAGCGCGAGGCGCCCCGCGCGAATGCGCGCACGGAGCTCGCGACGCCGCGCGCAGCGTCGTCGCCGTCGGCGGCAGCTGTCACGGCGGAGCGACCGGCGAGCGGCAGCGCCAAAGCCTGCGCGGAGCTTGCCCGCAGCGGCGCACCGGAAGACGCCCTCCGCTGCTATGAAAAGCTGGCGAGCGGCAGCGGCATGAGCGCCGAGCTAGCGCTCTTCGAGCAGGCACGGCTCGAGGGCAAGGTGCTGCGCCAGCCCGCCCGCGCGCTGGCGACGCTCGACGCCCACCGCCGCCGATTTCCGCAAGGCTCGCTGCGAGCCGAAGTGATGCTGGCGCAGATCGAGTGGCTGGTTGCCGCTGGCGAGCAAGCCCGCGCTCGCGCGCTGGTCGACGAAGCGCTGGCCTCGGGCCTAGTGCGTGAGCGGTCGGCCGAGCTCGAGCGGCTGCGAGCTTCGCTGCCCTAGTCGCCTCGGCCCTCGGGCTCACCCGGCTTCAGAAAAATTTCGGGCTCGCGTCGATCGGCGGTCGCCTGGTTCGTCGCCCCAGTAGAACCCACGAAGGACACGGAACATGCAATTTTTGATGCTCATCGAGATCGCCAACAACGCTGACTACGAGGCCGGCAAAGGGCCCGGACAGGAGCTCGAGGCCGCCATGGGCGAGCTGATCGGCGAATGGTCGAAGAATGGGGCGTTCGTGTCCGCCGCGGGCCTGAAGCCGACGTCCCAGGGCGCGCGGGTCAAGCTCACGCCCGGCAAGACGGTGGTGACCGACGGCCCTTTCGCGGAGACCAAGGAGGTCATCGGCGGGTTTTTCATCCTCGAGGCTGCGGACAAGGCCGCCGCGGTGGCGATGACGCGCTCGTTCGTCGAGCTGCACCGCAGGGTACTGGGTGACGACTTTCACCTCGTGTGCGAAGTGCGCCAAGTCGAGGCTTGAGCGCCTGCCTGGCTGACGGGTCGTCGGGTCTGCCGGCCAGGCGCAGTTCCTCGCCCACTGAGGCAGCGGGCCACTGGGCAGTTTCGGGCGCGAGCCCTAAGGGTGCAGCCACGGAGCAACCAGATGGAAACGAATGAAGTTCAACGTGGGCGGTTGATCGATCACCTTCAGCTCGTCGTCGGCGATCTGGAGAAGAGTAAGAAATTCTATCGCGCGGCGCTGGGCGTGCTCGGCGTGCCCATCGGCGGCGAGAGCGCGGAGTACTTCTGGGCAGATGAGCTGTTCGTTTCCACCGCTGACAGCAAGGCCGCGCAGGGGCAGCTGACGGGGCGCGTGCACCTCGCGTTTCAGGCGGGCAGCGCTGACGTGGTCAAGCGCTTCCACGAAGCCGCCTTGGCTGCCGGAGGCACGGACAACGGCGCGCCCGGTGAGCGCCCCTATCACCCCGGCTATTTCGCGGCGTTCGTGCTGGACCCCGACGGCAACAACATCGAGGTCGTGTATCACGGCGAGGGACAGCGCTCGGCTCCGTCGGTCGTCATCAAGTTTTGACGTGAAGCTTCGCAGCGGGAGCTCGGACGCGGTGCCCGGCGTGGTGCCCAGCTGATGGCATCCTCACCCAGAATTGCTGACAATACCTTGTCAGTGGATGAGATTAGAGTGCGAACCATGGCAAAGAAGACGTATCAGGGAAGCTGTCACTGTCGCCGCGTGAAGTTCGAGTGCGACCTGGATATCGCGGCCGGCACTTCGAAGTGCAACTGCACGAGCTGCTGGAAGAAGCGGCTGTGGACGACGCGCGTCCAGCCGGAAGATTTTCGAGCGCTCGGCGGCGAGCAAGAGCTCAGCGGCTACAAGCCCGGCTCGGCGACGGGGCACACGGGCTTCTGCAAGAGCTGCGGCGTCATTCCGTACGGCTGGGTCGAGGCGACGGAGTGGAATCCCAAGCAGTACGTCTCGGTGAGCGTGGCTGCGCTCGATGACCTGGATCCGGCGGACCTCGCCGCAGCGCCCATCACCTACTGTGACGGCCGCGCCGATAATTGGTGGAACCCGCCCGGCGAGATTCGTCACCTTTGAGCGAGCACGTACGTGCCACCCGCCGCGAAACGTCCCGGCGTCACGTGGTGCACGCGGCGGAAGTGGCGGGTCAGGTGGCTCTGGTCGCTGAAGCCCGAAGCGGCGGCCGCCTCTGCCACCGAGAACCCTCGACTCAGCAGCTCGCGGGCGCGCGCTACTCTCACGTACAGACCGTAGGCGTGCGGCGGTGAGCCGTAGCGGTGCTTGAACGCGCGAATCAGCTGAAATTGGCTGACGTCGGCGCGCCGCGCGAACTCGTGCAAGCTGAGTTGTGACCCTTCGGAGCTGTGCAGGATGTCGCGCAGCCGTTCGCAGGGGCCGCGCGGCACCTGACGGTTGGGCGAGCGTGGCCCCTGCTCGAGCACGCTGCTCACGGCCGCGTGCACCAGCACGGCTAGCTGGGATTGTAGCTCGAGTGGCTCCGCATCCCCCATCAGGGCCGCGTGCATCGATCTCAAGGCCTGCGACAGCGGCGGAGGCGGCCTGGTGAGCGCCTCGCGGAAGCGCACGCCGCGCGCTCCCTCGAGCCGACAATGCTCGATGAACACGTCGGCCGAGACCTCGAGCACGCGAAACTCGCCATCGCGCGCGTCGAGCGGCTGCGCATGGAAGAGCTCCCCCGGATCGAGCAAGAAAGTGTCACCGGGATAGATAGTCAGCTGGCGCTGCTGGTAGTGGAACCGGCCGTACCAGTTGGTCATCAGGCCCATCGAGAACACCTGATTTAGGTGTCCCCACTCGCGGCGGCTGCTCCGGATGTCGTAGAGCTCCACGCCGGGGCAGGCGGCGTTGCGAACGGCGGTGATCACCTCCATGGGGCCCCCGCATTATGCCAAAAGGCCCCCTGCTCTCGGACCGCCCGTCTTGGCACCAAGTCATTTGGAGGCGATCCGAGAGCACCCCACCCGCCCCCCGACGTACACGGCCTGGTCGAAGCTGAATTGTACGTTCTTGCAGGTCCGCGGGAATAAGTGAATAATTGCGAGTGGTTATCGTCTGAAGATCGTGGGGACCACCTGCGCCACTCCGTGGGGTAGAGGGGGCCTAGGGAGTGTCCCTAATTGCTGGTCTCGGCGTAAACGTGCCCGTGCCCGTGCCCGTGCCCGACGGTCCGTAAGTTGCCGTCGGCGGTATCGGGGCTGGTAGGCCGGGGTTTGTGGCGCGTGCCTGGCA
>JAEYWK010000213.1 GCA_023431345.1 Pseudomonadota bacterium
TCGGGCACGGGCACGGGCACGTTTACGGGCACGCGCGAGCAATCCCAATTCAGGGACACTCCCTAGCTCGTCGTGACTCGAAGCTCCGACGCTTGACTCAAGGCGCCGCGAGCC
The DNA here is from genome assembly GCA_023431345.1 of Pseudomonadota bacterium. Taxonomy (GTDB): domain Bacteria; phylum Myxococcota_A; class Polyangia; order Polyangiales; family Polyangiaceae; genus PMG-095. The sequence continues at coordinate 115 of JAEYWK010000213.1, forward strand.
GGCGGGGCTAGCAGATGAGCCACCGCCGTGCGTGGGCGGCGCCGCGGCTACGGCGCGACGATGCGGTGGATGACGACGGGATCGCCCTCGCCGGGCTCGGAGTCGTCCGTGAAGACGAACACCACGCTGCTGCTCATCTGAGCGTCGGTATCGAAGGTGCACGTGCGCGAGGGGCCCGCGAAGGTGTCGGTCGTGTTCGCGCCCAGCACGTCGCCCGGTGCTTGGTTGAAGACGGGCGCGCCCGTGATGGGAAACTGACCCATCACGCTGGTCTGACCGCTCGGGTCGAGCAGCCGTCCGGCGTTGATGAATTCGTGCATCTCGCCCGTGCCATCTCCGCCGTTGAGCACGACCACCATGCCGCCCGCTTTGGTGAACGACGTGAGCACGTTCGACGACTCCCAGCCTTCCGCGACGGCGCGGGGCTCACCCGGGTTGGCGCGATCGAGATCGTGGATGAGCAGCACGTCGAAGGCGTTGACGCTCAGCTGGTCGACGACCTCGCCCGGCGACCTGGCAACGCTGATCTCCGCGGTGCGACCGCGCGCGTCACCGGCCCAGCCGATCACGTTGTTGGTGCGAGTGACCGCGGCCGCCGAGGTGCCCCGGGTGTAGGCGAGCACGCGGACGGGGTTCTTCGCCGGCATGAAGATGGCGTTGCCGAGCAACGTGGTCGCGTAGGAGGTCGACATGTTCGACCCGAAATCCATGCAGATGAGCGAGACGCTGCCGTATTTCGCGCCCACGCACATGCCGTCTTGACAGATGTCGGACGCGCACTCGTTCCCGCACTTGCCGCAGTTGTCCGGGTCGTTCTTGAACGACGCCGGGTCGACGCACTGCCCCTGGCACTCGACGAGCGGGGGCTCGCACCTCGGAACGCACTCGAACTCATCGGGGCCGCTCGGCGCACACAGCGGCGTCGGCTCGCGGCAAACCGTGTCGCAGTCACCGCAGTGCGAGGGAGCGTCGTGTGGGGGCAGGCACTCGACGGGAGCCTCGGCGTCATTCTGACCGTCGACCGGCGAGTCGAAGAAGCCGCCGTCCGGCAGCTCCCCCGTTTCACCGCCCTGCGAGGCCGCCGCGGCGCCGTCGCCGCCCACGTTCGCGCCGTCCCCCCCTCGGTTGCTGGCTCCCCCGCGCGCCCCCGTGCCCACGTTGCCGCCGCTTGCGGGGCCGTTGCTGCAGTCGTAGCCCTCCGCGCACTCGCCGCCCACGACGCCGCCGCTGCCGCAAGCGGCGGGGAAGGCGTACGCGAGCGCGAGCCCCGCGGCGATGTACTTCAGAGCGCGTAGCGACTTCACGGCGCACCTTCCTTCTTCGGCGCAGGCTTTCCCGCTTCGGGCGGCGGGCTCGCGGACTCGCGCTGGTTGTCACCGGGGCCTTCTAGCGACGAGCCGGGCGGGGGCGCGACGGGAGCGGGCGCGGGCGCGGTGTTGGCCTCGCTCGGCACGCTCGTCCCGGTCGAGGTCGTCGACGCTCCACCTTGGCGCATCTGACGGGTCACAGTGAACTCCACGCGGCGGTTCAGCAGCCAAGCGTACTCGTTCTTCTTGTCGACCAAGGGGCGCGACGCGCCGAAGCCTTGCGAGCTGAGTCGCTCGCGAGCCACTCCCTGCTTGACCATGAACTCGAGCACCGCCTGAGCGCGACCTTCGCTCAGCTTGCGGTTGAAATCCTCCGGCCCGCGCTCGTCGGCGTGCCCTTCGACGGAAATATGGGTGTATTCCGGGTGCGCGGCGACGAGCCTGCTCAGCCTCATCAAGAGCGGGTAGCTCACCTTCCGAATCACGGCGCTGTTGACGAAGAAGTGCACGCGATCGTCGAGCACGATCTTGTCACCCACGACGCGCACCTGCTCTTCGTCGGGGCAACCGTCGTTGTCGGCGTAGCCGTTGACGGTCTCCGGCTCGAAGGGACAAAGGTCGTTCACGTCGAGGATGCCGTCGGCGTCGTTGTCCGGATCGGGGCAGCCGTCCAGGCTGTCCCAGCCGTCGTCATCTTCAGGCTCGTTCGGGCACTTGTCGACGCGGTCGAGGATGCCGTCCTTGTCGTTGTCGGCCTCGGGGCAGCCGTCGTCGTCCTCGAAGCCGTCCCGATCTTCGGGCGAGTCGGGGCATTTGTCGGTCGTGTCGGGGATGCCGTCGGCGTCGTTGTCGAGGTCAGGGCAGCCATCGTTGTCTTGGAAGCCGTCTTTGTCTTCGGGCGTGTCGGGGCAGCGGTCGACGTCGTCGTAGATGCCGTCCTTGTCGCGATCGCCGCGAATTTTGGGGCGAGAGAAGTCGTAAACCGCGTGCACGCCGAACAGCACGATGTTTGCGTCCGCCGGTCGAAACTCGTCGTCGGGCTGGAACACGTGCACCAGCGCCGCCATTGGCCCCAGCCCGCCCTGCGCGCCGAGGTTGAACATGTCGTAGCCCACCTGAGCGTCGAGCATCGGTCGAACGAGGCCGTTCGTGAACGTCGCGCCCCCCGAGAGCTTGGCCCACAGCGCGGTCGGGTTCAGCACGCGCTCGCGTCCCTGCCCCGCGAACGGCGTGAACCGCAGGCCGAGCATCGGCGAGATCGCGACCGCCCCGGACTCGGGCTTGACGTTGGTGGGCGACTCGTCGCCGTCACCTAGCCCCACCCATCCCGCAGACAGCTCGAGGCCCAGCTGCTTGATGAACGGGTACTCGAGGCCAAGCCACGCCCCCGCGCCCCAGGCGTACTCGTCCTTCTGATGACCGGAGACGGCGTGACCTACGCCTACCCCGGCGTGAGCCCGAAGCGGCTCGGCGGAGGCATAGCCAGCAGACAGCAAAACCACGAAGCAAGCGGTGACCTGTCGAAGCAGCATGGGAGACCGAATCTCGAACTATACGGCCGCGTCTCAGGTTGAGATAAGCCCGAAAAAATTGCTTTAGATCCGAGGCGTTAGCAATTTTGGACCAGGGCGGGGCCCGCGGGAGTAAAGGGGATTCATGCTCCGAGCTGCTTCCGCCCTGGCCTGCGTCTTCCTCACTGCCGCCTGCTCCAGCTCGTCGATGGGCGCCGCCAAACAAGCCGACGGCAGCTACCACCTGTCGTGTCGCGGTGCCCTCACCGACTGCTTGCAGCGCGCGGAGCGCATCTGTCGCGACCAGGGCTACGCCGTCGAGTCGGCGCGTGATGTGCAAGAGCTGCTCGGGCACGAGGCGGGTGAGTCACGCGTCGAGATCAGGAGGAGCGAAGCGGTCATCTACTGCGGCGCCGCGGTTCCGCCCGCGCAGCGCCCGATGATCGAGCTGAAGCGCGAGACGACGCTGAGCGCCGAGCCCGCGCCGCCCGCAGCGCCGGCAGCCGCGCCCACGCCTCCTCCCGCGCCCGAGCGGGCGTGCGTGCCCGGCTCGACGCAAGCTTGTATCGGCCCTGGCGGCTGCAGCGGCGGACAGGCCTGCGCGGCCGATGGCAGCCGCTACGAGGTGTGTAACTGCGGCGCCGGCGGCTAACGTCGTCGCGCGCGGACGCGCCCCACCCAAGATGCGACCCCCTCGACGGAGGGTGTCACTTGGCGCGCGGCAGAATCAGCGAAAAGGTGCTACCGCGGCCGGGATGCGACTCGAGCTCCACGCGGCCTTTGTGCGCCTTCATGACGTGCTTCACGATCGCCAGGCCTAGCCCCGAGCCTTCACGCTCGCGAGAGAGACGGTCGTCTACGCGATAGAACTTTTGGAAGATGCGCTTGTGCTCGGCGGCGGGGATCCCTGCCCCATTGTCGGTGACGCTGACTTTGACGAAGCGCTCCGTCGCTTCGACCGTAACGCCGATCTTCACCGGATCGCCGCCGTACTTGAAGGCGTTGATCAACAAGTTCAAGAGCGCGTCGGAGACGGCGCCGCGATCGGCCTTGACGCGCAGGCTGTCGGGCGGGGTGTCGACGTGGAGCTCCACGCTGCGGCGCTGGCGGTGCGTCTCGAACGCGTCCAGGGCGTTGTCCAGCATCGACCGCAGATCCGTCTCGCGGATCACGAACTCGCGCCGGCCGCTTTCCATGCGCCCCCAGTCGAGCAAGCGGTCGATCAGCTCTTGCAGTCGCGTCGTTTCGCGCTCAAGCCCCTGGATGCACTTGTCTTCGGCGAGCACGTCGCCCCGGCGCAGGGCCAAGGTCTCGGAAAACAGGCGGATCGAGGTGAGCGGAGTCTTCAGCTCGTGAGACACCTTGGACACGAAGTCGCTCTGCAGCCGCGACAGGCTCGCTTCACGCCTCACGAACACCCACACCAAAATCACGCCCGTGACGGCCGCGCCCGACAGCGCCATCACCAAAATGCCCATCAATAGGTTGAGCTGAGCCTCGCCCAAGAACAGCAAGATGACGCCGAGCGAGACCAACAGAAACGTCGGCACCACGACCAACGAGACGAGCAGGATGACGATACGGCGGTAGCCGAGCTCCACGAGGTCACGCGACGCCATTCAGACGCCCAAGTCTACCACGAGCGCGCGGATCAGCTCGGCCACGCTCGTCGCCTGCGCGGGACAGCCACGCGCGCGGTGCGGCGTGTCGCCGTCGGCCAGCTGCGCGATTTGGCCGAGGATGACCGAGCCGTCGAGCGCGCCCTCAATCACCTGGCGCAGCTCTTCCCGCAGGTCCTCGTCGTCGGGCGACAGGCGGATCGCCGCGCGCACGTAGAAGCCGAGCAGGTGCGTCCAGGCCGTGCCCTGATGGTAGGCGAGCTCACGCTCCTCCAGCGTGCCCGCGAACTGCGAAACATAGCGAGGATCGTGCGGCGAGAGGCTGCGGATCCCTCGAGGGGTGAGCAGCTCTGCGCGCACGCGCGCCACGATCGCGCGCGCTTGCCAGGCCTCGAACAGGCTGGGGTCGACGGCCAAGGCGATCAGCGCGTTGGGGCGGATGGTGCTGTCGACCCAAGCGTCTTGGGTGTCGCGTGATTCGCTCACGCAGTCGTAGGGGAAATCGGTCTCGTGGCACCAAAAGCGCGCCCGGAAGGCTGCCCGAGCGCGCACGCCCGCCTCGCGACAGGCTTCGGCCAGCGGCGCGTTGCCCAGCTCGTCCGCGAGCGCCGCGAGCGTGCCGGTTGCCTGGGTGAACAGCGCTTGTTGCTCGATGGCGATGCCGCGGCGCGGCGTGACCGGCGTCGCGCCGAGGTGCGCGTCCATCCAGGTCAGCGCCACGCCATCGGCGCCGTTCACGAGCAAGCCGTCGGAGGACAGCCAGCCCCAGCGCCGAATGTTGCTGCGCAGGCGCGCAAAGCTGCGCACGAGCGCGACATAGAGCTGACGCTTGAGCGCCGCGTGCTCTTCGCCCAGCTGCGGCAGCAGCAGACGAGCGACCTCGTACAGCCACAGCGTCGCGTCCGGCAGCGGCTTGGGCCGCGGCTGCTCGGGTGACGCCAGAAATTCCGGCAAAAACCCGCCGCGCTGCGAACCCAGCAACGTGGGTAGAGCGCGCACCGCCAGGTCCACGCGGCCGCGCGCCAGCGTGAGGCCGGGGAGCGCCAGCAAGAAATCGCGCGTGTACGGCGCGTGCCATGGATAGCCCGCGATGATCATCGGGTCCTCGGCCGCGTCCAAGCAGAACTGCTCGGCCGCCACCGACAGCAAGCGCACCGCTGCGGGTCTCCCGCCGCCGAGCGCCTCGCGGCTGATGGCCTCGCAGGCCTCCATCACCAGCTCCGAGGCTGGCCGCGACATGGGCCTTTCGACGGAGGCGACCAGGTACGACGTTTTTCCGGGCTCGAGCGGCAGCTCGAAGACGCCGGGGGTCCACATGTCTTCTTGAAACTGCGCGTGCTCGCCGCGATCCGCGAGGTACTCGAAGCGGCGCCACCAGTCGGGGCCGCCCATGAACACCCCGTCGTGCTGAAAGTAAACCGCGGGCAGGCGCTCGACGGGGCGAAGCTCCACCGATCCCGGGCGCAGCGCGACGAGCTGCTCCATCCCGCCGTGCTCGCGCATCAACGAGTCGACGGGCCGCAGCGGCATCAGCGGCCGCAGGCTGATGCGGGCGTTACCGACGCCCGACCACGTGTAGCCCATGATCACCGCGTTGTGGCCGCGCACCAGGCACAGCGTGCGCTCGAGCGTGCCGCTGCCCGCGCGGAACACCCAGCGCGGGATCGGATCTTGCGCGAAGCTCAGCAGATTGCGGTAGCCCGGGGTCGGCGCGACGTCGGGGAACTGATGCGTGGCGAGGCGGTACGACCGCTTCTCGCTCTCGACCATGAGCGTGGTATCCGCGTGGCTGACGATCACGTGCCTGCCGAGCGGCGGCGGCAAAGCGGCCACCAGCACGCCGTGGTGGCGACGCGTGTGCATGAGCGCGATGGTGCTCATGCTGTAAGCGCCGGCGCCGTTGGTGTGGAGCCACTCGGCCTCCGCGCGCTCGATCGCGCCGTTCACGTCGACCGACGGCCAAGCGCCGTCACGCGATCCGAGCCAGGGCGGCGGCTTCTTCACGCTCGCCTCCGCGCCGCGAGCGCTTCGAGCGCGGCGGCCATCAGCGGCTCCAGCGGCGGACGCCGACCGAGCCAAATCTCGACCGAGAGCGCCGCTTGGCCGACCAACATGCCGAGCCCATGCGCGGTCGCTCGCCCAGCCTCGCGGGCGGCTCGCAAAAACGGCGTTTCGAGGGGAGCGTAGATCAGGTCGTACGCCAGCGCGTTGGGCGGAGTGAGCGCCCAGGGCACGAGGGCGGCCAGCGGCTCACCGGAGTCGGCGCCGTGCATGCCTGCGCTCGTACACTGCACGAACAGGCCCGTCTCGCGGCATAGCTCGGCGAGCTCCGTCGCCGCCGCGGGGCCAGCGCTGGGCCACGCGAGCAGCCGCGCGCCGAGCCGCGAGAGCTCGGCGCCGCCCGCCCACTGCTCGACCGGGACCTTCGGATCGAAGCGGCGCGCGGTCACCCGCACGTCGACGATGCCCGCGGCTAGACAGGCGGCGACGACGGCTGGCGCGGCGCCGCCGCTGCCGAGCACGATCGCCCGCTTCGCTCGCGCGCGACTGGAAAACTCGCTCTCGAGCGCCAGCGCGTCAGTGTTGTGCGCGACGATGCGCCCCGCGTTGGCGTGCAGCACGTTGGCGACGCCGAGCTGCTGGGCCAGGGCGCTGTGGTCGTCGGCGGAGGCGTGCGCCACCTTCTTCCAGGGGATCGTCACGTTGACGCCACCTAGCTCACCCGCGCGGAGGGCCGCTACCACGCGCGCCACGTCGGCCTCGCTCGGCGCGTCGAGCAGCGCGTACTCGTGCCGCTCACCGAGCTCGCGGTAGGCGGCCTGATGAATGACCGGCGACAGTGAATGGGCCACGGGGTGGCCAATCAATCCGAACTTCACGATCTCACCTCGCTCTTCGGCCCCGCTACTGACTCCGCCCCTGCCTCGGCCGCGCGGCTGTGCGCGGGCTCGCTCTGCACCTGCGTCACGCGCGCGCGGAATGCGCCGTGCGCTAGCCTCACCTCCACCGCGTCGCCGGGCGAAAGCTCAGCGCTGGAAAGGACCGGGACTCCGTCGCGCGTGGCGAGCGCATACCCGCGGCCCAAGACCGCCAGCGGCGACAGCGCGTCCAGCTGCGCCACGCAAGCGGCGAACGATTTACGACGCGCGCTCAGCGCTAGCTGCTGCGCCGCCGCGAGACGTGTAGCGAGGAGGCGGAGCTCGCCGCGCGATCGCGCCAGCACGCGCGCGGGGTGTCGGTGCGCGAGGCGCTGTCGACGATCCTGCTCGCGCCGCCGCGCAACGGTCAGGCGCTGCCGCACCAGGCGTCGCATGCGCTCGCCCAGCTCGTCGAGCTCTTGCTGGCGCTCGGCGATGACGAAGCGCGGATCGCTCACGCGGCCTTGTAGGCGCGACAATCGCGCCGTGAGGCTCGCGAGCAGCGAGCGCTGCGCGCGCACCAGGTGCCGCTCGAAGCGCGAGAGCGCCTCCCGCTGCGCGGCCCGGTCAGGCACCAAGATCTCGGCCGCTTGCGAGGGCGTCGCCGCGCGCACGTCCGCTACCAGGTCGGTCAAGGTGACGTCGACCTCGTGGCCTACCGCGCTCACGACCGGCACGCGACAGCGCGCAACTCGCCGCACGACTCGCTCGTCGTTGAAGGCCATCAAGTCTTCACCGGAGCCGCCGCCGCGCCCGACGATCACCGCGTCGAGCCCCGGGTAGCGCTCCAGCAGGTCGAGCGCCGCGCAGATGCTGGGCGCGGCCGACTCGCCCTGCACCAGGGCCGGGGCCAACACCAGGCGTAGCCCTCCGCGCCGAAACGCCACCGTTCGAATGTCGTGAAACGCCGCCCCGGAGCCGCTGGTCACGACGCCCACGATGCGCGGCGCGCGCGGCAGCGGCCGCTTACGCGCGGGGTCGAACAGCCCTTCTCGAGCGAGCCTTTCCTTGAGCTGCTCCAAGGCAAGCAGCAGCTCTCCCCGACCGGCCAGGCGCGCCAGGCTGGCTACGAGCTGCAAGCGTCCGCGCGGCGCCCAAACCGTCGCCCGGCCGCGGAGCTGGAGTCGCGCCCCATCCGTGAGCACGCGGCGCGCGCGCTGCGCGTCGAAGCGGTACATCACGCAGTCGATGACGGCGTCTTCTCGCTCATCCTTGAGCGTGAAGTAGACGTGACCGCTCGGCGCGCGCTTGAGCGACGAAACCTCGCCCTCGATCCAGAAATCTGCCGATGCTCCCTCGACGGCGCGACGCAAGCGCCGATCGAGCTCGCCCACGCTGATGACGTCGTCGGACTCCATTCGGGTTTCCCGGGGCCGAGCTGTATAGCAGCGCCGCCCCCAGGCTTTCGCGGGCGAATCAGCGCCCCCGCGTGCGAGCCGAGCCACAAATCCGTAAACAACTGGAATTATTCAGTTAATTAGATGCCACACGGTCACGACCGAACCTCAGGCAGGATGCCCGGCATGGCTGGCAAGGTCCTCATCGCCAACCGCGGCGAAATCGCGGTGCGTATCGTGCGCGCGCTCGACGAGCTGGGTCTGCCCTCGGTAGCGGTGTACACCGACGCCGACCAGAACCCCGTCCATGCGCGGCGCGCCACCGAAGCGGTGCGCATCGGCGAAGGCCGCTCTGCCTACCTCGACCCTGAGCGCATCGTCGCGACGGCCCGCGCTGCTGGCGCTTGGGGCATCCACCCCGGATATGGCTTCCTCTCCGAGAGCGAGGAGCTGTGCGAGGCGTGTGAGCGCGCGGGGCTGGTCTTCATCGGCCCTCCCGCCCGAGCCATCTACGAGATGGGCGACAAGGCGCGCGCGCGAGCGCGCATGCAGGAAGCCGGTGTGCCGGTCGTGCCCGGTGGCCCTGCGCACGACCTGGCCGAAGCCAAGCTCACCGCCAGCAAGGTCGGCTATCCCGTGCTGCTCAAGGCGACGGCGGGCGGCGGCGGCAAGGGCATGCGCCGCGTCGAAGGCGAAGCGGAGCTCGAGCGGGCTCTGGAGCGGACGCGCAGCGAAGCCGAAAAATCCTTCGGCGACGGCACCGTGTACATCGAGAAGGCCATCGACGGCGCGCGTCACGTCGAGGTGCAGGTGCTGGGTGACCGGCACGGTAACTTGGTGCACTTGCTCGAGCGGGACTGCTCGCTGCAGCGCAGGCATCAAAAAATCATCGAGGAAACGCCGTGCCCAGCGCTGGAAGAGACGACGCGCGCGGCGATGTGCCAGGTCGCGCTGACCGGCTCGCGCGCCATCGGCTACTACTCGGCAGGGACGTTCGAGTTCCTGCTCGGCCGCGATCAGAGCTTCTACTTTCTCGAGATGAACACGCGCCTGCAGGTCGAGCACCCGATCACCGAGCTCGTCACGGGCATCGACTTGGTTCAGGAAATGGTGCGCATCGCCGATGGCGCGACGCTCGGCTTCGAGCGCGTGGAGCGGCGCAGCGTGGCGATCGAGGCGCGGGTCTACGCCGAGGCTCCCGAGCAAGGCTTCTTGCCCGCGCCGGGACGGATCGAGCTGCTCTCGGCGCCGGGCGGCCCCTTCGTGCGGGACGACAGCGGCGTGGTCAGCGGCTCCTGGGTGAGCCCAGATTTCGATCCGCTGCTCTCCAAGCTGTGCGCTTGGGCGCCGACGCGCGCGCTCGCTCTCGCGCGGCTCCAGCGGGCGCTCGCCGAATACACCGTGCTCGGCGTCGCGACCAACCTCGACTTCTTGCAGCGCTTGCTCGCCCACCCGCGCGTGCTGGCCGGCGACTACGACACGACCTTCGTGGAGGCGCACGCCGCCGAGCTCTCCGCGCCCACCGCCAGCGACGACGAGAGCCTGCGCGAAGCCCTGCTCCTCACTGCGCTCGCGGTCGACTCCGACGCGCGCGCCTCCCGCGCCACGCGCGCCCACGAGGATTCTGCCGCTTCAGGCTGGCGTAACGCCCGCGCCGCTTCGGTCAGCCGCTTTCGTTAGCTCGCAAAGCACGGCCGATCACGCCGCCCCTCCCCCACGCGGCGGCTCTGTTCGGCGCTAGCTCGTGAACTTCGTTGCCCCAGCAAACCGTTTGTCGCGCTAGCTGCTGGGCGTGACGCCGACGCGCGTGAGCACGCTGCGAACCACGTCGTTCAGCGTCGAGAGGTGCAGGCCGAACGCGCGCGACTCCGCGTCGTCGAAGCGCATCCCGAGCAGACGACGCACACGCAGGCGTCCTCGAAACGCCGCGAGCCTGACCGCCTCTTCATGGAGACCGAGCGCCTCCGCGGCTTCGGCAGGAGGCATCGCGTCGAGCACGCACAGCGTGAACGCGATACGGAACGACTCCGGCAGGGCATCCACGCCGTCCTCGAGCTGGCGCACCAAGTCTCGCTGACGATGGAAGCGTGCCTCTGGCGGAGGCGGCGTCGAGCCGCGGCGCAAGCTCTCGAGCGCGCCGTGCGTCGCGATGCGGCTCATCCAGTCGCCGAAGCGCAGGCGACGATCGTAGATGGAGAGGCTCTCGTAGCCGCGCACGAAGGCGGCGCGCACCACCTCTTCGGCCGCGACCGGGCTACCGACGATGCCGCGCGCGATGCGGTAGAGCTGCGCTGCCGTGCGGCGCATCAAGGTCTCGTAGTGCTCGCCCTCACCGCGGCTGACGCGGTCGACGAGCAGCTCGTCGCTCAGCAGGTCAGTGCCGGGGGACGACAAGACTTCTGGGCCGGCCAGGGCAGCGAGCTCTTGCACCTGCACTCGCGCTACCGTGAAGGAGCCGCTGCTGGGTCCGGAGCGGCTTTTGCGTTCGCGTTGCTGAGGCTTGGCCTCGCTCATCAGGATTTCCCTCTCGAGCAGGACATCCCTGCTCGCCTGTTTTCCCGAACCTGAGTGTTTCGCCCAGGCGCCATTTCCGTTTACGGAAACAACTTCCTTTTTACCCCCGATAACGGCGTCGCGGGAGGCCGAAAGCGCGGCTGAGTCCGCTACTTCTGATCTGGCGTTAGCGGCTGTTGCGGCGTGCCACGTCGCCATGGCCCCCGGGTACCAAAGCGCCACGGTCTCTTGCTCGCACAGAGGTGCGCGGCGCTCTGTCCGCCTGCACGTACCTGCACGCGCCTGCACCCGCGCCTCAAGCATCAGAGTGTCATTGTTTTGACGCCGCGCGCGCGAGGCGGTTCACGACGCCCAGGCGCGGCGAGTATCGGCAAAGGCGCTAACTAAATCACCAGCACCGGATTCGCGCGCCACTGCTATGGCTTGGTCGATGTAGCCCATGGCTTCCGACGCCCGGCGGCGCCCGTGCGCGACGTGAGCCAGGGCCGAGAGGACGCGGGCTCGGTCGGTGCCGCTCGGGCCCGCGACGTCGAGCGCTTCCCGCAACACGCCCTCCGCATCGGCGAAGTTTCCGGCGCGCGTGAGGGACGCGCCGAGCTTGCGGCCGAAGATCAGGACGGCGCGTAGCGGGTCATCGAGCTCCCCTCGCGCGATCTCTTGGCGTGCGATCTCGAGCCCGCGGCGAAGGGCGAGCACCTCGGTCGCGGTGTCACCGCGGGCGGCGGCACGCTCCGCGACCTGCTCGAGCAGCAGCAGGGCCTGAAACGAGTCCCCGGCGTAATAGGCGTGCTGCGCTCGCGCCTCGATCGGCGCGGACAAGCGCTCGCACGCGCGCAGCGCCCGACTGTGCAAGTCTTTCTTCACCGCCGCGGGGATGCCGAGCAGCACGATGTCGCGCAAGAGGGGGTGCGACGTCGAGACCCGGCCGTCGACGATCGCGATCATGCCGGTTCGGCGCAGCTCGGGCAACGTGCCCTCCACGCTCTCGCCGCGCAAGATCTCCGAGGCAACCTCGGGCTTGATTTGGTCGCCCATGACCGCGAGCGCCTGCAGGGTGCGGCGCGCAGCCGGATCGAGCGTGTCGACCCGAAGGGCGATCAAATCGGCGAGGCGCGCGGGCGGATCGCTGCCGCCCTCTTGCGTGTAACGCAGCACCTGCTCCACGTACATCGGCAGCAGGCCGCGTCCGGTGTCGTCCGCGCGAGCCCCGCTGCGGCTCGGGCGCAAGAGCCGCATGACGGCCGGCGGCGGCAACCCGGGCAAGATGCGCGCGGCCGCTTCCGCGCCCCAGCCCGCCTCGAAGCCTGGCGTATGAGCGGCGAGGAACAGCGCCGAGAGCCGCGGCGGCTCGCCGAGGACATCCGCGAAGGCGTTGCGGCTCGGACCGTCGACGCGCTGCAGATCGTCGATCGCGAGCACGATCCGCCCCGACTTGGAGCGCTTCGCGGCCCGCGTCAGGGCCCAGCGTAGCGCCTCCGCCAAGCCCAGCCGTCGCTCTTGGGGCGAGCGAATGTCGTGACGCTTGGGGGAGTTGTCGAACAGCTCCGCCAGGCCGCCCTCGGCGTCGGGGCTGGCGTCCGCGAACGTGAGCTCGCTCCTCTCGATCTCCGACAAGCCCGCGAGCGACTCGATCGCCACGCGCAGCGCGTAGCCCGCGACCTCGGCGTGGTACGGGTCCGGCCCCGTACCCGCGACCAGATCCCCATCGGAGGCTGCGCGCAGAAGCAGCTCGCTGATCAGGCGCGTCTTGCCTGCGCCTTGCTCACCGATGAGGCGCGCCCCCATCAGGCCGCCGCGCACTTGCTGCCGCCTATCTTCGAGCCACGAGACGTCGTCGTCACGCGCGACGAGCGGCAGCGGCAGCGACGGGTGCGTGTGATTCTCGGGCATCACGCTCCTGGCCGGCAGGCGCACGCCGCACTCGAGGCAGAATTTGGCCACCGGAACCTGATGGCCGCAGCCGGGGCACGCGAGCGTCACGCCGCCCGCGAGCGACGGCGGCGGTAGCGAAAAGCGCTGCTCGGGGGGGACGCTCTCGGCGAGCGCCAGCGCGTTCTTCAGCGCGTCGGCGAACTCGATGGCGTCTTGGTACCGCTTGCGAGCATCTTTCGCGAGCGCCTTGTTCACCACCATCACGAGCGGCTCCGGGATCGTCCGCTCAGGGGCGACCTGGCGCGGATCCGGCACGGGGATGGTCATGTGCATCATGACCACCTGCGTCGGGCTATCGGCCTCGAACGGCAGCCGCCCCGTCAGCAGCTGGAACAAGATGACGCCCATGGCGTACAGATCGCTGCGGCCGTCGATCGGATCGCCGCGGCCCTGCTCGGGGGCCATGTAGTCGGGCGTACCGCAGACGATGCCGGGGCTGGTGACGCTCGGCCCTTGCGCGTCCGCGCGCAGCTTGGCCAAGCCGAAGTCGACCACCTTCACGAAGTCACCGCCGCGACGCAGCGGCTCCAAGATGATGTTTTCGGGCTTCAGGTCACGATGAACGATGCCCAAGTCGTGCGCTTCGCTCAGCGCCGCCAAAGTTTGGCGCAAGACGTCGACGATGCGCGAGAAAGCGAGCGGCCCTTCTTCGTAGGCCACGCGCGCCAAATCCTTGCCGCGCAAGAACTCCATCACCAGGTAAGGCTGGCCGTCGTCGGTGCGACCGAAGTCGAACACCGCGATGGAGTTCGGGTGGTTGAGCTGACTGGCGGCGCGCGCCTCGGTGATGAAGCGCAGCGCGGAGTTGTCGTCGGACAGCAGGTGGGGATGAATGATCTTCACCGCGACCGTGCGCCCGAGCGCGCTCTGCTCGGCGCGGTAGACGCGGCCCATCCCGCCGACGCTGATCAAGTCGAGGATGTGATAGCCGCCGGGCAGCGTCTTGCCGACGAACTTGTCGTCCGTCGTCGACCCCATCGTGCCGATCGGGAAGCCGCACGCGGGACAGTATTGATGCTCACTCGCGCAGCCGGCACCGCAGTGGGGGCAAGTTCGAAGGGAGGGCTGGGCTTGAGCGTTCACCAAATGCTCCGAGGGCCCGGCCGAGGCGGCCGCGCCCAGATAAGACCGGAGAATGGCCATTCTATCCGAGGCAGTGCCGACCGCTAGCCCCCCGCACGAGAGGCGGCGGGCGGCGCTGCTTTGAGCCACGTTTTTCGAGGCCGGGGGCGCGCCCGCGGCTCGAGCGGCCAAAAGTGGTCCGATCTGCCGGCCGAGGGTAGGCTTGAGGGATATGGTCCCGGCTCGTGTCAGGCTCGGCGAGCTGCTCGTCGAGGCGCAGATTATTACCCGAGAGCAGCTCGAAGACGTCCTGAACCTGCAAAAGCGGGATGGACGGCGGATCGGAACGCTGCTGGTGGACGCCGGCCTCGTCAGCGAGACGCAGGTCACTCAGATCCTCAGCCAGCAGCTGAGCGTGCCCTGGGTCTCCCTCTATCACATCGAATTTTCGCGCCAGCTCCTGAACTTGGTGAGCCAGGAGCTCGCCGAGCGCTATTGCCTGGTGCCGATCTTCGTGCGGAAGGTGCGCGGCCTCGGGCAAACACTGTACGTCGCCATGGACGACCCGAGCGACGAGCGCGCTCAGAGCGAGCTCAGTCAGTTCTCGGGTCTGCCCGTGCGCGCAATGATCGCCCCGCCCTCCGACATCCGCGCCGCTATTCGAGCCTACTACGGCCTCGGCAAAGACGCGGCGTCGCTGTCCGAAGCCGTGGCCGAGGCCGAGGCCGAGCGTCGCCCCGCCGCGCCCGCGCCCGCGCCCGCCGCGGGTCAACCAGCAGCCGCTCCTGCAGCGGTCGCGCCTGCCTCACCTGCGGCCGCGCTGGCCTCACCTGCTCCTGCTCCGCCCGAGGCGGCGCCCGACGTGCGCGCTCCCGGCAGCGGCGACAGCGACGACTCACCGGATAGCAGCCCCGAGATCGAGGCGCACGAGATCCCCATGCCCAAGCGCGGTAAGCAGCCGCGCATGGTGACGCTGACACTGCTCGACGGCACGAAGGTCCATCTCCCCGCGAAGCCGAGCGCCCCGAGCAAGCCCCGCCTGCCGAGCGATCCCCCCGCGGCGGAAGCCAACCCTGCGCCCGCGGAGGGGCTCACGGCGCGCGACTTGTCGGCGGCCTTGCGCGCGGTGGCTCACGGCGCGGACGCCAGCGAAATTCTCGGGGGAAACGTGCGCTGGGAAGCGCTGTTCTCCGCGCTGCTCTCGCTGATGCTGAAGAAGCACCTCATCGCCGATTGGGAGTTCGTCGAAGAGTACAGGAAGGTGTAGCGAGGGCGGCCGGCGCTCAGGCCAGCGGCAGCGCCCGCGACAGCACGAGCTTGAGGTAGCGCCCTTCGAGGTGACCGGCCGCGTAAGGGTGGTCGACCGCGTGCGCCGCCTCGTGCACCACCGTGAGGCGCTGCGACGCGCGGGCCGCGCCCTCGGCGAGAGTTTGCCGAAAGGCCTCGGGCGACACCTGCGCCGTGCAGCTCGCGGCCGCGTAGAGTCCGCCTGGCTCCAGCACCGACAGCGAGGCGGCGTGGAGCTTCTTGTACGCGCGCAGCGCGCCGAACAGCTCCGAGCGCGAGCTGGCGAAGCTGGGCGGATCGGCGATCACCATGTCCCAGCGCCGGCCCGCCGCGCGGGCGGCCGTCAAGAACTCGAACACGTCTTGCGCCACGCCTTCGTGTAGCTCCGGCGCGAGCCCGTTGTGGAGCACGTTGCGCGAAGCGGCCGCGATGGCGGGGGCGGCGATGTCGACGCTGGTGACGTGGGAGGCCCCGCCCGCCGCGCACGACACCGAAAAGCCGCCCGTGTACGAGAACAGGTTCAGGACGCGCTTACCGCGGCACAGCCCGCGCAAATAATGGCGGTTCTCCCGGTGGTCGAGGAACAGTCCCGTCTTCTGGCCCGCCTCGAAGTCGACCTCGTAGCGCAGGCCGTGCTCCCGCACCATCGCCACCTCGGGCAGCGGGGCGCCGCTCAGCGGGCGGAGCTCGGAAGCTCGATCTTTGCGGCGCGTGACGCGCTCACACACGCTCACGACTTCGGGACGCGCCGCGAGCGCCGCCGCGACCCACGCCACCACTTGCCGCAGCGAGCTCGAATAGCTGACGATGATGGCGAAGCCAGCGTACACGTCGACGACGACGCCGGGCACGCCGTCGCCTTCGCCGAAGAGCAAGCGAAAGGCGTCGGTCTCGGGCGGGAGCAGCCGCGTGCGCAGCTGCCAGGCTTCGTCGATGCGCGCCGCGATCCACGCCGCGTCTGGTCTCTGGCGCCGCGAGAAGACGCGCAGCGCGATGGGCGAGTCGGTGTCCCAAAGCGCGAACGCCTGGAAGCGACCGCTCGCGATGCGCACGAACGTGCCCGCTTCCGCGCGGAAGCGCGGGGGCACGTGATCGCGATACACCCAAGGGTGCCCACCGGCGAGGCGCCCCTCCAGCGAGTCGGGCAGCACCAGCAGCGACGGATCACGCTGAGGGACGTGCGAGGTCGAGGCAGGGGGCTCTGCGCCAGGCTTCGTATTGCCAGCGCGTCGCGAAGGCTTCTTCACGCCTTGCGATCCGGCGACGGACCCGTGCTCTGGCGGACGACGAGGTCCATCGGGAACTCGAGCACCGAACGATCTTGGGATTCACCGTTCATTTGTGCCATGAGCGAGCGGCAGGCCGCGGCGCCCATCGCGCGCATCTGCTGACGCACGGTGGTGAGGCCGGGCCAGAACAGGCTCGCGGCCGGCACATCGTCGTAGCCGACCACCGAGATGTCTCTGGGGATCATCACGCCGTGGTTCTGCAGCGTGCGCAAGAAGCCGAGCGCCATCACGTCGTTGGCGCAGACCACGGCCGTGGGCGCGCGGGGCCGCGGTGTCTTCACCCATTTTTCGGCGAAAGCGACGCCTTCCTGCAGGTGGTAACGCGAGGCGAACGTCATGTGCTGCGGCGGAATCTTCACGCGCCGCAGGGCCAAGCCCTCTTCCAGGCCCTGGGCGCGCTGGCGGCTGTCGAGCGAGTCTTCGGGACCGCCGAGGTACGCGATGCGACGATGACCGAGCTCGTACAAGTGCTCGGCGATCTCCCGGCCCGCGTCGACGTTGTTGCTGCGCAGCACGGCGCCGCCCTTGAAGCTCTCGTCCGGCGTGATGAGCGCTATCGACAGCTTGACCTTGCGCGCGGCCTCGACGAGCGCCTTCTCGCGCTTGCCGGGACGAGCGAAGATCAGACCGTCGACGCGGTGCTCCCGAATCCACGACGTGACGGTGGCAGAGTCGTACGTGCCGCGGAGCACGAGGCTGCCGACCAAGAGCGAGATGTGCTTCGACGTCAGCTCTTCCTCGATGCCGCCGAGGATCTGCGTGATCCACTCGTTTTGGCTGTCTTCCATGACCAAGCCGAACGAGCCGGCGCGGCCCAAGGAGAAATTGCGGGCCGTGGTCCACGGGGTGTAGCCCAGCTTTTGGATCACCTTGGCCACGCGGGCCCGAACCTCGGCGCTGGCATAGCCGCCGTTGATGACGCGCGAGACGGTGCTCTTGGAGACCTTGGCGTGCCTGGCGACTTCGGCGATGTCGGGGCGACGAGACGTATTCACCGCGCTAGCCTACTCACAGACTGGACGCGGTTCCACATAGTTCCACATCGAGCTGGAACTCACGTCACACGCCCCGCGCCGGCCGCCTTCGCCGGGCGAAGCGCGTCACCCGCCCGAGACGAGCGACCTCAGGCTGCTCAGGTCGGAATCTTCTAGGGCACCTTTCACGACGCAGCGCAGCTTGCCCTTGGCGTCGAAGAGCAGGTGAAACGGCAGCTCCGGATCCGCCTCGAGCGCGGCCCCCTTCAACCATTCTTCGCGCTCCTTGCCCTCTTTGAGCCACCAGCTGCGACGCAGGCCCGAGGCGGGCTGCGTCGCCAAGAAGCCGGTGAGCTGGCGCTCGTCGTCATCGAGCGAGACGAACGCCAGCTTGAAGCCCGGCGAGGTCTTGGCCAGCTCTTGCTCGAAGCGCAATAGCCGCGGGATCTCCTCCTTGCAGGGCGCGCACCAGGCGGCCCAGAAATTCACCCAGGTAAAGCCGCCGCCGAGGGGCAGCGCCTCCGGGAGCGCCGCTTCGCCGGTGGCCACGCTCTGCGACAGCGCCTTCTTGGGAGCGGGCCGCCCCGGCCCTCCCATTTGACCTTGGCACAGCGCCCGCGGCGGCTTCGGCGCTACGCTCGCGGCGGCGGGCGCGACCGCGGCGGGCTTCACGGCCGCGGCCGCGGCGTCGGAGGGCTTGGCCTCGACGATTTGGCTGCGCTCGAGCGGCGCGCTGACAGGCTTCTTTTCGCCCGTCGAATCGCACGCCATGAGCACCAGCGCGCTCCCCGCGAGCACGCTCGCGTGCAGGAGATTTCGACGCGCGCTCATAGCCGGCAATCCACCCAGGAGACGAAGGCGCTGCGGTTGATCGGCTCCTCGTCGCATTTTTCGTCGGGCCGCGAGCGCGGCCAGCTACAATATTCCTTCGACAGCTGAGCGAACTCGTTGCCGAGCCAGAGCAAACCGACCTTCTTCTCGATCTCGGGATCGGAAGCGAGCTGGGTCAGGAAATACATCACCGAGTTGGCGCGGCGGTGCGACAGCGCGCGGTTCTTGTCCTGGTTGCCCGTCTTCGAAGCCCGAGCCACCACGAAGAAGTAGCGCGCGCCCTTGCGCGCGAACCAGCGCTCCTCGAGCAGCTTCTTGGCGCTCTCATCCAAATCTTGCTTGCCTTCGTCGAACATGATGACGGCGCCCCGATCTTTGAGCGGGGTAAACAGCGCGTTGAAGTCGTCGTCGCTGATCGAGGCGAACGTCTTCACGTCCGCCGGCTTGCAGCCGCGGCGCGCGCCCTCGCCCTCGGCCAAGCCACAGGCGTGCAGCACGCGCTCGAGCACCTGCTTGAACTGAGGGGTGCAGTAGGCGACCTCGGATTGATCGGCGATGGCCACCTTGGGCTTCTCGGCTTCGGGGGTGACCAGGCGCTGGGCCGCCGACGACGTCCAACTGCGCACGGCCAGCGCGCTGCCCGCCGTGAGCAGCACGCCCGCGAGCAAGCCGACGATGGCTGCGGTCTGCGCGCCACCGGGGTCGCTCGGGCGCGGAGCAAAGGGGTCGACGGCTCGAGTCATTTCAGCACCTCCGGCGCGAGCTGCGTGAGCGTGTAGCGCAGCCCCAAGTCGGTGTCTTCGTCGCAGATGCGGCGCTTACCGAGGTACATCTGCGGAGTCGAGACGGGGATGTTGTTCTCGGAGGCGAAATGCAGGTGATTGTTCAGACGCAGGTCCGTCTTGCGATCGTCCACGCAGCGCAGCATCGAGTCGCCCCAGCGCTGCTTGATGGCGGCGCGCAGCACTCCCTCCCCTGCCTTGCCGGCGCGCGTCAAATACTCCTGCTCGCTGTACGCCCACTCCAGCACCTGCCGCGCGTTACCGCCCGACTCACCGCACAGAACGGCCTTGGAGACGATGCACGCACCCGGGTGCAACGGGCGATCGAGCATCCAGTTGCACTCGCTGTCGAGCGGGAACAGGAGCAGCTCGATGTCGAGCTTCTCGATGATGTTCTCGGTCACGAGGCGATCGTGAAACGCCTTGCACGTCGGACACAGCGGATCTTCGAACAGCATCGTCGGTTGCACGGGGCGCGTGCCGCGTATCTTCACCGGGCTGTCGCCCTTGAGCGTAGCGACCTTGATCTCGCCGCACTGCGTGATGTACGCGCGCTGATCCGGGATGCTCGCGGCGTAGACCACGGCCGGCGCCAGCGTGGTGACGCCGAGGGCGGCGAGCCAGGCCGGTATCAGGGCCAGCGATAGCGAAGGACGCGACACGTCACCGCGCCCGCCGAGCCAGGCCGTGACCGCGCCGAACGCGAGCAGCGCCGACGCGATGTAGATGCCGACGCACGTCTTGCAGAGCTGACCCAGCTGCGTGAGCGAGATGGTCAGCATCAAGAGCGAGACGAGCAGCGGCGTGCTGCCGACGAGGGCGAAGAAGCCGAGGGTGCGCCGCGACGCGCGCTCGCCCGAGAGCAGCAAATACAACGAAAACGCCGCGAAGAAGCAGAAGGCGCCCAGGCCGAACAGCGAGATGGGCACCCCACCCCAGTACTGGTCTTTGAGCAGCGCCGAGAACGGGCTGTACATCGCAGCGCGACAGGCTTCCGCCTCACTGGTGGCACCCGCGCCGGGAATGAAGCTGCAGTGAACGTCGTGGAGCCGCCGGTCGAGGTGCGAGGCGTAGTCGAGCGTCGAGTTCGACGCGAAGAGCAGGCCTAGCGCCGAAGCCACGAGCGCAATCGCGGCGGGGGCCTTAGAACCACGGGAAAACATCGCGGGCTACCGTAACACAGCGCCGCTATCGGGCCGAAGATCCGCCGATTTGCGGTAGAGGAGCCGCGCATTTGCGCCGCACCGCGCCGCGAACGCGAAAATGCCACTACTTTTTTTGGTCGCTCACGGCCGCGAGCGCGCGCTCGGCCTCGGCCCGCGCGGGGTGGCTCCGGGGCGCTTGGTCTACGAAGCGTCGATAGAGCGGCGCCGCCTCCGCGGGGCGCTTCAGGAAGTCGGCGTACAGCACGGCCAGGTTGTAGGTCGCCTCGAGGTTCTGGGGCTCGCGCTCGAGCACGGCACGGATCAGCCTTTCCGCCTCCAGGAAGGGACCCGTGTCCTCGCGCTTGCCTTGCCCGCGCCGCGCTGCCGCGAGCCCGAGCGCGGCGGCGCTGTTCTCCGGCTCGGCATCGAGCGCGATCCGAAACTGCTCCGCAGACTTGTCGTAGATGCCCGCCTGCAAGAGCACCGTCGCCACGTTCAGGCGGGCGGTGGTGTCTTTCGGGTCGAGCTCGCTCGCTCGCGCAAAATGGCGGAACGCGACGGCGTCGTCGCCGAGCTTGAGCTTGATCAGGCCCGCGGTGCGCTCCGCGATCGCGCTCTTGGCGTCGGCCTTGAGCGCCTCTTGGCTGAGCAGCTCGGCGGTGTCGACCTCGCCCTTGTCGAGGTACGACAGCGAGAGCTCGGCCAGCGCGCGCGGATCGCTCGCGCGGCGCACCAGCACTTGCTGCGCCTGTGCGATGGCGAGCTCGATCTTGCCGCTCTCGCGCAACGCTCCGATCAGGGCGACGGGCGCGACGGCGGCGCCAGGGTTCTCTTTCACGAAGGGCGAGAGCGCCGCCACCGCGCCGTCCGCGTCGCCGCGACGGCGCCGCACCTCCGATAGCGCGACCGCGACGTCTTCGGCGTTGGGAGCGAGCTTCTGAGCGGTGTCGAGGTGACGCTCGGCTGTCCCTAGATCACCGGTGTCTGCCAAGAGCACGCCGAGGTTGTAGTGGGCCTCCCACAGACCCGCGTCGGCCTTGACCGCCTCTTCCAGCAGCGCAATCGCACGCTCCTTGCGGGCGGAGTCTTTGGCGGCTTGGACCCCTTGCACCATCTTGCCGAGCGCGACGGGGTTGGCGGGCGCGAGCGTCGGCGCGACGATCTTCTGCGGCGCCTTGCTACACGCAGGCAGGCTCAAGGCGAGCGCGACGAGCAGGCGGGCGGAGGGGCTCACTTCTTGTCCTCTTTCTTCGCTTCGCCGTTGCCCTTCGCGCCGAGCGCGGGCAGCAAGAATTTCTCGCTCTGTCCGCCGCTCGCGCGCCGCGTGGCGTCGATCAAAGGTGGCAGCGGCGCCGGCCCCTGCGAGCGAATCTCGAAGCCTTGCTCCTTCAGCGGCGGGTAAAGCTCGGAGTTCAGGCGGCCGAGCGCCTCGCGCATCTTGGCCGTCCACGAGTTGAAGATGCCGAGCTCGAGCGCCTTGCGCCAGCCGCTCTCGTAAGCTTCCAGGCTGCGCTCCTCGATCGGCACCACGAACTCGTCGATGGCCTGCTGGTAGAGCTCCTGCTCTTCCGCGCTCAGGTTGTCGGGCGGCGGCGCGCTGAGCAGCGCCTTCGAGAACGACTCGTAGGTCACTCCGATTTGGTAGAGAGCCGCCGTCGTCCACTCCGCAGCGCCGATCTCCGCGGTAGCGAGGAACGACTCGGCCGCCTTCTTGAGCAGCTCGGCCTTCTTCTTGAGCCGATCTTTCAGCTGCTTGACGTCGCCTTCGATCTTCACGTCCTGAAATTTCTTCAGGATGGTCTCGCCTTGCATGTAGCGCGCCTTGGCGGCGTAGTACTTGCCGCGATCGTCGACGCTGCTCTTGCGGGTCTTGTAGAGCTGAAGCGCGCGCTCGAGGGCCGCGCTGGCGGCGCGCTCGTCGTTCGATTTCACGGTCGCGAGCCGCACGAGCGCTTCGATCTGGCTGCCGACGCTGCGCGCGGAGCGCGAGTAGGCGTCGTAGAGCGCCGCCGCTTCCGCCTTCTTGCCCGCCTTCTCGTGGGCCTTGCCCATCAAGAAGGTCACCTCGTCCGCGCTGTCGTCGCGCGGGTAGAACTTCTTGAATTTCTGCCCGCTCGCGATGGCTTTGTCGTGCTCCCCCACCGTCGTGTGAAGCAGCACGGCGTTGTAGGCTGCGTCCTTGTGGTGCTGACTCCGGGGCCAGCTGTCGGTGATGACGGCGTGATAGCTCGCGGCTTCGCTGAACAAGCCCACCTCTTGGTAGGTGGTCGCCGCGATCCAAATCCCCTCCGCCGCTTCGTCTCTCTGGCGGTGGTTGTCGATCAGGATCTTGGCCGCCGCCGACAGCGTCGCTAGGTCCGCCGCGCGCCGCGCTTCGACCTCCGCGTTCACGGCCGCTTGAGCCGAGCGCTGCTCGTTCGGAAACTCCTTGGCCGCTCGCAGGTACGCCTCGGCCGCCTTGCCGTGCTCGCCCTTCTTTCCCAGCGACTCGCCCAGCTTGAACATAGCGCCGACGATCAAGCCGTTCAGGCGCGTCTGCTGGGCGGGAGTCTGAAAAGAAGGAGCGCTCTTCAGGCGGCGGGCCCAGGTCTCGATGTTCGCGTAGTCCTCGCTCTTGTTGAACGAGTCGAGGATCAGCTCACCCGCGCCGCCAGCGTACTTGTCGTTCGGATACTTCTCGAGTAGCAGCCCCCACTGACGCACGGCTGGATCGTAGACCTGGTAATCGTAGTAGAGCTTGCCCTGTCGGAACAGCAGCTCCGGGATCTGCTTATCCGTCGGATAAGTCTTGATGTAGAGCTCCATCGCTTCGGTCAGCGTGCGGTCGGTCGGCGTCTCTTCTTGCTTCTTGCCGGCGGCCCGCGTGGCCTCGAACTCCGCCGCGCGCGCCACCTCGAGCGCGGCCAAAGCGTTGTACAGCGCCGTGCGCGACAGCGAGCCTTTGGGGTTCATGCGCACCGCCGCGAGGTAGGCGCTCGCCGACCCGGCAGCGTTGTCGAGGTGGTAGAAGTTGATCTCGCCGAGGTTGTAGTTGATCTCGTACGCCTCCGGACGCTGCCCGAAGCGTGACAGGTAGACCTGGTACAGCGCGGCCGCGGCTCGATACTCGCCCTTGCTCGTCTTGTCGGCCTGGGCCTTGGCGTGCAGACCGACCGCGTCCTCACGCATCTGCTGCTCGGCCGCCTTCTCGGCCGCGGCGAGCGTCGCGGGGGTTTGAACCTGCACCCAGCCGGAGCTCGGCCGCTTGGGCTTACCCGGCTCTTGCAGCGGAGCCACGTAATCTTTGACGACGAGCTTGTAGTCGGCCTCGAGCTCCTTCCACGACTCGAGCGTCGAGTGCCCCTGCGCGATCTTCAGCGCGAAATCATGGCACTCGGGGCTGGTGGGCTCGAGCTTGATCAGCAGCCGATAGGCTTCGATGCCGCGCTCGTAGTGCGCTTGCTCGTAGAAGGCCTCCGCCAGCGCGCGCACGATGCGGCCCGCGAATTTGTCGCCACCGGCTTTGACGAGGAACTTGAACATGTCCTCGGCGCTGTTCTTCTCGTCCTCCACGAACACCGCGACCAGGTTCTTCAGCGCCTCGGCCTGCAGCTCGTCCAGCTCTTGCCGGCTCTTCCCCTTGCCGCGCGCGCCGTCCTCGGTTGCTTGAAACACCTTAAGGAAGCGCTGCGCGGCCTGCTCGGTGCGCCCGAGGCGCCACAGCGTCCACGCGCTCTTGAACAGCGCGAGGTCGTAGAGGTCGGTGTCCTTGTGCTTGAGTACCTCTTCGTACTCGCGGTAGGCCGTCTCGTAGTTGGGCGCGTCGCGGGTGAACTCGTACTCGGCGCGCACCATGTGCGCGTCGGGGATGAAGCGGCTCTTCGGGAACCACTCGATGATCTTGTTGAAGCGACCGAGCGCGTCCTCGAACTTGCCCTCTTCGTTGGCGAGGAAGCCGTCGACGTACAGCGCCAGGTCGTACTGCGAGAAGCTCTTGTAGTTCTTCAGCACGCGCAGGAAGCGGGCGCGCGCCTTGCGGTAGTCGGGGATGGGCGGCTCGCTGCGTTGATCCGCGGGCGTCTTCTCCCAGCGCTTGAAGTCTTCGAGGAACTTGTCGCGGCCGTCTTCCCACTCGAGCTCACCCATGCGCAGCAGCGCCTCGGGCATCTCCGCCGTGTCGGCCGGGGATTCATCGATGAACTTGGCGAGCAGGCCCATCGCCTCGCGGCGCAACTTCTTGCTGTCGGCGATGTTGCGCTCGATGCGTCGGTCGATCTTCGCGGCGAGCGCCTTGCGTAGGCGCTCCGGGATCTGCAAGCTCACGCGGGCGCCGCGTGTCGCCTGCGCCTTCTGTTCTGCCTTCTTCTTGATCGTGGGGCGCGAGACGCCCGTCAGCTGGCGCTCGGGGGCCGGCTTGATGTGGGCGGATTCACTGGCGGCGGCGGGCTTCACCACTTCGCCGTCGGCTGCGAGCGCCGGCGCAGGGGCCAGAGCGAGGAGGCAAAGCCCCAGGGCTCCGGCGGGGACGACGAGGCGCATCGAACACGACGATAGACCCCCCGCCTTGGGCCATCAAGCGCTCGGGAATCGCCTGGGTAGGTGCTGGTGAGACATCAGCACCGCCGCGCTCGCCTCGGGCGTCGCTACTTCTGAGCGCGGATCTGCTCCGCGAACCGCCCGCTGGGGAAGCGCTCGAGGTAGCGCGCGAAATCGCGCTCGGCGCCGGCCGCGTCGCCGAGCTTGAGCAAGCACGCGCCACGACCGAACAGCGCTCGCTCGGCCCACGCCGACGGCAGCGGCTGCTCGACCAGCACCTGGAAATCTTGCAGCGCGAGACGGCAGTCTTCGTCGGACCGAAGCTCGGCGCGGATCAGGCGCAGCTCGCTCTTTCGACCCACGTGCTCGATCGGCAGCGCGGATAGCTCGCGGCGCGCGTCTTGCCGCCGTCCGAGCACCAGCAGCGCGTCGACGCGGGCAACGCGGGCCTCGAGCTCCAGGGCACCGCCTGCGAAGACGCGCAGGTGCCGATCGAGCGCCGTGAGCGCACGGGCCCCGCGCTGAGCGCCTCCGCCGCGCAGCTCCGACAGCGCCGCCTCCAGCGACGCCGCCTCCAAGCCCAAGGGCGAGCTCTGCGCCGGCGCCGGCAAGCCGAGCGGCGCGGGAGCCGGCAACGCGGGCTCTGCCAGCGACGGGGGCTCGGGCAGCGCGACGACGGGCCGCGGCAACGACGGCTGCGGCACGAGCGGAGGCGACGCGACGCTGACGCGTGGAGCCATCACGAAGGTGCTCTGGGCGGAGAAGAAGCGCGTCGACGCCCATTGAGCGGCGGCCGCCCCCGCCATGCCGATCACGGCTCCCAGAGCGATGAGCTTGACGACCATCACGCGCACGCCTCGAGCCGAGCGCGAGCGCAGCCCGTACCCCACGCGCTGGCGGGCCCGCTCCGGCAGCGGAGAAGGGTCTGGCACGGCCGCGAACAAGCGCGACACGCGGCGCTCGAAAGGCGCATCGTGCTCCGGGCGCTCCGCCCAGGGCGCGAGCGGGTCAACCATCGACATGGCTTGCTCCTTCCATGGCGTCCCCGTCGCCGTAGCGACGCTCGAACGCCTTCTTGAATCGGGCGCGGGCGCGCGTGAGCCCTACCCACACGTTCGGCTCCGCTAGTTGCATGACGGAGGCGATCTGCGCCCCCGGCAGTCGCTCGAGCTCGAACAAGATGAGCAGCGTGCGATCACGCTCGCTCAGCTCCTCGAGCACCGAGTACACGAGACGCGAGGCCTCCGCGCGCTCGAAGTCTTGCTGGACCCCGGCGCTCTCCGGATCGACCTGGAGCTGGAGCTCCGGCTCGGCTCGGCGCCAGAGGAAGCGCCGCCAGCGCTCTTTCTTGCGCCGGCCGTTCACGACCAAGACGGTAATGCCGTACAGCCAGGTGGTCAGCTGCGCGTCGCCGCGAAAGCTGCCCAACCTGCGCTGTACGACCAAGAAGACCTCCTGCAGGAGGTCCTCGACGTCTACCGTCCCCCCCACCCCACCTGGCCCCCACAGCCGCCGCACCCACTTCGACACCACCGCTGAATGCTCGCGGTAGATCGCGTCGAGCTCCAGGACGGGTTTTCCGTCGAGCTCCCCATCGAGCGATACCGCGGCCCCGAGCTGATCCATGCGACGCTTCCGGGCAATCCTAGGGGTGAGTCATCCTTTCCCGGGTCAGTGTTGCAAGGCCGCCAGACCTTTCAGCAGCCCGGGTCAACGGGGCGTCAGAGCGACCAGTGGATGCCCGCCAGCAGCGAGAGACTGAGCGTCGGCAGCGGCCATTCTTGCTCGGGAGAGACGCCGGTGACGTACGCCGTCGACTTTCCGGGATAAATTTGGGCGTTGAGGGTCAGCACCGGGCTCAGGTCCTTGGGGAAGGCCAGCCGGACGCTCCCAAAGCCGCCCCAGCTGAGCCCCGCATCCTGAGCGTTGTCATCGAAGCCCTTGCCCTCCAAGTAGAGCCAGCCCGCGACGGGCCCTGCGCTGATGTCGAGCTGCAGGTAGGCAGCCCGGATACGGTAACGAGGACCGGCGCCAACTGGCCAGCGGCGCCAACTGACGACCCCGGGACCGAGGCTCTCCGTTCGCTTCTTCGTCACGATCCCGAACGCCGCGAGCCCGAAGCCTCGTTCGCTGAAGCCGTAGTCCAGGTTCAGGCCCGCTCCCGGAGCGAGCTCATTGGCCGTGAAGTCGAGCGCCGCCGCGGCGCCGAGCTGCAGCGCGCGGGGCCGCCCTGGTGCGCGCGGTCGCGGAACCTCGGCCTCACGCCTGATCGGCGCCGGGGGCACGCTGGGCGGGGGCTCGGCTGCCGGCTCGGAGGCGGGCGCTGGCTCTTCCGGCGGCGGAGGCGGAGGCGGAGGCGGAGGCGGAGCGGCCGGCTCCGGCAGCGCTCCCGCAAAATCCGGATGCACGTCAGTGAGCCAGGCGCCGAGTACGACCGCCGCCGCCTGCGCCAGCTCATCGCAGCTGCCTTCGTCGGGCAGCTCACGTTGACCGATGATGACCGAGCCTTCGCCACGCAGCTCGACGTACAAGCTCGACGCGCGCCGCTCGACGACGAACGTTTCTACCAGCGTCTGCTCCGGCGCGAGATGCAAGATGCTACGCATCCGCGCCTCCACGACATCGTGCGCCGGGCAGTCAGCGCCGGCCGGAGCACCCTGCAATGTCATCAACAATGGAACGAGCAACGGGATGGTCAGACTAGTGGTCGTGCGCCGCGTTCCCTAGTCAGAAATCGCGAAGGCTCGCCGCTCGCGCTCCACGCAGAGCGCTCGCATCCCATCGTCGCTCACTCGCGCGTCGCTCGCGCGTCAGCGCAGCGGAGGGCGCGCGTCGCCAGGCGCTCGGCGATAACGACGACCGCGCCGAAACGCGGCGCAAAAACGAACCCTCTCGAAAAGCCCGGCATCGGCCATCCGGCCTGCGCAGGCAAGCAGGCGACTGAGGCGCGCGGGTCCGATTCAGGCTAGGGTTGGCGTGATGATGCGTCGCAACAACGAGGCCTCCGAGCGCCACGCAGAGCGTCGGCGTCGCGAGGATGAAGCCCCGCGCTTGATCGCGACGGTCCCGAACTTGGTGAGCCTCAAGCTGCAGCTGCAAGAGTCGAAAGGCGACGTGTCGGTGGCCGAGACGGGTCACATTCGTCACGTCGTGGTCGCGCACGCGCCGCTTTTGTTCGAGATGCCTTGCCGCGACAACGCCTGCAAAGACGGCGGGCACGACGTGACCTCGGCCATCGCTCGCGCGCTCAAGAACGGGGAGACTCAGTTCGAAGGCGAGCACGCTTGCACCGGTTACGTCGGTGACGGGCCGTGCCAGCGCGTGCTGCGCTATATCGCGACCGCCACCTACAAGTGAACGAGCGCTCGCTAGGCAGGGCGGAGGTTCTGCGCACGCACGGCAAAGCGTTCGTTGCCCTCGCTTGCTTGGCAGGCGTGCTCGGAGCGTGCGAGAGGCAGCCGCGCGCGCGCGAGCGCGAAGCCGCGGAGGCGTGGGCCAAAGCGGAGGCCGAAGCCAAAGAGCAAGCGCGCCGCGCCGCCGAGCCCCCGCCGCCCCTACCGGAGGAGCCTCCCCTCGAGCTGGTGCGGGTCGCAAGCTCTGGCCTGCCGTGCGAGGTCGACGACGTGTTCGCGCGCAAGTGCCGCCGGTGTCACACGATACCGACTCGGCATGGCGCGCCGTTCGTCTTCCTCACGTGGGACGACACGCAACAAGAGCGCGGTGGTCAAAAGTTGGTGCAGCTGATCGGTCGCGCGGTGCAGAGCGGATTCATGCCGTATCGCATCGAAGCCAACCCTCCCGTCGCGCCGCTGACGGACGAGGAGAAGAAGCTCATTTTAGAGTGGACGGACGCGGGCGGCCCCAGCAAACCGTGCGAACGAAACGCGCCCGCGACTCAGAAATCTGCCGCCGTGCTCCCAAGCGCAACTCCGAAAAAGCCAGCAGTAACGACGCGCCCCGCGCCGCCCGCGCCGCCCGCGAATAGCGCGCGCTGACGCGACGAGGAGCCTGCGATTGCGACGCGCCGGCGCTCGCACTAGGGTCGCCGGCATGAAAGAGCTGATCTCCCAGTTGGTCGCCAAGGCAGATCTCGACGAAGCGCAGGCCGCCAAGGTGGCCGAGGTCGTGCGCGGCTTCATCGCCAGCAAGCTCCCGGAGCCCCTGCGCGGCCCGGTCGAAAGCGCCCTCACGGGCCAGAACGTCGACAGCGCCGTCGATCAAGCCAAAGGCCTGCTCGGTAAGCTGTTCTGAAAACGGTCCCGTATTTCCGTCGTCGGCGTCGGGAGCACGCGGCCGTCGAGACGCCTCCGCACACGGCGACAATTTTCGACGTGCGCTGTCGTCAACGCCGCGCGTGCGCGCATTTTCCGTGCGCCGCCCGCGAGGATCGGGTTAGTCATGCTCACACGGAGTAGCTTTTCGATGATTTCTCGATCTCTCTGGAACTTCGCAATTGGTACCGCTGCCCTCTTGGTTTGCGCCTGGCCGTCGGCCGCGAGCGCGCAGGCCGTCATTCGTCAGCCCGGCAATCACCCGCGCTACACGGTCGAAATCGAGCCGCACCTGGCCTTCCAGTGGGCCTCTCGCTACGGCGCCGATGACGGCTTCGGACCCGGCGTGCGCTTCAACATCCCGTTCATGCACAACGGGCCGATCAAGACCATCAACAACAGCATGGGCATCACCTTCGGCGCCGACCTCACCTTCGGCGACGGCGGTTGGGGCTGGTGCTACGACCGCTACGCGCCCGCCCAGCGCCGCGTCGGCGCCGACTGTGACGTGACCGAGTTCTGGCTACCGGTGGCGATGCAGTGGAACTTCTGGCTCACCGACGTGATCAGCGTGTTCGGCGAGCCCGGCTTCGCCATCGCGCACCGCCGCTGGAGCTACGAGTGGTTTTGCAACGGCAACACCGGCCCGCAGTGTGACACCAGCTACAACGACACGGATCTGGAGTTCATCTTCGGCGCCGGCGGTCGGTTCATGTTCAGTGACAACATCGGCGCCACCGTGCGCGTCGGGTTTCCGATGATCTCGGCCGGCATCAACTTCCTGCTCTGAGCCCTCGGGCATGCCGGGCAGCGCGCTGCGCAGCGGCCGCCACATCGCTGGCCGCCGTCTGTGGAGCCAGCGCCTGCTCGGCAAGAGCGTCGACGCGGCGCTTCGTCGCACGGACGCGGTCGGGAGCTCACGCAACTAGGCCGGCTCAGCTGAGCCAAACGAGCATGCCGAGGCCCTCGGCCGCTGCGCGCGCGGTGACTCGCTTGAGCTCTCCGAACGGCCCGAAGTAATAGCCGACCTCGTAGTCCGAGCGTAGGTTCAGCTCCGACCAGCGCCCGGGATACACCTCCAGCGCCGCGAGCTTTTTCAGATCGAAGCGGGCCATCAAGCTCGCTGGCTCGATGGGCGCGAGCGCGGCGGCGATGCGCGCCACCTCCGCGGGCAAGAACACGCGGGCGGGGCCTGCGCCGCCCAGATCTTCGCTGCCAACGGGAGCGCCGCCTTGCAGCAAGAAGTCGAGCGGCGGCTGCCCACCGCGAGCGCTGCCGGTGAGCAGGTAGTGCAGGCAGTGCCAGGCCTTGTCCAGATCGACGAAGCCGGCCTCGGGTGCGTTGTACGAGGCATCGATGACCGAGTCGACGGACGCCGGATCTTCGAGCAGGGCTCGGATGCGAGGCTCCGAGAGGAGGTAGACGTGACCGATCAAGCTCATGGCGCGCGCAGCGTTTACGATCTAACGCAAGCCTTCGCCACCCACGTACTCGTCTTCCCAGTCTTCGCCCTCGAAAGGCCAAAATTCTTCGTCGTCGCCCAAGTAGCGCTGGGCGTCGAGGGAGTCGACGATCGTCTGCGGTAGCAAGCCCTGGGAGAGCGCCTCGATCTCGACCTCGAGCGCGCGCTTCTTGCCCAGCACTGTCTCGATGCGCCCCAGGCGAGCGCGGCGCAGCAGGCGTGACAGGCGCATATCGAGGCGCTCGAGCGCGTCTCGGGCAAAGTCGAGCTGTTGGCCCTCGGCTGCGAGCCGGAGCGCGGCCGACTTTTGGTGCAGCTCGGTCGCCAGCGCGCGATCGGCCGCGATCAGCCCGAGCAGGTCCTCACCTTTGGCGGCCCCCGTCGCCACAGAGGCGCCCGTCAGGGACGCGCGCGCGGCGCGGGCCTGCAGCTCGAGCCCGACGATCTCCTTTGCCAAGAGCTCGAGCTCCGGGCTCTTCTTGCCGGTGCGCTCGGCCTCGCGCACGAGCCGCTTCAGCTCACCAATTTGCGCTTCGATGCGCTGCACCTTGTCGGAAGGCGAGGCGCTGAGCCCTGCGTCCGACTGGGCCTTCGTCCCCTTCTGGGCCGCGAGCTTCGCCGAGACTTCATCGAGCTCGCTCATCGAGCGCCGCAAGCCGCTCAGCTGATGATCGAGCAGCGAGAGGCGACGCGCGGCCCGTCCGTACCCGGCGTCCACGCGCAGGAGCGAGCCGAGCGCGCGCGCCGTGTCGTCCGGAACGCCGAGGCCGGCGCTGGCCGGATCCGCGCCGCCGCGGACGCTGTCGACCAGCGACTCGACGGCGCCGCCGTCTTTGGCGATGCGACGAGCGGCGTCGCGCACCGGCTCGTAGCGCTTGATGAAGGCCTCGAGCTTCTTGTCCGCGCGAGGGAAGCGGCACGTCGCCAAATCGACGTAAGAGTCGAGGATGTACGCCTCGTCTTCGTAGACGTGGTTGACCTTCAAGCGCTGTAGGTCGTCGAGCGCTTGGCGCGCGCCGTCGTAGTCTTTCGCTTCATAGCGCGTGGTCGCGGTCTCGTAGAGCGCCTCGGTGATGTTCTCCGAGTCGTGCGGGACCAGGTAGTAGTAGTAGCGAGCGTCGTCGAAGCGGTACTGCTCGTGGGCCACGCGCCCCAGCCCGAGGCGCGCGAAATCACGCACGCGAAAGAAGTTCGAGCCGCCGAACATGGCCGCGCGCTTGGGGGTCTGCTTCGGATCCGCCACCTTGCAGAACAGCTGCTCGCCCCGCGCGAAGTTCTGCTTCTCGACCTCGAGTACGCCAGAGAGGTAAGTGGCCTGGGCCCAAAAGCGCGACCTATCCGCCACTTTGGCGTAGGCAGCCAACGCCTCGTCGCGCTTTCGATCGGCGGCGGCGCCGCTCGCGGCCGCCTTCTCGAGCTCGGCGGCGCGGCCCCGCAAGTAGCTCACGTCACCGGTCACCTCGTCGGGAGCGCTCGCCGGCACGCCTTCGAGATCTTTCAAGATCACCCGCGGTCGGTCGCTGCCGAGGCCGGCGTCGACCAAGCTGTGAACCGCGCGCCGGTAGGTCGTCGCGCCGGGATCACCCGTGAGCAGGCGCGTGAGGTAGCCGCGCGCGGGCTGCAGGGCTCCGGCGCGGGCTAGGGAGTCGCCCAAGAGCAGCAGCGCCGTCTTGCCCTCCTCCGAGCTGGCGAACGGCTCGAAGCGAGGCGACTCGACCAAGTAGACCAAATCGCCGATGGCCTCGTCACGCCTGCCGAGGGAGAGCTTTTCTTCGAGCAGCGGCAGCTCGCTCTGCAGTCGTTGAACGCTGAGGGGCGCGGAGGCCGCGAGCTTCCTGCGCTCGAGCGCCGCCTGATAGGCGCGCATGGCCGAGCCTCGCGTGTCGGCGGTGTCGCCTTCAGCCTCGGGCGCAGTGGAGGAAGTAGCGGGCGCTTCGGGGGCGAGCGCGGGGGGCTCGGCCTCGTTGCTGCCCGCGGACGGCGTCGCGGCGGATGGCGTCGCGGCCGGCGGAGTGGCGGCGGACGGCGTCGCGGCGGACGGCGGCTTGCCGGCGGCGGGCTGCGCCCCCACGGGGCCGCTCAGCAGCCCCAACGCGAGCGCGGCGAGCGCGGCGAAGCGCACTACTCGACCACCCGAGCGCGCAGCTTCACGCGCAGGTCGTACTCGCCGTCCGCGTCGTCGGGAAAGTCTTCGGCCATGTCGGAGTCGTCGATGATGACCAGGCGCGTGTCGACCAGCTTGCCCTCGGGCACCACGACCGAGAAGCGCGAGCTTTGCCAGGTTCGAAACTCTTTGTTGCGCGCGTCGTAGCGCTCGAGCTCGACCCCGACCACGTGGTGACCGGGCGCCACCGCGTGCTCGTACACGGTGCGCTCGTCGTCGGCGCTGAAGCGGTCGGGGGCGGCGAACACGACGCCGTCGTCGAGGGTGACGTGGAACGACGCGAGCCGAGCGTCGTCGCCTCGCGTCTCTACGATCACGCGTAGCTTGCTCGCGAACAAGGTGGTGGTCAGCGCGGCGACCCGGCTACGCAGCGCGGCGATGTCACCCAGCAGCTTGTCGTACTCGAACGGCGGCGGCTTCGCGACGCCGGCGGGGAACTCCGCGGGCGCGGGCGTGAGCGGCGAAGGCTGCTTCTCCGGCGTCCGCTCCGTCACGCTCTTGGGCGGCGGGGCACCGAGGTCATCGGTGCCCGCCGGCGCTTCGGGAGCTTCAGCGGTCGTCGCCGCTTTCTCGGGCTCCTTGGCGATCTTTTGCGCGTCGGGCTTGGCCTCCTCCTTCGCGGCCGCCGCTTTCTTGCCGGGCTGCGCGGGGGCAACGCTTGCAAAGGAGGCGACGGCGGCGAGGGCGAGGAAGGCCAGCCTTTTACGCATTACTTGCCTTTGGTTTGGTTGGCGACGGCCTTGGCGGCCGCTTCGGCCGCGGCGGCGTCGCCGAGGTAGTAGCGAGGCTTCAGCGGCTTCAAGTCGTCGTCGAGCTCGTACACCAGCGGGATGCCGGTCGGGATGTTGAGCTCGACGATGTCTTCGTCGCTCACGTTGTCGAGGTGCTTGACCAGGGCGCGCAGGCTGTTGCCGTGGGCAGCGATGATCACGCGCTCGCCGCGCTTGATGGCGGGGGCGATCTCCTGCTCCCAGTACGGGAGGAAGCGCGCGACCGTGTCTTTGAGGCACTCGGTCTTGGGGATCTCGTTCGGCGCGAGGCCAGCGTATCGAGGATCTTTCCCGGGCCAGAACTCGTGCGTCTCGTCGAGCGCGGGCGGCGGCGTGTCGTAACTGCGGCGCCAGATCAAGACCTGCTGGTCGCCGTGCTTGGCGACCGTCTCGGCCTTGTTCAGCCCCTGCAGCGCGCCGTACATGCGCTCGTTCACGCGCCAGGTCTGCGTGATCGGGATGTACATTTGATCGAGCTCTTCGAGCGCGATGAACAGTGTCTTGATGGCGCGCTTGAGCACCGAGGTGTAGGCGCGGTCGAACACGAAACCCTCGGCGCGGAGCAGCTTGCCAGCGGCGCGCGCTTCGGCTTCGCCTTGCTCGCTGAGGGGCACGTCGACCCAACCGGTGAAGCGATTTTCGCTATTCCACTGGCTGAGACCGTGACGGAGGAGGACCAGTTTCTTCATGATTCAGCTATCTCTTCCAAACCGACCCTCGGGGTCAGGCCGGCGTCACATCTCAATGCCGCCGGGGCCCGAAAGCAAGGCTTGAAGCACCCGGCGGCCGCGTCGCCGGTCGCCGCGTCGCCGGTCGCGCGGTCGCGGTGCCCCGCCGACCTACACCTCAATACGCGAGCGCCGGCGCCGCCCGCTGGGAGACGCCCGTCACGTAGTCGGTCGGCGCCGGGCCCTGCTTGATGCGTCGGCAGCGCGCGGCCGCCCAATAGCCGTAGGCGGCCGAGCCTGCGAAGGCGGCGCCGAACGCCAGCCCGAGGGCGAGGTCTGCGTCGCGGTCGATCGGCGAGTGGCGGTAGGCGCTGTCCGGACCGAGCGCCGCGAAGCCGACGCGGAAGGCCTCGTAGCCGGTGAGCACGCTGTCGAGGATGGGCGCCACGTTGCTGGTGGTGCACTCGACGTGCGGGCGCGCTTCGGAGCGCGGCTTCGCGGCGGCCGGGGGCGGAGTCATGAACGTGAAGGAGCAGCCGCTGCAGCAGGCCAGCGCGAGCAGCGTCGAGACCCGCGTCAGCATGTCGCCCTCAGTTGGTGAACGGAATGAACACGCTCACGCCGCCCGTCGCCGTGATGTCGTTGACGATCTTCTCGACGCCGAGCGCGACTCGCTTCTGCTCGTGGACCAAGTCGCGCACGTCGAGGCGTAGGGCCAGCCACTGCGTGAGGTAAAATTTCATACCGAAGCCGCCCGAGCCCGTGAGCCCGAAATCGCCGGGCTCGACCGTGGCGCCGCCACCGAGCGCCAAGTAAAAATCGTAGCGGCCGATCGCGCCGCCCAACCAGCGCACCTTGCCGTAGGCCAACGACCACACGACGTTGCCCATGAAGAACTGCACGGGGTTGTCTTCGAACTCGACGATGTCGATCAAGCCCTGCTGTCGCCCGGCGATGGCAGGCAGCAGCCCGAAGCGCTGGCGCGAGCGCAAGTAGCTCGCTTCGAGCCCCAAATCTTCGGTGAAGTGGAAGGTGTAGGCCCCGCCGTAGATCGGCGCGCCGTCGGACAAATCACCGGCGAACCAGCCGCCCATCGGCGAGAGCTCGTGCCGGAGCGCCTTCTGAAACTTGCGGGGAACGACGCCGCGATAGGCGCGCTCGCCGACGAGCTGTTGCTTGAGCGCTTCGTCGACGCACTGCGCGCGAGCGGTGTCGGGCGACAGCGAGAGCGCGACGAGCGCGACGAGCAGCGACCAGAGCAGGTGGTTGAACCGGCGCGCGCCGGCGGCGGAGAAGAGAGGCGCGAACAAGCCCGCTAACGAACTATCATAACCGTCAGCGATTTCGGCGCCGCTTGTGGGTAGAGCCGCGACGGGACCGAAACTGGGAGGCTGGCCGAACGCCTAAATCTTCGAAAACGACGAGGAATTCGCGTTCAGGAACGGCGGACCAAGGCAGCGGGCAGATAACCTTGGCAAGATGGGCCCGCGCATGCCGTTCGCTCGTCAGGTCCTCCCCATCGCGCTGCTCGCCGCGCTCTCGATCTCGGCGGCGGCCCGCGCCGCGGAGGCGCCCGGCCCGGCGAGCTGCGACGACAGCCGCGGCTCGCTCGGGCTCGCGGCGTGCCGGCTCGCGCAGCAGCTCACGCCGGCGGCGAGCGGCGCGAGCGTGACGGTCGTGGAGCTGAAGACGGATCGCGAGCTGCCCGCGGCTGACGAGCTGCGCGAGCGCGTCGCGAGCGCCGTCGCCATCGCGCTCACGAGCGGGAGCGAAGCTGGCGGCGCGCGCAAGCTGCGCGTCGAGCTCTCGGTCGAGAAAGCGGGAGGCGTGCTGCGCATCACCGCCGAGCTGCGCCGCGCTACGGGGCTGTGGCAGCGCACGCGCCAGCGCAAGCCGAGCGCTGAGCAGCGCGGCTTCGTCGAGGTGCCGCTCGACGCGGAGCTGCGCGCGCTCATCCCTCCCCCGCCGCTCGTGGTGAGCGAGGTGCTGAAGGTGAAGTCACCGGAGCGCGGCGTGGTGGCGCTAGCCTGCGGCGCGATGGGCAGCGAGGGCGCCCAAGAGCTCGCGCTCGTTACGCGAAACAGCGTGCGCGTCGGGCACATCGCCAAGAGCCGCTTCGTCGAACGGAAGGCGGCGAGCTGGGCGAGCTTGTCACCGGTGGCGCCCGCGCCGCTGCGTGAGCCGATCGGCAGCGCCGAGGTAACCCCAGAAGGAGGGCTTCGCGTGGGGCTCACCGATCGCAGAGACGGCCTCGAGCTCAGCCCCGAGCTCAGCGTCACGCGGCGTTTCGAGGCGCGTTTTCCGCTGCCGGGCGGGGGCTGCGCGGCGCGAGACGCGCTCGGTCTCATGGCCACGAGCGTGAGCTGCGACGCGCCCGGCGCGTCCTTCAGAGCCAGCGCCAGCGTCGACGCCGTCGCGGGCAGCCGCCGCTTCCAGTGGGGACGCGCGCTCGGCTCCAGCTCGCTCATCGACTTGCGCGGGAGCCCGAGCACGCCGAGCAGCTTGCGGCTCGGCGCTCAGCTCGCCGTCGGCGACGCGGACAGCGACGGTGACCCCGAGCTGGCGTTCTCGGCCGACACCTTCGAGCCTTCGCAGGACAAGCTCAGCGTCGTCACCGTGCGGGGACAGACCGTGACGCCCCGCTTCGAGCTGCCCGCGCCCGACATCCGGGCCATTGCCATCTGCGGCAGGCGCGAAGGTCCGGGGATGGCGATGCTGGTCGTGGCAACGGGAGACGAGCTGTGGCTGCTGCGCTGAGCCTTTCGCGACGGGCGTTCTTGGCCGCGTCGAGCGCGAGCGGGCTCGCGCAGGCCATGGGGCGCACGGCGCATGGCGGCCGGCTGCGCCTGTCGCTGCCGTGGCCGATCACGAGCCTCGATCCGGCGTCGCTCGATGACGGGTTTTCGGCGCTGTTTGCCGCCGCCGCGTTCGAGCCGCTCTACGCGCTCGACGGCAACGGCGTGCCTTACCCGGCTTTGGCCGACGCGCTGCCCACCCCGCACGGGGAAGGCGCGCGGCTGGCGCTGCGCCCCGGCCTGAGAACGGCGGCAGGGCGAGCCCTCACCGGCGCCGACGTCGTGGCGACGCTGGCACGCGCGCGAAGCCGCGGCGCGGCCGGTGCGCTCGGCGACATCGAGGCGCCGACACTGGACCGAAAGGATCCGCTGGCCGTCGTGTTCGCTCGCGCGACGCCCGACGCGGTAGCGCGCGCGCTGGCCAGCCCGCTCACGGCCCTCGTCCCGCGCGGCTTCTCGCCGCTCGCGCCCGACGGCTGTGGCGCCTTCAAGGTGGAGCTCGCGCAGGGGCGCGCGCTGCTCACCCGAAACACGAACG
Source organism: Pseudomonadota bacterium (assembly GCA_023431345.1). GTDB lineage: Bacteria > Myxococcota_A > Polyangia > Polyangiales > Polyangiaceae > PMG-095. Next base: position 37,806 of record JAEYWK010000213.1, read on the forward strand.
CTGCGCGCGGGGCGGCCTTCCTCGACGCCATCGAAGTGACGAGCGTGAGCGACCTCGCAGAGCTGCTGCGAGCCTTCGAAGCCGGCGCGGCCGACGTGGGCTGGTTCGGCAGCGGCCTGTATCGAGCCGGCAAAGATGCCGTGCCGTTCGAGGCCCCGCTCTACGGCTTCGCGGTGCTCGCAGCCGGCAAATCGCTGGGCGGCTGGGGAGCGCCCGGCACACTCCAGGCGCTGCTCGACGCCGTGCCAGCGCAGCAGCTGGCCCACCTCGGTCTACGCGGCCTACCAGCAGGCTCGAGGGCGCCCGCGGCGTGGGGAGGCCCGGCGACGAGCTTGGCGGTCGCGGCGCACGCTCCCCAGCTCGTGGCGATCGCGCGCGCCTTGGCGGCGACGTTCTCGAGACCCGGTCACGAGCTCAGCGTCGTCGAGAAGACCCGCGAGGAGCTCGTCGCGCTGCGAGGCTCCCGCCAGTTCGGGCTGCTGCTCGACGTGGTGCGCGCGCCCTCGAACGCGCCGCGCGAGCTCGAGCTCGCCCTGCGCACCGCTGCGAGCCCCGAAGGCGCGAAACGCGCGCCGCACACGACCCCCGTCACGCCGCGCGCGCTGGGGCGGCAGCTGCCGATGGGCGTCGTGGGCGAGCTGAGCGTGCACGGAGCCCGGCGCAGCGCCTTCCAAGGCCTCGAAGCATGGCAGCTCGGCGCCGTCGCGTGGCGGGCGACCACCTAAGGGCGCGCTCGCGTGCCGCCGCTCAAGGCGCGCAGCCGGGCCGGGTCGGGCCGACCGCGACGTCGTCGTACCAAACGACGCGCTGCGGGCCGTTGAGGGCGTTCATGCCGAACTTGAAATGCGTGAACGATACGGCGCCGTCGGGCGGGAACTCTGTCGCGTTGATGGTTTCTACGCCCCCGACGTAGAGCTTTTGAGTGCGCGCTTGGCCATCGAACTGCACCTCGATGCAGTGCCACATCCCCTTGGCGAGGGTGTAGGGCGTCTCCTTGCCGAGGATTCGACCATGATCTTTGGGCCAGGCGACCTTATCGTGCGAATTGAAAGCCAGCCCGACGTCTTCCGCCACCTCCACCATGACCGTCGAGTTCGTGGTGGCGCTATCGGCAGCGCCTGCGTAGACGTTGTGCTTGACGCCGCCAATGTCCATCTCGTCTTGACGGAGATAGAAGCGGACCCAGAAGGGCCCCGTAGTCGGCGTCGGCACCGCGAGCATCTGGAGCGCCCCCGTACCCCCAGCGCCTTTGACCTTGAGCGATGACTTGCCGTGACGAAACACGGTCGTGTCCACCTCGAAGTCACGCGTCCACTCGCCGGGCGCGGCGTTGAACAGGTAAGTAGAGCCCGCCGGCTGCGCAGCCTCCTCGAAGCCGGAGCAGAAGGTCTTGTCTGCAGGGCAGGCCACGTACGTCCCGCTACCGCCACCGCCGCCGCCGCCGGCTCCCGCTCCCGCCCCGGCCTCGGCCCCTGAGCCCCCGCCACCGGTAGAGCCTCCGGCGGTTCCTCCCGCGCCGGCCGAAGCCCCGCCACTTCCCGCCGTGGCCGCCCCACCGGTAGCACCTCCCGCGCCACTGGTGCTCGAAGAGCCCGCCGTTGCCGCGCCGCTGCCACCTCCGCCGCCCGTCGCTGCCGGCGCGCCGCCCGACCCTGCCGCTTGCGACGGCGAATCAGTGCCGTCGGAGGAGCAGCCGCCCGTGACGACCGCAACCGACGTGAGCAGAGTGACCGCGAGCGCGCGAGAGCCGTAGTGGAAGCTGAGAGTCATGCTCGATTGAGGTAGCCGATCCAAGCTCGCGCGCAACCGGAATCGGTTCCACATTCGCTCTCGGCCACGGGTGGCACTGCAAAATGCCAGCGGAACGAGCAATGACGTGGGGCGTCTGCGTCTACGGCAGCTTCTTGGGCTCCGGTACCGTACCGCCACCGCGGATGTAGCCAATCACGCTCTTGGTGAGCCCGTCATCGGCTTTGACGCACTTGAGGCTCACGTCACCGCTCGTCGCGCCTTTGCATTCCTTGCGGCGATCGAGCCAGGCCTTGTTGACCTTCTCGTCCTTGCGCAGGGCCTCTTGCGTGTCGTCGTCGAGGTAGCGAAAATCGATGGGCGGGAATTTCGGCGAGGGCGGCTTCGACATCGTCACCTCTTCGCTCTGCAGGGTCACGCACGAGCCGTCCCAGCGCAGCGCGTCGAAGCTGCCGCCCGCGCCGCTCACCTGCATGCCGCCCGCGTCCGCCACGCGCGCGTACAAGATCAGCACCTCCTCATCGAACTCCACCCAGCCGCTGTCGGAGGCGCCGCCGGAGGCGTTCCAGGCTTGTGTTCGGCGCGTGAGGTAGCCGCGCGTCCACGCCGGATTGGAGAACAAATACAGGCCCAGCGACGGGAATTTGCCGTTACAAAGCCGCTTCACGAACTTCGGGTCCGGCGAACAGATGGCGCCCGACTTGTGACACTTCATGGGCACGCCGTCGCTCGCGCTGACGTCCGCACCCGCTGCTGGGGGCGCCTCCGCCGCTTCCGGCTCGCTCGACTCGGCCGCCGCCACGGGCGCCCGGCCCTCGGCCTCGGGCGCTTCCGCCGGCTTCTGTCCGCCGCACGCCGTCACGAAGCCGAGTAAAGCGAACAACCCGAACGAACCAAGCGCGCTCCGCATCCCCGCCTCATACCAGCAAACGCCCTCACCCCGCAAAGCACGCAGCCACCCTCGAGTGCTCGCGACGCATCCCTCCCCGTCTCGCTGTTGCATCTTCGCTCGAGCCGCGGCCGACACGCTGTGGCCTAGCGCCGACACGGCGGCCTGCTGCGAAGAGGGCTGCATGTTGGCAGCCCCCAGGTCGATCAGGCGCGCTTCGCCACGAGCTGTGCGTAGAGGCGCGCCGTTTGCTTGGCGATGCTCGCCCAGGCGAACTTCTCTTCGACGCGCTGACGACCCGCTTCACCCATCCGCTTGGCGAGCGCCGGATCCGCGCAGAGCTCGTTCACGCGCGTGGCGAGGGCCCGGGCAAAACCTTCGCGGTCTTTCGGGGCGCCCATGGGCGTGCCGTCGGGCTCGAAGTGGACGAGGTAGCCGGTGCTGCCGTCTTCGACCACTTCGGGGATGCCGCCGACGGCGGAGGCGACGACGGGCGCGCCGCAGGCCATGGCCTCGAGGTTCACGATGCCGAACGGTTCGTAAATGGACGGGCACACGAAGACGCGCGCGTGCGACAGCACTTGGATCAGCTCCGGCCGCGGCATCATCTTCTGGATCCAGAGCAGCCCGCCGCGCTCGGCCTCGATGCTCTTGACGAGGGCTTCGCACTCTTGCTTGAGGTCAGGTGTGTCGGGCTCTCCGGCGCAGAGCACGAGCCGAACGTTCTTGTCGATGTGCCGCGCGGCCTCGAGCAGGTGCACGATGCCTTTTTGGCGCGTGACGCGGCCCACGAACACGGCGTAGGGCGTCGCCGGATCGATGCCGAGCCGATCGAGCACGTGCGTGGCCGAATCACGCTGGTATTCGCTCAGATCGATGCCGTTGTAGATGATGTGCACCCGGCTCGGATCGACCGACGGATACGCCTTGAGGATGTCGCGCTTCATGCCGCTCGACACCGCGATCACGGCGTCGGCGCTCTCGATCGCGGTGCGCTCGCAGAAGCTCGAGATGGCGTAGCCGCCCGCGAGCTGCTCCGCCTTCCACGGACGCAGCGGCTCGAGGCTGTGCGAGGTCATCACGTGAGGGATGCCGTACATGAGCTTGGCGAGGTGCCCCGCGAAGTTCGCGTACCAGGTGTGCGTGTGCACCAGCTCGGAGCCCGCGACGTCTTTGGCCATCGCCAGGTCGATCGACAACGTGCGCAGGGCCGCCAGCTCGGGCGCGCTGCCGTCGAGCGCGCTCCACGACTTGTAGCTGCCCTTCACCTCGGACGCCCGGCGCTCGGCGCCGAAGCAATAGACGCCGAGGTCGACCTCACGCGCCAGCTCGCGGGCCAAGTATTCGACGTGCACGCCCGCGCCGCCGTAAATCTCTGGCGGATATTCCCGCGAAAGGAGGGCGACCTTCACTTGACGCTCGGTGCCGGGATGACGTCGCCCTTGCCGAGGACGACCACGCCGTTGTCACTGACGGTGTAGCCGCGCGCGCGATCTTCTTCGAGGTCGACACCGATGCGGGCGCCGGGCGGCACCACGATGCCCTTGTCGAGGATGGCGCGCTTGACGATCGCGTGACGACCGATGGTCACGCCGTTCATCAGCACCGAGTCTTCGACGTTGGCGTACGAGTGGACGTTCACGCCCGGCGACAAGATCGAGCGGCGCACGGTGCCGCCGGACACGATCGCGCCCGCGCTGACCATCGAGTCGAAAGCGGAGCCGCGGCGCCCCTCTTCGTCGAACACGAACTTCGCCGGCGGCAGCGAGCCCATCGACGTGTGGATGGGCCACTGGCTGTTATACAGGTTGAAGACGGGGTGCACGCTGATCAGATCCATCTGCGCGTCGTAGTAGCTGTCGAGCGTCCCCACGTCGCGCCAGTAGCCGCTGTCACGCTCGGTGGAGCCGGGCACCTTATTTTGAGCAAAATCGTAGACCGCGGCCATGCCGGAGTCGACGAGACCGGTGATGATGTTGCCGCCCATGTCGTGGGCGCTGTCTTTGTTCTCCGCGTCGGAACGCACCGCCTCGATCAACGCGCGGGTGTTGAACACGTAGTTGCCCATCGAGGCATAGACTTCGTTGGGGCTGTCGGGGAGGCCCACGGCGTGCGCCGGCTTTTCCTGGAATTTGGCGATACGGCCGTTGCTGCCGGGCACGATGATGCCGAAGCGGAAGGCCTCGTCACGCGGCACGCGGATCGCCGCCACGGTGACCTCTGCGCCGGATTGAATGTGCGCGTCGACCATCTGCTCCGGGTCCATCCGGTAGATGTGATCCGCACCGAAGACGCAGACGTATTCGGGGGCTTCATCGCCGATCAGGTTCAGGTTTTGATAGATGGCGTCCGCCGAGCCCTCGAACCAGCGCGGGCCGAGCCGCATCTGCGCAGGCACCGTCATCACGTAGTTGTTGAACAGCGGCGACATGCGCCAGGTCTGCGCGATGTGACGGTCGAGCGAGTGGCTCTTGTACTGCGTGAGCACGGCTACACGGAGGTAGCGGCCGTTGACGAGGTTGCTGATCGCAAAATCGATCAAGCGATAGTTGGCACCGAAAGGGACGGCGGGCTTGGCGCGGTCGCGCGTGAGCGGCCAGAGCCGCTTTCCTTCGCCACCCGCGAGCACCATACCGAGAACATGCGGACGTTTGGCCATGCGAAAGGCCAGAGCGTGCCCGACCTCGGGCGCCCAGGGAAGCGGGAAATTCGGCTAAAAATCTGTCTCAGCGCGTTCAGCGCGCAGCGCTCTCAGCGCAGCTCGAATGCGAGCCCGGTGCTGAGGAAGAGCTCGAGGCCGCTCGTGCCCGTCACGACGGCGCCTGCGTCGGAGGCTGAGAGTGATCGGAGCGGGGCACCTGCGCCGACCGCGGAATAGGAGCGCAGCACGCCGCGGCGGCCAAACGCCAAGCTGAGCCCAGCGCGGGAAATCAGCGCGAGGCCGCTTTGCCGATGAGCGATGCCCGTCGGCAGCGGCGCGGGCTCGAAGGTCAGACGTAGCGCACGCGCGGAAGCGAACGCGCTGATGTCGAGCCCCCCTCGTCGGACGAAGGTCAGGACGAGCCCCAGCTCGCCCGAGAGCGCACTGGCGCCGATGGCGCCATGGCGCGCCTGGGTCGAGAGCGCACGCCGCGCGCCGAGCGCGAGAAACCCGCCGGCGACGGGGCCGGCAGGCGCGATCGCGAACGCGTCCGCGCCGTAGTGGGTCTGCCCGCCGAGGAAATGCTCGAAGGCGAGCCGCGCCCCGAGCGCTACGTGACGCCGAGCCGGCGCGGCGGCCGGCGCGGACGGCCGTTGCTCGACGACGGCGCGCACCTCCGGGGGCGGCGCGCTGTGGGCGCTGCGGGCGCCGCGCAGCGCGAGCTCGGCCCAGCTCGCCCGCAGCAGCTCTTCGGCCGCGACCGCGAGCGCCAGAGGACGCCCGTCGGCCGGAAGCTCGGCGAGCGCCAAGTCGCGGCCGACGCGCTTGCGCGTGACCGAGTCGACCACGTCGATGCTGTAGCGGTCGGGCTCGCCGGCGTGCGAGATCGTGACCCGCGCGAGCGGCTCGGGGGCGCTGGGCGGCGCGGACGCGCACACCTCGATGCTGGTCGGGGCCAGGCCTGCCCGGAGCTCGGAGCGAACCCGAAGCGCGAGCGGCTCCGACAGGCTGTCCGACACCGCGACCCACGGCTTGCGGCCCGAGCACTCACGCGCCGGCTCGGCCAGCGCCGACGCGGCTCGCAGCAGCAGCCCGCCCGCCAGGGCGAAGACCAACGCCTTCAAGGGTGCGTGAGCCTAACAGAACCGCCGCACCCATGGCCGGCGAATGGCTAAGGGCCCTAACGAGCACCGCAACGCGCGGCGACGGCGCCCGCGTGCACCCCCGCCGGATAAGCGGCGAGGTAACGATCGCGGCTGCGCGCGCAAGCGGCGAAGTTACCTTGAGCCGCGTAAGCGGAGACGAGACGTGCCAGCGCGTCTTCCCGAAAGCTGGGCCCCAGGTTCGACGCGAGCGCGCGCTCGAGGGCCGCGACGGCGCCGGCGCGATCACCCAGCCGGTCCATGCGCAGCCGGCCGAGCTCGAACAGCGCGAGGCTCGCCCGCGCGTCGGCGGGGTGCTTTTGCAGTAGCTCTTCGTACGCGCGCGCAGCGGCCGCAGCATCTCCGGCGCGGCGGTGCTCGCCCGCCCTTTCGAACAGCTCCCGCGCGCTGGGAGCTGTCGCGCGAGGCTCGGCCCGGCTCGCTGAGGCGCTGGCGTTCGGCGCCGCGCTCGGCGCGGAAAGCGCGCTCGAAAAGGGATGGGCAGAAGCTGGGCTCGCGGCGGCATCGCCTTCGCGGCTCTGGATCCAGCTTTGGCCGGCGGCCACGCGCGCGACGACGCCGGGGCGACGCCGGCTCTCGACGTCGACCACGCCGCGCTGCACCGCTACCTCCACGCGAGGCAGCGCGCCATCGCCGCGCGTCACGGTGAACGCGGTGCCCACCACTCGCACCTCCACGTCGCCTGCGACGACGCTGAAGCTGCGCTCCGGGTGGTGGCTGACATCACACCTCACGGCGCCGCGCGCCAGCTGCAGCGTCACGCGAGACGACTTGCTGCCGCGCACCTCGACCTCACTGTCGGCCTGGAGCTCGAGCGAAGAGCCGTCACTCAGCCGCACCGCTAGCGGCTGGGCCGCCGTCTGCAGCTTGGCGTCAGCCGACATGGCGCGCGCCGAACGCGGTGCCGCCCCTTGCTCAGTCCCCACCGCGAGCCAGAGCCCGGCGGCTCCTGCCAGCGCGAGCGCCACGCCGCCCGCCCACAAAACCCCGCGCTTCCTGCGCGCTTCGAGGCGCTCGGCAACGGCGCCCCACAGACGCTCGACGCGCGCGTCGCTCACCTCGGGCTCGACGAAGCGGCGGGGCTCGGCGCTCATGGCTTACGAGCTCTCTCCAAGCGGGCTTCGGCGGCGTTGAGCCGCCGCTTGACGGTCGACACGCTGATGCCCATCCGCTCCGCGATCTCGGGCACCTCCAAGCGCTCGACGCGCCTGAGCACGAGCGCGATGCGTTCTTCGATCGGTAGCTTCTCGAGCAAGGCGTACACCGAGCGAAGCTCGGCGGCGATGTCGGGCGGCGCGCTGCTGCCGATCACGTCGTCGACCTCGATCGGGTGCGAAGCGCGGAGGCCCAGGCGCGTCTGGAGACGCCGGCGTCGCAAGCGCTTGCCCGCCGTGCGCACGACGATCGACGAGAGCCAGGCTTGGAAGGCTTGCGGATTGCTCAGGCGATCGAGGCGCTCGAAGGCGTAGAGGAAGCTGTCTTGCACCAAGTCGTCGATCTCGCCATCGTAGGGCATGATGCGGTAGGCGAGGCCGAGCGCGAGCCGCGCGTAGCGCCGAAAGAGCGCCTCGCGCGCCCACGGCTCGCCGGCGCGCGTCGCCAGCACGAGCTCCGCGTCGCTGGGAGTCACGCGAGGGCTCGACGAATCGACCGCGCGAACCGCGGGCACGAGCCTGGTTACGGTTGCCATCACCTCCGCCGCGCTTCGGGTCGGCGCCGCGGCCAACCCCCAGAATATCGCAGTCTAGGCGGAACCAGACATCGGATTCCGACCTCGCTGGATGTAGGTCGCAGGGAGTCATGTGTGAGCTGAGCCAGGAGGGCGTTTCCCTGAGGTACGTACCCTGGCGGCGGCCGCACAGCTCACGAGCTCGTGACAACGGCGAGCGCCTGCCGGCAAACTCTCGACATGGCTCGTTTCGTGCTCGCCAGCCGCGGGCTGACTCGCTTCGCCTGGGCCGGGAGCGGCTTGGGCCTCGCGCTGCTCGTTGGCTGCGGAGATTCGTCGCCGACGGGCTCTGCGGGCGGTGGGGCGAGCTTCGGAGGAGCGGCGGCGGGCCAAGCGCCGGTAGCGGCCGCAGGCGCCGACGTCGCCGGCAGCGCTTCCGGCGCAGCGCCGGGCGCAGGGGGCGCCATGGGCGGGTCCGCGGGCGGCGCATCAGCGGGAGCCGGCGGCAGCGCAGACGCAGGTGGCGGCGCCGGTGCGGCGGGAGGTGTCCCCACGTCTCCGCTCGGCGGCGCCGGCGCGGGCGGGTCATCGGATCCGGGCGGAGCTGGCGGAAGCAGCGGCGCAGCCGGCAACGACGCGGGCAAGGTGACGCTGTTCGACGGCACCGGTCTGTCGCAGTGGCGCTCTCGAGCTGGCGGCGAGACCGCACCCTGGACGGCGACGTCCGACTACTTCGCGGTCGCACCCAACTCGGGCGACCTCGTCACGCGCGACGCGTTCGGCGATATCAAGCTGCACGTCGAGTTCTGGGTGCCAGCCACCGACGCCGCCAACGCCGAGCAAGATCGCGGCAACAGCGGCATCTACCTCCAGGGTCGCTACGAGGTGCAGGTGCTCGACTCGTACGAGCACCCGCTCGAGGGCGCGAACGACTGCGCGGCGATCTACGAGCTGAAGAACGCCGACGTGAACGCAGCAGAGCCGCCCGGCACGTGGCAAACCTACGAAATCGAGTTCCGCGCCCCGCGCTGGAGCGGCAACCAGAAGGTCGAGAACGCGCGCGTCAGCGTGGTTTGGAACGGCCAAGTCGCGCACGCGAACGTCGAGGTGCCCGCGCCGACGCGGCTCGGCGATGCGGAGGCGCCCGGCGACGCGCCGCTTCGCCTACAAGACCACGGGCACGCCGTTCGCTATCGAAACGTCTGGCTGCAGCGCCGGTGACGTGCGGAGCGCGGGCGACCCAACCGCGGAGTCGTCGCGGCGATGTCAGTACGGGTTGTCGGCCGGCGCGGGGGCGGCGGGCGCTGCGACGGGCGGCGCGGCAGGCGGCGTGACGACCGGCGGCGCGGCAGGCGGCGTGACGACCGGCGGCGCTGGCCTCGCGACGAGCGACGACGGCTTGGCGACGGGCTGCTGAGCTGTCGCCGCTCGCGGTTTGGCGGGCGAGGAGACGACCGGCGCGGCCACACGCGGCGGCTCGGGCGGTACGACCGAGGACGCGGGAGCAGGCTCCGAAGCTGGCGCGGGAGCAGCCGGCGATCGCGGCGCGCTCTCCGCCGGCGCGCTCTCGGGCTCGCTCGTCGACGGGGCTTCGGAGCTTTGGCCGCTCGAAGCTGCCGCGGGCTCCGCGGCAGCGCCCGGCTCACCCGAGGTCACCTCGCGGAAATGCGTGAGCACGTAGGCCGCGACCAGCACCAACAGCGCGCCGCCCACGACCTTGACGACCAGGGGAACGCCGGCTGGCTTGACTGGCGTGGCCGGCACGTCACGCGCGCTGTCTTCGCCTTCACTGCGGCTCGGCTCGAGCGCGCGCGCGCGAATCCGCGCCGGCTCCTCGCGCCGCTCGGGCAACCCGCGCTCACGGGCTCGAGCGGCGCGATCACGTCCGGCTCTGCGCTCGCCGCGCGAGCCCTTCGAACCGGAGCGCTTGGCCACCAATCAGTCCTTCAGCGCTTCGGCGCCGCCGATGATTTCCATCAGCTCGGTGGTGATGGCGGCCTGACGCGCGCGGTTGTACTGGAGCGTGAGCTGCCCGATCACCTCCGAGGCGTTCTTGGTCGCGGAGTCCATCGCGGTCATGCGCGCGCCGAGCTCGGACGCCATCGACTCGTAGAGCGCGCGCAGCAGCGAGATCTCTACGTACATTGGCACCAGCCGCTCGAGCAGCGCTTCCTTGCTCGGCTCGAACAAGAACTCGTCGGGGTTGACGAGCGCGGTTGCCTCGTCGCCCTTGCCTTCAGCCGGCTGGGTGGGGGCGAGCGGGAACAGCGGCTCCACCACGACCTTCTGGGTCATGGCGCTCTTGAACTCGTTGTAAACGACCTGAATCGAGTCGACCTCGCCCTTCAAGAACGGGCCGAGCACCTTGCGCGCCACCACTCGGGCCGTCTCTGCTTCCAGCTTCTCCCAAATACCGGAGAAGACGTGAAACAGCGGGATCTTACGGCGCTGGTAGAAGTCACGACCCTTGCGACCGATCACGGCGAGGTGCACGGTTTGGCCTTCGGCCTCGCGCGCGCGGCGCTCGCGCTCGGCGGCGCGCAAGATGTTGGTGTTGAAGGCGCCGCACTGACCGCGATCGCTGGTGATGACCAAGAGCAGCACGCTCTTGACCGGACGACGCGTGAGCAGCGGATGAGCGGACTCAGTGCCCGACTCCTCCTCTTCGACCGCGCCCGCCGCCGTGACCTCGGCCAGCACCTTCGCCGTCTGTACCGCGTACGGGCGGAGCGCCACGATGCGCTGCTGAGCGCGCGTCAGACGAGCACCCGCGACCATCTTCATGGCGCGCGTGATCTTCTGCGTGCTCTTCACGCTCGCGATGCGTTTACGAATCTGCTTGAGGTTCGCCAAAGGCTCACTCTTCCCCGGAGGCCACGAACTTCTTGCCGAACGACTTCAGCGCCTTGTCCAAGGTCTTCTTGATGTCGTCGGTGATCTCGCGCTTGGCCTTGATGTCGGTCCACAGCTCGGGGTGTTTCTCGTCGATGTAGCGGTACAGGTCCTGCTCGTACTGCTTCAGCGACTCGACGGGCAGCTTGTCGGTGTAACCGGCGGTGCCGGCGTACACGATCACGACCTGCTTCTCGACCGGCAGCGGCACGTATTGCCCCTGCTTGAGCAGCTCCACCAGGCGCTTGCCGCGCTCGAGCTGAGCGCGGGTGGCGGCGTCGAGATCGCTGGCGAACTGGGCGAACGCGGCCATCTCGCGGAACTGCGCCAGGTCGAGGCGCAAGGTACCGGCGACCTTCTTCATGGCCTTGATCTGCGCGCTACCACCGACGCGGCTCACCGAGATACCGACGTTGATCGCGGGGCGGACGCCGGAGAAGAACAGGTCGGACTCGAGGAAGATCTGACCGTCGGTGATGGAGATCACGTTGGTGGGGATGTACGCGGACACGTCGCCGGCCTGCGTCTCGATGATCGGCAGCGCCGTGAGCGAGCCGCCGGAGTGCGGATCTTTCTGGATCTCGAGCTCGGCGGCGTTGGGCTGCTCCTTGAGCGAGGCATCGGCGGCGTGCTTCGCCTCTTCGCCGACGTGCAGCTTGCCGTCGACGCCGCGGAAAGTCAGGTCGCCGGCGGGGACCGTCGTGCCCTTCTTCACCACGTGGTAGCGGTCGCCCATCTTGGCCGCGCGCTCGAGCAGGCGCGAGTGGACGTAGAACACGTCGCCCGGGTAAGCCTCGCGGCCCGGCGGGCGGCGCAGCAGCAGCGACATCTGTCGGTAAGCAACGGCTTGCTTCGAAAGATCGTCGTAGATGCAGAGGGCGTGGCGGCCGGTGTCGCGGAAGAACTCGCCGATGGTGACGCCGGTGTAGGGCGCCAAGAACTGCAGCGGCGCCGACTCGGTCGCGGTCGCGACGACGACGATGGTGTAGTCCATCGCGCCGTGCTGCTTCAGCTTCTCGACCACCTGCGCGACGGTCGACGCCTTCTGGCCGATCGCGACGTAGATGCAAACGACGCCGTTGCCCTTTTGATTGATGATGGTGTCGACGGCGATCGTCGTCTTGCCCGTCTGGCGGTCGCCGATGATGAGCTCGCGCTGACCGCGGCCGATCGGGATCATGGCGTCGATGGCCTTGATGCCGGTCTGCATCGGCTCCTTCACCGGCTGGCGGCCGATGATGCCCGGCGCCTTCACCTCGATGCGGCGGCGCTGCGGGCTCTCGATCGCGCCCTTGCCGTCGATCGGCTGACCGAGCGCGTTGACGATGCGGCCAATCACGGCGTCGCCCACCGGCACGTCCGCGATGCGGCCCGTGCGCTTGACGACGTCGCCTTCTTTCACGCCGCTGGCGTCACCGAGCACGGCCACGCCGACGTTGTCCTGCTCGAGGTTCAGGGTCAGGCCGAACAGGTTGCCCGGGAATTCGACGAGCTCACCGGCCATCACGCCTTCGAGGCCGTAGACGCGCGCGATACCGTCGCCGGTCGCGAGCACCGTGCCGGTCTCGCTGACCATCGCGGCCCGGTCGAAGTTCTGGATCTGCTTCTTGATGATCGATGAAATTTCGTCGGCGCTAAGCTGCATGGCGAGGTGTTCCGAATCTGCTGAGGTTGGGGGGTTTTAGTCTTTGGGAGGGAGCGGGAAGCGCGGCGCGACGGCCGTCAGGCTTGACCCACCAGTTGGCGTTCGAGCTCGTCGAGGCGACCGCGAACGGAGCCGTCGATGGTGTTGTCTCCGATGCGCGTCACGAAGCCGGCGATGAGCGACGGGTCTTCGCGGCGCTCGAGCACGATCTTGCGCGCGGTGGCGGCTTCCAGCTCCGCCTGTAGCTTTTGAAAGAACGCGTCGGGCATGGGCTTGGCGCTCGTGACGGTGGCGCGCACCACGCCCGCCTTCTCGTCGCTCAAGCGATCGAGGCGACGCGCGATGTCCGGCACCACCCGCAGCTTCTTGCGCGACGCGAGCAGCTTGATCAGGTTCAGGGCGCTGCCGCCGAGCGACAGCCGCGCCGACACCTCGCCCAGGACGGCGTCGCGCTTTTCGGCTTCGATGACGGGGTTGTCGAGCACCGCGCGGAGCTCGGCGCTGCCCGCGTACACGCGAGCGAAACGCCGCACCTGCTCGGTGATGGCGGAGAGCTGGCCGGTCTCCACGCCCAGCTCGAAGATGGCGCGGGCGTAGCGATCGGCGACGGGGGCTTGGCTCATAGTCTTCCTCGCAACGCGGCGCCGGAGGCTTTGATCGACGCCAGGTATTCGTCGCCCAAGCGCTGCTGATCGCCGTCGCCGATTTTGGTGCTCAGCGTCGTGGCCGCGGACTTGACGGCAGCGCGCACCGTGTCACGCAGCAGCGCCTCGCGAGCGGCCTTGAGCTCTTGCTCGATCAGCGTCCGCGCGTCGCGCTCCATGCGGGTGCGGCGCTCTTTCGCCTCGCTCAAGATGCGGGCACGCTCCGTCTCGCCCGCTTCCTTCATCTCGCGCTTGATGCGAGCCACCTCTTGGTCGATGTCGTCGAGCTTTTGTTGGTACTCGGCCAGACGGGCCTCGGCTTGTGCCTTGACCCGAGCGGCGTCCTCCATCCCCTTCATGATCCCCAGCTTGCGGGCCTTGAGGCCCTCGCTGATCGGCTTCTTGCCGAAGCGGATCAGCAGCCAGTAGAGGATGGCCGCGTTCAGCGCCAGCGCACCGAACGGGACGGGCATGCCCTTGGGGCGCCACAGCAGGTCGGGCTCGGAGAGCCCTTCTTTCTCGCCGAGAAAGCCATGAAACCAGTTGATGTCGTCGAACGTCGGCGCGTGGTGGGCGCCGTGCTCGCCGTGGCCTTCGCCGTGCTCGCCGTGCCCCTCGGCATGAGCGTCGGCGGCCACGTGCGCGCCGGCCGCAGGGGCTTCGGGAGACGGCGCGTGGCCGTGCTCGTCACCCTCCGCGAGCGCTACGCCCGCGAGCAAGACCGCGGCCGCGCAGACCCCGATTCGAAGTAGGGCTCTCATCAGTTTGCCTCCCGGCCGAGCACGCGCGTCGCGATGTCACCCGCGAGCCGCTCGGACTGCTTGCCGAGCTCGAAGCGGATCGCGTTCACCTCGGTCTCGATGCGCCGGCGCCCCTCGTCGACGATCTTCGCCGCGGCGTCGCGCGCCTCGTTCAAGATCTGCGCTTCGAGCTTGGTCGTCTCGGCGCGCAAGCGGTCGCGCTCCTCGGCGGCGGCTTGGCTGACGCGCGATAGCTCGGCCTCGTAGCGCGTGAGCAGCTCACCAGCTTGCTCCTCGAGCTCGCGCGCGGTGTCGCGGGCGCCCTCGGTGCGCTCCTCGCGCAGCGCAAACACCTTCAACATCGGGTCGAACAAGAGCGGCTTGAGCACCAAGATGAGGAAGACGAAGATGACGATCTGGAACACAACGACGTTGTTGAAATCCAGATCGATGGGGCTACCGCTCATCGCGAGAACGCGAGCGCTAGGTAGCGACTGAGTAAGAGCGCCAAATCCGGTCATCGGCGCGCGCGCTCGTACCACCTCGACACCAGTCTGTCTACTGTAGCCGCGCACATCGAGAAGAGCGATTTCCACTCACCCTGGAGCACTCACTGCGGCCGCGGGTCCCATTCCGAGCGAGCCGCGACGCGCCGCACCCCGTCCCGCTCCAACGTCGCAAGAACGTCGACGTAGCGGAGCCCCGAAACAGGATCCCTCGCCTCCGGCAGCACGTCGACGAGCGGCACGAGAGCGAACGCCCTACGGGCGAGCTCCGGATGCGGCAAGGTCAGCTCGGGCAGCCGCAGAACCAGCCCTGGGCTATGCAGGAGGTCCAAATCCAGCGTGCGGGCCCCCCAGCGCTCTCGGCGCTCACGACCATGAACGCGCTCGATGGCCAGCAGCGCGGTGAGCAGCTCCTGAGGAGCGAGCGCGGATTCGAGCAGCACCGCAGCGTTCAGGTAGTCGGGCTGCGGCGGACCCACCGCACCTGTCTCATAAAGATCCGACAGCGCCCGCACGACGCCGTGAGCTTCCAGTGCCAGCGCCGCCGATTGCAGCGTGGGCATTCGGTCACCCAGGTTGGCTCCCAGGCCAATCACGTAAGAACGACGCACGTCATCCGACATCGGCGCCGTGCTAGCCGTTCGACAGCGCGGCGCAAAGCGGGGCTTGCGGTGAACCCCCTCGCCCCAAGCGCGCTCCTAAGCTACACGGTGCGCATGTTGGGACTGACGTCCGGCGAGCTCACGTTGGTTGCCTTGCTGGTCTTCGCCGTCGTCTCAGCTCGATTCTGGCCGGCCGCCGGGGCGAGCTTGGCCGTGCGCCTGCTCGGCGGTGGTGAGGAGGCCAAGCCTTCAGCCGGCAGCAAGTTGGCGGATTTGCCGAAGTCTGAGCGGACGAACGACGCGGACTCGACTTAGACTCCGGATCTCCGTGGTGCCCGATCCTCCGGCCGGAAGCGAAACGGGAAGCTCGACAGGCAGCTCCTCAGGGAGCTCGTCCGAGATCGGAGCCCTGATCTTCGTGAGCGACGCTTCTGCCGAAGCGGAGCGACTCATCTCGGCTCTACGCACGCGCGGCTACCAGGTCGTCGATGTCCCGCTCGGCCTGCTCGTCAATCGCGTCTCGGTGCAGCGGCCCGCGCTGATCTTGTGCGACGCCGACGCTCCCGGCGCTGTCGAGAGCGTCGAGCGCATTCACCGCGACGTCCCCGGCGGGCATCGCGTGGACGTGGTGTTCGTCCGCGAGCGCGGCAGCCAAAGCTTGCCCGAGCTGACGGGCATCATCGAGCGAGAAGGCAGCGGCTCATTCGATCGCCCCGTGAACGACGCCGCGCTCACGCGCAAGGTCGAAGCGTTGATCGGGCCGCCGACGCGCCACGAGCCCCGACCCCGCTTGGCGCCCGGTGGCCGCGCGCCAATCTTAGTGGCCGCCACGCGACGCCCGTTTCGCTACGATCAAAAAGCCAGCTCCGCGCAGTTCCCTGAGCCGCCGCCGACCCAGCCACCGAAGAGCTCGACCTGGGTCGCGCCACCGCCGTCGCCGTCGCCGTCGATACCGCCCAGCAGCCCCGTCAGCTCACCGCTGAGCGCCCCCGAGAGCGTCCCCAACAGCTTGCGGCGTGAAGACTCGCCGCCGATGTCGGTCGCGCCCAGCGCGGCGGTGCTGCCCCAGGCGCGCTTGAGTCCCGAGCTGGAGTCGCTCTTGGGTCGAGCCGAGCAGCGCGTCACTCAAAGCCGCGCCTCGGTCGCGCCGCCTTCCGATCGCCTCTCGCCGGAGGCCGAGCTCGAGGCCATCTTGCCGAGCGACGTGCTGGCTGCGCTGGATGAGCCGCTGGATCTCGACGACGGCGACGAGAGCGACGCGGGGCCGAGCACGCACGGCGGCGCCGACGAGCGAGGCACGTCGCGCGGCACCAGCGGCACGGGCGGCACGGGCACCAAGACCGGCGGCGGCACGGGCAGCAAAGCCCCAGCAGCGGGCACCGCGCCCGAGGTGCTCGACGTCGCGTTCCCCGGGGACGGAGCGCGCACGGAGCCGCCGCCCAGTCGAGAAACAGAGCCCCCCAAAACGCCGCCCGCGATCCCGCCGCGCGCCTCTGTGGCGAGCGCGCCGTCCGAGCCCGCGCCGCCGCCGAATGGAGCCGCCGAGCGTGGTACCTCCGCGGGAGGCGCTCCGTCGGAGGTGCCGCCGCCGAGCGCGCCGCTCACCGGCTCGCAGCAGGTGTCGACGAAGCCGCCCAAGGCGGCGACGCTCGACGTCGCGCCGGCGCCGCTGCCTCCGGCGATCGAAGAAGCGCCTGCGCCGGCGCCGCTCGGTCCGCAGCCGCTCGAGCTGCCGACGACGCTGCGGGCCGGCGAAGCGGTGCGCTGCCTCGCGCTGGCGGTGCGCTCGCGTTACACGGGCGCGATCGCCTTCGAAGCCCCCGATGGCATACGCCGCGTGGTGTTTCGTGATGGCGATTTCGTGACCGCCGCCACGAGCGTCGACAACGAGTCGCTGGTGGCGTGCCTGATCGAGCGCGGTAACCTGCCCGCGGACTCGAGCCTCAAGCTCGGACGCAAGCTGCCGCTCTTCGGCCGTCACGCCGGCGCCGCGTTGATTGCGCACGGTTACTTGCAGCAAGACGAGCTGTGGCCAGTGCTGCGCACCCACGCCGAATGGCTGATCGGTCGCATCGCGCGGCTAGAGCGCGCCGAGACCGGCGTCGAGCCCGAGGTTCCGCCGCGCCTCGCGACGGAGCCTGCCGTATTCGGAGGCGCGACGGGCGCGGAGGTACTGGTCGAGCTGGTGAGACGAGTCTCGCCCCCCGACGCTTCCATCGCGCGGCTCGGTGGCAGCGCGGTACGACTCAGGCTCGGCAAGAGCCAGCAGCTGCTCGGTGAGTGTGCGCTGCCGTCGGAGGAGGCGGAGCTCGTGCTGCGCGTCGACGGAGACAGCGTCGGCGACGTGCTCACGCGCGCGCAGTCGCGCGACTTCAGCTCCGCGCTGCTGGCGCTCGTCGAGCTGGGCATCTTGGAGACGGCGGGGGTCAGCCCCCCGGAGCGACGCGCCGAACCTTCACTCACCCGTCACGAGCCCGATCGCTTGGACCACGAGGCGCTGCGCTCCCGCATCGCCGCGCGCCGCGCCCTCGTCGACGAAGGCGACTACTTCGCGCTGCTCGGCGTTGCCAGAAGCGCCACCAGCTACGACGTCAAGCGCGCTTACACGGAGCTCCGCGAAGAGCTCGACCCGGCGCGAATTCTCACGCCTACGACCGCCGACTTGCGAGACGACATGGACGCCATCCTGACCGTGCTGGACGAAGCCTTCGAGATCCTCTCGGACGACCTGCGGCGCGAGCGCTACCGGCGCGCATTGGAAGCTGCTCCTCACTGACGGCCAGACGCGGGGGACCGAGTCCGCGGATCGGGGACCGAGGGGCGAAGTGCGGGACGGCGCCACCGAGGCAGAAGCGACGCAGGGCCACGCGCACGAAAGCGCGGGACCAAAGCGACTCAGCGTGGCGATTTCGTCAGGCGAGCGGCCCGTAAACGTACGTCATCCCTAAGGATGACGAAGCTGGCGCGGAAGTTGCTGAGTCAGCGGTCATGACTTTGCAGGCTCCCAGCGCTCATCGGGCTACCGAGCCGCGTGTCATCGCGCAGAAATATCGGCTCGAGAGCCTACTCGGCGAAGGCGGCATGGGCAGCGTGTGGCGCGCCTTCAACCTGCAGCTCGAGGTCCCGGTGGCCATCAAGCTGCTGCGGCCGGACCTGCCGAGCGCAGAGCTGGGCGAGCGCCTGCGCGTCGAGGCGCGCGCTGGCGCCAAGCTCGTTCATCCCAGCATCGTTCGGGTGTTCGACATCGGCGAGGCCGAGTCCGGCGACCCCTTCATCGTGATGGAGCTGCTCAGCGGCGAGAGCCTAGGCTCGCTGCTCGAGCGCGGCCCCCTGCCGGCGGTCGACGCGCTGCAGCTATTGCTCCCCATCGCCGAGGGGTTGTCGCTCGCGCACTCGCGCGGCGTGGTCCACCGTGACCTGAAGCCCGACAACATATTCCTCGCCACCGACGGCAATGCGCTGCAGCCCAAGCTGCTCGACTTCGGCATCGCGAAAGTGACGAGCACCGTCGTCACCGGGGGCGCCGTACAGACTCAGACGGGCACGCTGCTCGGCAGTCCCGACTACATGTCGCCTGAGCAGGCGTTCGGCCGGAACGACATCGACCCTCGCTCCGACGTTTGGTCCTTTTGCGCCATGCTGTATGAGGCGCTATCGGGCAATCCGCCCTTCGTCGGCGACAGCTGCCAGCAAGTCCTGCGCAGCGTCGTTCAAGACGAGCCGGTGCCGCTCGATGAAGCCTGCGGCGTCGACCCGGAGCTATCGCGGCTGGTGATGCGCGGCTTGACCAAGGACCGCGAGCTCCGGCCAGGCTCGATCTTCGAGCTCGGGCAGGAGCTCGCCGGCTGGTTGATGGCGCAGGGCGTGCTCGAAGACGCGACCGGCTCCTCGCTCGAAGCCAAGTGGTTCGGGCGCAACCACGAGGGCCAGACCGGCGGTAGCCCGCGCGTGCACGTCTTGCCGCGCGCGCAGCACGATCACGCGACGCTGGTGTCGGTCGCGCACCCTTCGCCTCCGAGCGAGCGCGGTATCGAGCTGCCGCTCGTGCGAGCGCGCAAGCGTTCTCGCACTCCGGTCGCGGTCGCGTGCGCGCTGGCGCTGACCGCGGGCGGCGTCGGTATCACCTGGCGTGAAGTGACGAGAGGCTGGCCCGGCTGGAGCAGCACGATGAGCGCCGCCGTGGCCGACGCACCGCGTGCGGCCGCCGCCTCGCTGGGCGTACCGGAGTCCTTGCCGCCCCCGCCCCCCAAGCTCAAGGCGCCCGAGCTCCCGCCCGTAGCCGAGCCGCTCGCCGTCGCGGCGATGGAGACCAACGAGAACGAGAACGAGCGCATCCAGGAGACGCCCGCACCGGCCCGTCGCGCGGCGCCCCCGACCGCGCCGAAGCAGCTCAACGCGAGCACGCTGACGGCCGCGATGCCCAAGGGCGAGACGCCGGTCCGCGACGCGTTGCCCGAGGCGCTACCGGTCCGGCAAGCGCACTCCTCGGATCTGCTCAATCCCTATTGAGCCCTATCGAGAACTCCTTACCGGCCCGCTTCCGTCCACCCCCACTGCTTGCGTACCCACCATGTTGCCGAGCTTCCGAGCTTGTTGCTTCGTCCTCGCCGCGGCGGCGTCCCAACTTTACTCGCCGAGCGCAGCCGCCGAGTCGCCGAGCAGCGAGGCCAGCGTCGAGGGCCGGCGCGAGCAAGCCAAGCAACACTTTCAAGCCGGGTCGGCGCATTATAGCGCAGGTCGTTACCAGCGAGCCGTACGCGAGTTCGTCGAGGCCGATCGACTGGCGCCGAGCCCAGCGCTTTCGTTCAATATCGCGCGCGCCTACGAGCGCCTCTCGGACGTGAGCGGCGCGCTGCGCTGGTACCGTGACTACCTGCGGCGCAGCCCGAACGCCAAGAACGCGTCCGAGGTCCGCGCCCGCGTGAGCGAGCTCACGAGTCAGCTGGCTCGGACCGGACAGCAGCAGTTGACGGTGCTTTCCATGCCGCCGGGCGCGCAGGTATCGATCGACGGACGCGCCGTCGGCGTGACGCCTTTCACGGGGGATTTGGCACTGGGACAGCACCGCGTGATGCTCCATCTCCCGGGCTACCGCGAGGCCCAGAGTGAGGTATCGCTGACGCCGCGCAGCGCCGAAGAACTCAACTTTAGCATGGCGTCGCTGCCGCTCCCTCAGCGCACCACGAGCGCCCGCGACGAGGCGCGCCCTGTCCGCTTCGGGGCCTGGCCCTACGTCGTCGGCGGCGCCGGCCTGGCGACGCTGGGCGGGGCGGTAGCGTTCGAGCTGAAGCGACGCGGCGACCAAGATCGCGCGCGCGACGCCACGACTCAGCTCGACTTCAAGCAGCACAGCGATCGCATGCAGACCGACCAGCTCACGGCGCGCGTGCTGGCCGGCGTGGGCAGCGCGCTGGTGGTCAGCGGCGGCGTGCTGCTGCTGCTCGATCAGCGCGAGCCAGAGAAGACACGGGTGGGGCTCGGCTGTGGTTTGGATAGCTGCACCGCCATCGCGAAAGGTCGCTTCTGATGCGCATCACGTTCCGCGCCCTGTGCGGGCTCCTGATCGCTTTCTTGCTGGCGAGCTGCGCCAACGACCTCTCCACGAGCCTCGACGGCAAGCCTTGCGACGCCGCCGGGCGCTGCGTGAGCGGCTACGAGTGCGACGCCTCCACCCGCACCTGCGTCAAGGCTGGCACGAGCAGCCCCCCCGCTGGCGCCGAGCGCTGCGACGAGCCCGGCTTGACCTGCGGGCAGGCTTGCGTGGACCCAGCGCTCGACGCCAAGAACTGCGGCGGCTGCGGCGCTACCTGCAGCGCGCCCGCGGGCGGCAGCGGCGTTTGTGTCGACGGGGATTGCAACTTCGTTTGCAACAAGCCGCTCGCGCCCTGCGGGAGCGCCTGCGTCGATCTCGACACTGACCCCCGTAACTGCGGCGGCTGCGGGCGGGCCTGCCCCGCCGCGGCGGGCGCGGAAGCGAGCTGCGCCGGCGGTCGGTGCGAGCTCGCCTGCCGCGCTCCGCTCCAGAGCTGTGACGGCAGCTGCGTGGACGTGGAGAGCGACCCCAGCCACTGCGGTGACTGTGGCAAGAGCTGCCCAGACGGCCAGGTTTGCTCCGACGGCCAGTGCGCGGACAGCTGCGCCGGGGACAAGGTCGCCTGCGCCGGCGCGTGCGTGGACACCACGAGCGCCGTCGAGCACTGCGGCGGCTGCGGCAAAGCCTGCGCCCCGCCGACGGGCGGCAGCGCCAGCTGCCAAGACGCCGTCTGCGGCTTCAGCTGCGCGACCGGCCGCGTGATGTGCGATAGCGAGTGCACCGATCCGAAGAGCGATCCGCTGAACTGCGGCGGTTGCGGCAAAGCCTGCGACGCCCCCGCCCACGGCAGCGCCAGCTGCGTCGACGGCGGCTGTCGAACGATTTGCGATCAGGGCTTCGCGGAGTGCGCGGGCGCTTGTGTCAAGACGAGCAGCGATCCGAGCAACTGCGGCGCGTGCGGCAAGACCTGCGGCGCCAATGAGGTGTGCAGCGGCGGGGCGTGCAAGAGCAGCTGCGCGAGCGGCACCACGAGCTGCGGCGGCTCCTGCGTGACCCTCGCCACCGACCCGGCGAACTGCGGCGAATGCGGCGAGATGTGCCCCGACACGCCGCACGGTGCGCCCAGCTGCGCCAGCGGCAAATGCGGGATCACCTGCGATGCTGGCTACGCCGCTTGCGCGGGAAAGTGCCTAGCGGTCGCGACGGACCCGCTCAACTGCGGCGGCTGCGGCAAGGTATGCAGCGCGCCGGCCGGCGGCGTCGCCGAGTGCGTGTCCGGGAAATGCGAGACGCGCTGCAACAGCGGGCTTCGGCAATGCGATGGTCAATGCGTCGACACCAGCTCGAGCAAGGAGCACTGCGGCAGCTGCGGCAAGGCGTGCGGCTCCGGCGAGGTGTGCCAGGCGGGTAAGTGCGCCAGCGCCTGCGGTGCCAAGACCGACTGCAGCGGGTCCTGCGTCGACCTGACCAAAGACGTCGCGCACTGCGGCAAGTGCGACGTGGAGTGCACGGCGCCCGCGGGAGCCTCCGCGCGCTGCGAGTCCGGCCAGTGTACCTTCGAGTGCGGCAGCGACAAGCGCCGCTGCGGTGACTCCTGCGTCGACACCAGCTCGGACGCTGCCCACTGCGGCAAGTGCGACGCCGCCTGTCCGAACGTGACGGGAGGCGTCGCGCTCTGTGATCGGGGCAAGTGCGGAGTGGCCTGTAGCGCCGGCCTCGCCCAGTGCGGCGGCGCCTGCGTGAACCTGCGCTCGGATCGGGAAAACTGCGGGAAATGCGGCAACAAATGCCCCGGCAAGCGCAGCTGCATTTTGGGGCTGTGCCTACTCTGACGCTCGAGCGTCGCTGCTCCCGAAGTTACTCTGCCGCTGGCGCGCGCTCGCGCACCAGCACGTCGATCTCGAGCTCGCCCGCTTCGATCTCGGCCAAGAGCACGGCGCCGCGCGGCAGCTCACCGCGCAAGATCCGCTCCGCCAGCGGGGCTTCCAGCAGCCGCGCGATGGTGCGCTTCATCGGCCGCGCGCCGAGGGTGGGCTCGAAGCCACCCGCGTCCATCAAGTGCTCGATCAGCTCGGGGCCGTACTCGAGCTCGACGCCGCGCTGAGCGAGCAGCGCGGTGCGCACTCCTTCCAGCAGGCGGCGAGCGATCTCGCGCACGTCGTCACGGCTGAGCGGCGCGAACACCAGCACCTCGTCGATGCGGTTGTACAGCTCGGGCGCCAGCGCGGCGCGGGCGGCCTGGACGATTCTATCTCCGACCTCGGCGCTCGACGCGGGCTCGCCGCCACCGAAGCCGACGCGGCGCTTGCTGGCTTGGCCGAGCACCTCGGCGCCGAGGTTCGACGTCATCAAGATCACGGTGTTCGTGAAATCGACCAGGCGCCCGCGGCCGTCGGTGAGCCGCCCTTCGTCGAAGACGCCCAAAAACGTGGTCAAGACGTCCGGGTGCGCCTTCTCCAGCTCGTCGAGCAAGATCACCTGGTACGGGCGGCGGCGCACCGCCTCCGTGAGCTGCCCGCCCGCTTCGTGACCCACGTAGCCGGGCGGAGCGCCGATCAGGCGCGCGACCGCGTGGGGCTCACTGAACTCGGAAAGATCGAGGCGCGTCATGGCGCTCTCGCAGTGGAAGAGCACCTCTGCGATGGCCTTCGCGGTCTCGGTCTTGCCGACGCCGGTCGGTCCGAGCAAGAGGAAGCTGCCGATCGGTCGCCGCGAGCCGAGCCCGGCGGCGTTGCGCCGCAAGATGCGGGCAATGCGGCCGATCTGCGGACCATGGCCGACCACTCGATCGGCGAGGATCTCTTCGAGTCGCAGCATGCGATCGCCGTCCGACTCGAGCAGGCGCTCCACCGGCATGTCGGCCAGCTCCGCCACGACCTCGGCCACCGCCTCGCTCGACACCTCGGCCTTGCCCCTGCGGCGGGTGCGAGCGCCCGCCAAATCCAAGATCGACACGGCCTTGTCGGGCAGGGCCCGCCCCGGCAAATAGCGGATCGACCACGACACCCCGAGCGCCAGCGCCTCCTTGGCGTAGCTCACCCGGTGATGCTGCTCGAGCCGGGGACGCAGCGCGTCGAGGATCAAGAACGCATCCTCGCGCGTCGGCTCCGCCACCTCGACGAGCCCGAAGCGGCGCGCCAGGGCCGCGTCGTGCCCGATGGCTTTTTGGAACTCCTCGACCGTCGTCGCGCCGATGCATGGCAGCTCGCCGCGCGAAAGCGATAGCTTCAGCTCCGACGAAATCTCCTCCGCGGCTTCACCCAAGAACAGCTGGTGAATTTCGTCGAAAAACAGCACCACTCGCCCGCGCGCCGCCAGCACCTCTTTGCGGATGGCCGCGATGCGCCCCGCCAGCGCGCCGCGCACGGCGGTGCCAGCGATCAGCTCGCCGATCGGAATTTGAATCACCACCCGATCGTCGAGCGCCTGCACGTCGCGCCCGTCGGCGATGCGCTGAGCCAAGCCGCGGACGACGCTGGTCTTGCCGACGCCCGCCACGCCCACCAAGCAAGGATTGTTGCCCTCGCGCTTGGCGAGGACGTCCAGCGTCTGCTCGATGACGTCGTCGCGGCCGACGACGGGGTCGAGCTCGCCGCGCGCTGCCTGCAAGGTCAGGTTCTTACCGAGCTCGCACAGCACGGGAAAGCGCTTCGGATCGAGCTGAAAGCGACCTTCGCCGCTGGGCGTCGCCGACTCTTCGACCGGACCCTGTGCGGTGGCGCTGGGCGCGGGGGCCGGCGCGCCTCCCCCGCCCGGCGGCACGAACACGCGGGTGATGGTGAGGCCGCTCTTGGGCTCTCCAGGCGGCGTGACGACGGGCACTGGCGTGTCGCGCAGCTCGCGCACCTGCATCAACGGCACCGGCTCGGCGGGCGTGCGCTTGGGCGGCGGGAACAGCGGAACCTTGATCGCCGAGCTCGCCTTCATCGCCGTCTTGCGCGGCGGAGACGGCTCAGGCTCTAGAGGCAGCGGCGGCGCTGGCGCCATGAGCGACTTCTGCGCGACGGGGCGGCGGCGGCCCACCAACCCCAACCCCACCTGCATGGTCTGCGCTCGCAAGCGGCTGGCATCGACGCTCAGCGCCTCGAGCACGCGGCGCGCGACGGCGCGCGGCTCACCGAGGAGCGCGAGCAGCAAGTGAGGCGCAGCCGGCGCGTTCGTCCCCATGCGGGCGCCGATCTCTTTCGCGCGCGTCAGCGCCGAGGCTATCGGCTCGGCCAGCTCGTCGCCCGAAAGACCGCGCGCGACGCGCAGGACGTCGTCGGTCGCGATGCGACGCTCGCGCAAGAGCTCTGCAGTGCTGCTGGGCTGGGAGACGATGGCGGCGAGCAGGTGCGCGGTCGAGACGCGCTCCCCCAGTCGTCGCGCCAGCTCCTCCGCGAGCTTCCGCAAGTCACGCAGCTCGGGCTCGCTTCCAATGGCGGACATGAGACCCCACTTCTGCCCGGATGAGCCATAACGGCCAAGTTTGTGGCGGCCCCCCGCGCCTTTCCCAACTATCGAGAAGGAATCGAGAAAATCTCTTCGCCGCGCCCATCGAGCACACGCAAGCGGCCCGGTCCGCCGACCGCCACCAGCGGCTTCGTCGACGAGACCGCGACCTGCTGGTTGGCCGTCACTGCTTGCACCCAGTCGTCGCCATCGGGGGGCTCTTCGCTCGGCAGCTCACGACGGGCGACCAAGCGCAGCTCGGCATCCAAAAGGAGCAGCTCGAAGCCTGGCCCCGGCGCGGTCACGGCCGTGACCGCGACCAGTTTGCCCTCGTCGCCCACTGCCACCGCATACGGGCGCCCCGCCAGCTCGGCGGGCGCCCCCAGCCGGCGGCCAGGCGGTACGACCAAGCGTCGAGACAGCGAGCCCGCTTCGTCGAGCCAAAGGCCTTGGTCGAGACGCCGCGCCGGGAGCACCCAGGCGGGCAGCTCGGTCTCGGCGAGCGCGAAGCCCGGTAGGCGCAACCCGCCCGGGCTGAGGCGCTCGGCGCGCCCCGGCGTCAAGTACAACCAGACTCCCTCTCGCGAGGCCCCGAAGACGCCGCCCCGCGGAGCGGCCAGCTCGATGCTCTGCTCGGGCAGCTGCACCCTGGCCGCGCCGGCCACCAGTCGAAAGGCGTGCAGCTGGGGCGGGCCCAGCGCGGGAGCACCGCCGCCATCGAAGAGCCAGATGCGGTCGCGCAGCTGCGCGTCGGCGTAGATATCGCCCCACAGCAGCGCCGGGCGTACCACCGGCTCGAAGCGACGATTGCCTGGCTCGAAACGCAGCGCACGGTCGCCCCCGACGGCCAACAGCGCGCCGTCGGCCAAGGCGACGAGCGCGCGCGGGCCCGAGAGAGGATGGGACGCGATGCGTTCGAAGCTCGCCAAGTCGAACACGCGCAGCTCATCGTGGGTCAGTTGGCCGAGCACGCCACGCCCGAACGCGAGGCGTGGCCGGTGCTCGCGCTGCGGGGGCACCGTCAACCGGCTGGCCCGAAGCTGACGCGCGATGGCCGCCGTCTCGCTCGAGGCCGCGCGCGGGGGCGGCAAAGGCGCGCTGGCAGCGGCCGGGAGCGAAGGCGCGGGGCGCGAAGCTCCATGCGAAGGCGCGAGCGACGCTCGTGGTGCCGGCGCGGGCTCGAGCGTCGGCCGAGCTTCACACGCCCCCGAGGACAGCCCGAGCCAGGCAGACCAGGCGGTTCGGAGCGCGTTGACGATGATCCAGCGCATGGCGGCGCGGGCGCAGCATACCTCTCCCGCTAACTTGTCCCAAGGCGCCTCGGAGCGCGCTACCCTCCCGTCATGGCTCGTCGCTCGCAGGCTCACCCGCTCTCCGTGTTCGCGCTGCTCGTGGCGATCACCGTGGGCGCGACTGGTTGCGGAAAATTCCGAGAAATTCGCGAGTGCCGCGGCCTGGCGCTCGAGGTGAACGGTGCGCTGGATGAAATCGAGGCGCTATCGAAGACGCCGTCACCCGAGCGTGAAGCTCGCCTCGCGGGACGCTACGCCGCGCTCGCCCAGCGGCTCGAGCCCCGCACCCACGGCGCGACGCCGCTCGCCGTCACGCTGCGCGACTACGTGGCCGTGCTGCGCGCCACCGAGACGGCGCTCAAGAACCACGCCGAAGCTTCGAAGGCATCCCACGCGTCGCGCGTGAACGAAATCAAGCGCGAGCTGGATCGCTTGGTGAAGCGCGAAAAAGCGGCGGTGACGCGCATCGACGTCGAGTGCCACAGCTGAGCTTCGGGCCGCTCGAGGCTTTGCCGCTGAGGGCGCGCCAGCGATGGACGGCGCAGTCAGCGCTTCGGCTTCTTCTTCGGTTTGTCCACGTGACGCTCGACGGGCCCGATGCTGATTTGCCCCCACGCGTAGCCGACCCAGCGCTTGAACGGGCCCGGGTCGTCGCCGCCGAGCAGCCACAGCTCGCGCGAGCTCTGCTCGATGTGGAGCGAGCCAGGCACGAAGCCGCTCTCGGCAAAGCCGAGCACTTCGGGCGCTCCGACGCCGAGACGCACGAACAAGAGTGAGCAGCTCGGCTGCTTGCCGAGGCCACTGCAAATACGCGCGACGTGCAGCTCCTCGTTGGCGATGGGCCGCCAAATCCAGAACATCTCCACGCGGGGCTCGCCGAAGCGACGTAGCTTGGCCTCGGCTTCCTTCGGCAAAGCGGCGAGGAAGGTGCGCGCGAGCTCCTTGTCGACCACGCCTTTGGCTTCGAGCTTGGGGCCTCGTCGCACGTCGAGCACGACCTCGGCCGTGTTCGGCGGCCCCGCGCAGCAGCGAAAACCGATCACGGCCGAGCGCGTGCTCGGCTTCTGGGGCTGGGCGTTGGCGCAGCGCCCGGCCAGCTCTCCGCTGGGACCGTTGCCGCCGCGCACGCTGAAGAAGCCCGCCTCGGTGCCCCGGCCCCAGGGGCTCGCTGTCCACTCGAAGGCGCCGCCATGCATGTCGCGTACCCCGAAGTCGCTTCGGCAGCCGACGCGCAAGCCGCTCGGCCTGAGCGCGGGCTCGTTGCCGGTTCCGCAGCGGTCGGCGCGGTAAGCGCTGCCGTACTCGTACGTGGTGTTGGTCGGCCCTTTGCACGCGCGCTCCCACTCGAGCTCGCCGCACAAACGCTTGCCCTGGTCAGCGCAGAGCTTGGCGGCGGCGTCGCGGGTCACGTTGGTGAGCGGGATCGCGCCTTCCTCGTTCGGGTAAGGGTAGGTGTCGATGTAGAAGCCCTTCAGGATCACCTGCTCGCCGGGCATCTCTTGATCCGCGAGGCGCGGCAGCGTGCCGGGCGGAGTCCCGGCCACGAGCGGGCCAGGCTCGATCCACAACATGCCTCGCCGGGGCGCGGGGGGCGGAATGGGAGCGGCGATGCTCGAACGCGGGGCGCTGCTGCTGGTGCTCGGAGCCGGCGCCGCGTCGAAAGCGGGCTCGCCCTGGCGACACGCGGACCCCAGCGACAGCCCCGAGACGGCCAATAAAAGGCCCGCTGAGGCCCGAACGCCGAACGCCGCACGCAACCGTCAGCCCTCGCCGCGCTCGCCCTGCTCGCGCAGCCCCAGCTCTTTCATCTTGAGCTGCAACCCTTTGCGCGAAATCTTCAGCAGGCGTGCCGCGTGCGTCACGTTACCGCTCGTCTGCTCCAGCGCGCGCACGATGAGCTCGCGCTCCAGGCGGCTCATCGCTGCCTTGACCTGCTCTTTCAAGCCGTCGGACATGGCCGAGGTCGGCTCGCTCGAAGGCGGCGGGAGCGGGGTCGCCGCCGCCGCGTCGAGGGCGGACACGATCGGCTGACCTTGCACCTCGGCCGGCAGATCAGACAGGCGCAGCTCGCGGCCATCGCAGAACAACACCGCGCGCTCGATCACGTTCTCGAGCTCGCGAATGTTCCCGGGCCACGGGTACGACATGAGCCGCGACAGCGCGGGCGGCTCCACGCCGTCGATGTTCTTCTTCAGCCGCGCGTTGAACTTGCGGATGAAGTGCATGACGAGCAGCGGGATGTCGCCCGCGCGCTCGCGCAGCGACGGCAGCCGAATCGGCACCACGTTCAGGCGATAATAGAGGTCCTCGCGGAAGGAGCCCTGCGCGATCTCCTTCTTCAAGTCGCTGTTCGTCGCGGCGATCAAGCGCACGTCGACGCGGATGGTGCGCACCCCGCCCACGCGCTCGAACTCGCTCTCCTGCAGGGCGCGCAGCAGCTTGACCTGCATCTCCACCGGGATCGAGCCGATCTCGTCGAGGAACAGCGTGCCGGAGCTGGCGAGCTCGAAGCGCCCGGGCTTGGAGCCGACGGCGCCCGTGAAGGCGCCCCGCTCGTAGCCGAACAGCTCGCTCTCCATCAAATCCCTAGGGATGGCGGCGCAGTTGACCTTGATGAAGGATTTGTCGCGCCGCGACGAGCTCTCGTGCAGGGCGCGCGCGACCAGCTCCTTGCCCGTGCCCGACTCGCCCGTGATCAGCACCGTGGTCGGCGTGTCCGCCACGCGATCCAACACCGCGTAGAGATCCAGGATGCTGTGGCTCTGACCGATGATCCCGTAGCGGGCACCTTCGACCGGGATCTCGTGGAACGGACGGCTCGCCTCCGTCGCCGAGAGATCACGGGTGCGCAGCGCCTTGGCTACGATCGTGCGCACCTCCACCTGATCGAAAGGCTTCGTCAGGTAGTCGAAGGCGCCGGTCTTGAGCGCCTCGACCGCGTTGTCGACGGTGCCGTGGGCCGTGATCATCACCACCGGCAGCTCCGCGTCCATCTTCTGTGCGCGACGGAGCAGCTCCATGCCGTCGAGGCGCGGCATGCGCAGGTCGGTGATGACCAAATCGATGTGGTGCTCTTTCAGGATGCCGAGCGCCTGCTCGCCGTCCTCGGCCGTGTGCACGTCGTAGCCGTCGCGCTCCAGCTGCGCGCTGAGCACGCGACGCAGGTTCGGCTCGTCGTCCACGACCAGGATTTGCTTATGCTCGGGCAGCATTTTTCTGCGGGGGCTGGCCCCGAGAGGCCTTCAATCGACAGGCTTGCAGCGCGCGCCCGATTTGTCATCCGGCAGGAACGACGGGCAGTAAAATAGGGCTGTCTTGCCGTGTCCGGGAGCCCCTGCGGCGATAATCTGGCGCCCCTCGATGGCCGGCAGGGCGATGGAGCTACCGAGGCGATCGTCTTGCTCCGCGGAAGACAGGAAGGCGATGTCCTTGAAGTCGTACAGCTCCGCGCCGTCGCCCTCCTCGACGTCGTAGATGAGCAGCGCGCCCGCGTTCGCTACGTGGCGCACCGTCATACCGGGCGCGCCCACCACCACCTCGCCGTCACCGTCGCCGTCCAGGTCGCCCACCGCGAGCGCGGCGCCGAAGCTCGATGACTCACAGCCGGAGATGTTCTTGGTCGAGCCGCATTTGAACGAGGCGACGAGCGAGCCTTCCGGGAGCGCCCCCAGTGAGCACTCGGTCGACGTGGTGGGAACCAACGTGGCGAGCTTCGCGGCGTCGAAGACGTAGACGGTGGACTCGTCGGAGATCACGAGCTCGTCGTCGTCATCCCCCTTCGCCACCGGCCCCGTCGCCAGCGCCCGACCGAAGCCCTGAGTCCCGCCGAGGCAGCCGACGTACGCCGGCGTCGCTCCGTCGGGCGCGTAGAACATCCGCGCGCTGTTCTCGCTAGGCATGCCCACCACGAGCAGGCGACCGCTCTCACCCACGCGAGCCACGCTCAGGTTGCGCAGTTGGTTCTTCTGCCAGCGCGACTTCGAGTCAGCGGGGTTCGGAATGTCCACGAACTTTTGATCGAGCGGGGGGTAGTACCAAACCGCGGACTCCTCCTCGGCCGTCGCCATGAAGCCGGGCTCAGGGCCTCGATCGGCGCCGAAGCGCACCAGCGTGGGCTGAGCCGTCTCGATCGAGTCCTTCAGCAGCTCGGCCGCGACCTCCGGGACGTCGAGCGCGTACTCCACGCTGTCGGAGCAGCGCACGACCACGCCGGTGTCGCGCACCGCGGTGCCGATGCCGTTGGCGAAGCACAGCGGCCATTTTCCCCCCGGGCGGCGCACGCCCTGCAGCGCGACCGGCGCGCTAGAAAAGTAGCAAGGCGCGTCGCTCCCCATGCAGTGGCCGGTATCGCTCGCGCTGAGGTTCGGCGAGTCGCCGGTGCCGAGCTTGAACACGGCTCCGCCGGAGCGGAGCGGCGCACCGCCGACGAGCAAGACCACGTCGTCTTCGTTCTCGCCGCGGCCCGTCGCCAAGCTCGAGCCGAAGCCGCTCGAGATGGCTTTGGGACGACTCAGCAGCACGATCGGCGACTTCTCGACTACGTCGTCGAAGCGCTGCCACGAACACCCCGCGCTAGCCAGCGCGAGCACGCACAAGACCTGGGTGCGCATCAGAACTTACCTCCAACGAACAAGCCGGCCGCGTCCGGCCCGACCGCGCCGAGCCCGACCTGGGGCGGGGCCGAGCCCGGGCCGATTTCGCGGCTCTTGTCGGCCAAGCGCTGGCGCGGCTGGCGCGGCAGGAGCCGCTCGGCGATCGGCCGCTGCTTGCGCGGATCGTCGAACTCCACGGGCTTGTCGGTGCGAATGGAAGACTCGGGCAAAGGGTCCTTGATGAAGTTGTAGGTGGCGAGCACGCCGAGCACCCCGCCGACCGCGAAGCCGCCGTTGGCGCCGATCGAGTACCAGCGGCCTTTGGTGGCGCGCGAATCCCCCTCTTCCAGGCGGCCTTGCGCGCGATCTTCCTTGAGCTGGTCGTGGATCTTGTTCGACTCGTTGCCGAAGTACGCGGCGGCGCCGATGAAGGCCGCACCGATCACGGCCTGCGTCCAAGCGGAGCCGCGCGGGTACTTGGGGATCATCTTCACGTGCACCGGGAGCACCTGACCGCGCGGCACGTCGATCATGCCCTCGAACGTCTTGCGTCCGTCCGCGACCACCGTGAGCTTGTGCTGGCCGGAGGGGGCCTGCACGTCGAGCGGCTCGGTGCCCGCCCTCCACACGCCCTTGGGCTGCTCATCGATGCGCACCTTCACCTCGGGCGCGTTCGAGTCGATGCGCAAGAAGCCGTAGCCGACGCGGACGAGCGCGACCTCCATCTCTTTCTGCTCGCCGTGATTCACGGTCACGGGCGCGAGCAGCGGCTCGAAGCCGGGAGCCTCGACCAGCACTTCGTGTTGGCCTGCGCTCACGAGCTCGCCGTGCGGCGTGGCGCCCCAGAAAGGTCGCTCCTTCTTGCGATCATCGAGCCAGACGTAACCGCCCTTCACGTTGGCGGAGACGCGCAGGAACGCCATGAACTCGCCCTGGGAGAGGTTGGCTTTGAACTGGTAAACGTGACCGGGAGAGACGTCGATGTCGGCGTGGCTCTCGTTGAAGTCGCGAAACTTCTCGACCACCACGTGGTACTTGCCCACCGCCAACGTGAGGTTGGCGGGCGAGCGGGCGTTGGCGATTTCTTTCCAGCCGGGGTTTTGGGAGCCGAGCTTGAACGCGGGTGCGCCGGCTTCGGTGCGCGAGTAGAAGCGCAGCGGAGCGTCAGGCGGATCGGTCTCCACGACGACCAGCGAGCGCATCGCGCTGTCATCGTCGACCTGAGGAGTGATGGGGACCGTGACCGGCGCACCTCCGCTGCCGCCGCCACCCAAGCCATCGCCGCCGCCGCTGCCGCCGCTGCCGCCGCTGCCGCCGACCTCGGGCGTCACGACAGCGGGCAATCGCGCCGCCTCCAGCGTCGCGATGCGCTGGTTGACCTTTTCCAGATCCGGCGCTGTCGGATCGACCTTCACGTAGTCACGGAACTTTCCAAGCGCGCGGTCGCCGTCGCCGAGCTTTTGGTAACAGACGCCAGCGTTGAACAAAAACGCCGAGTAGGGATATTGCTTGAAGCCGCCTTCGAAGACTTCGGCGGCTGCCTGATAGTTCCCGGCGATGTAGAGGCCTTGCCCCTTCTCCATCAGCTGGCGGATGGCCTCGAGCTTCTGCGAGGCGTTGCGCGTTTGCGCAGTCGCGGTGCCCGTCACGGCGCCGAGCGTCGTGTACGTGCCAAGGCCAATGAACAGCACGGCTACAGCGCGGCGCGCGGAAGGAGACGATTTCACCGCGCGAAACTTCGCCACGATCGCGCCCGCGGCACAAGGGGGCCGACGTCACCTGGAGCTCAACCTCGGCCAATTGGCCGAGAAAGATGCGAGTCGTCGCCCAGCGAGCTCACGGCTCCGCTAAACGCGTCGGAGGCCGAGACGGAGCGTCTGAAACGTTGAGATCATGCGAAGGGTCCCCCTATGCTACGGCCTCGCTGCATTCCTTCGAAGCTCGAGACTCGCATGCTCAGAAACGTCAAGCCGCTGCTCGCTGTCCTCGCTTTTGTCGCCTTCCCGGCCGTAGCTCACGCCGAGGAACCGACCAAGAGCTATCCGGATTGCGGGCGTGAGCCCACCGATGCCGAGGTGGCGGCGGCCAAGGGCGCGTTCCAAGCGGGCAACGCCTCGTTCAACGAGGCCGACTACGCGCGCGCCATCGACTACTGGGAGGATGCCTATCGCCGCGACTGCACGGCCAACCCGCTGCTGCTCAATTTGGCCCGCGCCTACGAGCTCGCTGGGCGCAAGCGACAGGCAGTCGTGTCGCTGGAGACCTTCTTGACGCGCGAGCCGACCAGCGGCGAAAAAGAGCAAATCAACCGGCGTATCGAGGTGCTCAAGAAGAAGATCGCCGAAGAAGACGCGGCGGCCGCGGCGGCTCCTCCCCCCCCCACCACCACCACGGGCGCCCTCTCGCCCGCTGTCGCGGGGCAGCCGGCTCGGCCTGATGCTGAGCCCGAGCACGACGAGCGAGCCAAGCGCTCGCCCTGGCCCTGGATCGTGATGGGCGTCGGCGGCGCCGTGACCGTCGTCGGCGTCATCGGCTACGCCGGCGCCAACAAGAACCTCAACGACGCCACGGATCGCTGCGGCGGTGATCGCGCCAACTGCATGAACACGCAAGCTGCCGACGATGGCAACAAGGCGCGCAGTGACATGACCGCATCGGGCGTGATCGCCGGAGTCGGCGTCGCCGCCGTCGCTGGCGGCGTGATCTGGTGGGCGGTCGACGGCAAGCGCGTCGCGCGCGCCAACCAAAGCGCGTCGCGCACCCGGCTCTACCCCGTCCTCGGCCGCGACCAAGCCGGCCTCTCGCTGTCCGGATCCTTTTAACGCTCGAGCGAGGGTGCGGGCGCAGGCGGAGTTTTGCCGCTGCCCCAAGTCGCCGCCGCGGGCTGGCCGGGCGCGCTCGGTAGCGGCTCGTCCGCTGCTTCCCTGCTGGAGGGCCGCGCCTCGGCGCGCGCCGGCTCTTCCTTCGTTGAAACGCGCGGCCCCGTGTAGCGGTAGCTCGTGGGATCGGGCTCGAGCGGAGGCGGCGTTTCGCTCGACGAGCCACCACAGCCCATGCTCGTGAGACCAACCGACAGCGCCCAGGCGAAAAGCCGCATGCGCGGCCCATAACACGAGGTCTCCGCACCGTAAAAGGAGCACCTCCGCCGCGCTCGATGTATACGGCGCGAAGCGATGATTGGTTGGCTGCGCGGTCGCGTCGTTTCCGAGGAGCCGAGCGGCTTGATCCTCGATGTCGGAGGCGTCGGCTACGATGTCTCGGCGCCCGTAGGCACGCTGGGGCGCGCCGTGACCGACGCCGCCGGGCAGGTCGAGCTCTGGGTGCATACGCACGTGCGCGAAGACGCGCTCGAGCTGTTCGGCTTCGGCAGCGAGCTGGAGCGTCGCGTCTTCCGGCTGCTCCTCTCCGTGCCGAATGTCGGTCCGAAGACGGCCATCGGCGTCCTCGGTGTCCTCAGCATCAGCGATCTGTCGCAGGCCATCTCCGCGCGTGACCTGGGCCGCCTCAGCAAGGTGCCAGGGATCGGCAAGAAGACGGCCGAACGGCTGGTCGTGGAGCTCGCCGATAAGCTCCCCTCGTTGCTCCCCGCCGAGGCATTCGGAAAGACGTCGGCTCACAAGGCCCCCACCGCGGGCACGACGCAGCTCTTATTGAAGGCCCTCATCAACATGGGCTATCGGCCCGGTGAGGCCGAACGCGCCGTCGAGCACCTGGGAAAGCGCGTCGAGAACGAGAGCATGTCGGAGCTGCTCCGCGCCGCCCTCGCATTTTTGACGACGTGACGCCGGCGCTCGCCCCCGGAGACCCGCCTGGGCGCTTGACCCTCGCGAGAGGGCGTAGATAATCGCGCGGTTACGAGGGTTTGAGGGTAGAGTCCCCTCACCCCACGGCGAGTCGCCGGGCCCGGGAGCATCAAATAGTGATCACCTGTTCAAAGTGCGGCAAGGAGAACCAGGACCACTACAAGTTTTGCTTAGGCTGCGGCGCGGAGCTTCCGCGCGGCTCAGCCCAAGCGAAACCGTTTTCGTCCAACACCCCTCCGCACGGCGTGCCCGCGGTGGCGCCTGCGGCACCGGCCGCAGCCGCGTTCGCGACGACCGCCGCGGTGGCCCCAGCGGCGCGCCCGGCGTCACAGCCCGCGCC